>CALFNB010000035.1 GCA_937902425.1 uncultured Acetobacteraceae bacterium | reverse complement strand
CCCGCCACTTCCCGGGGGACGGGCGATCCGGGCAAACGCTTGCCGTTCACCAGGATCGACGCATCCAGGCAGCCGACGAACAAACTGGGCATGTGATGCACGCCCGTCGCGGACAGCTCTGGCGGGTTCGCGAAACAGAACGGCACGCCCAGACCGGCCCACGTCAGCGTGACTGTCAGGTCGCCGGCCTTAACGGTTTCGGAATAGATGTTGCTCGGGTCACCGGCGGTTTCGACGCTGTCGAGCTTCCGGTAAATCAACTCGTGCATCGCCGCGATCCCCTGGAACGCGCCGAACTTCGTGACGAACTCCTGAACCAGCCAGCGCGCGAGCGGCTCATTGTCCGTCAGGCAAACCGCCGGTGTGCGAACAAACTCACTGGCCGGCCGCACCAGGACCAGCACGTGGCCGCGCCCATGCGGCGACAGCACGATCCGGAAGAAACTCGCGAGTGTCGTGAACGGTCCGTTCGGATCGGATTTGAGGGAAATGCCTGGATTTTCCCCCGACCATTCGACGGTGCCCGGGAATCGAATGACATCGGCCATCTTGCTGCTCCTTGATCCCCCCTTGAGTCGGACACCATGGTACCGGGTGATGGAAGATGCTTCAACCGGGTAACCGCTGGCCGAGAGATTGACGTCCGCCGCCGGCCGGGCCAGCCTGCTCGGGATCGACGGATGCAGCTCGACAGAAGCCAAGGGAGAACGGACATGCCATTACCCGCGGATACCGATGTTTCGACACCGAAATTTCTTCGCGACAAGTATGCCATCGTGGGTGTCGGCGAAACCACCTACACCCGCGGCTCCGGCAAAACCACCCGAGCCCTCGGCACCTGGGCTTTGCGCAATGCGATCGCCGACGCGGGCCTGAAAGCGTCGGACATCGACGGGATGCTGTCTTATTCCGGCAACGATTCGACGCCCTCGACGTTCATGGCGGGCGATATCGGCGCGCGGTTGAATTTCTACATGGATTGCATGGGCGGCGGCTCCTCGACCGAGGCGCTGATCGGCATCGCGATCGGTGTCATGGAAGCCGGACTGTGCAAGTGTGTCGCGATCTTCCGTTCCATGAACGGGTTCTCGCAGGTGCGCATTGGCGGCACGGGGGCTCGCTCGGCCGCGCCGGTCAACGGCGACATGCTGCACAATCGCGCCTACGGCTGGCAAAGCGCGGGTCAGAACTTCGCCCCGACCTTCATGCGCCACATGTATGACTACGGCACGAAGCCGGAGCAGGTGGCGATGGTGAAAGTCGTGCATTCCGAGCACGCGTCGAACAATCCCAAAGCCTATTACAAGAAGCGCTTCACCGTGGATGAGGTGCTGAGCAGCCGGATCATCTGCAAGCCGCTGCATCTGCTCGATTGCTGCGTGGAGACCGACAACGCGACCGCGATCATCGTCACCAGCGCCGAGCGGGCGAAGGATCAGCGGCATAAGTCGCCGCTGATCCGAGGCATCGTCGGGCGCTGCAGCAAGCCGCGGCTGGATATGCACTACCAGCACGGCCCGATTTCTCGCGTCGCTGGATATTACGCGAAGGATATCCTGTGGCCGAACGCCGGCCTGGGTCCGGAGGATGTCGACGCGGTCGGCGCGTACGACGCGTTCACTTTCACTTCGATGCTGCAAATGGAAGATTATGGGTTCTGCAAGAAGGGTGAGGGCGGCGAATACGTTTCCTCCGGCATCACTCGCCTGGGTGGCAAGCGGCCGCAGAACACGTCCGGCGGGCATCTGTGCGAGGCCTATACGCACGGCATGAACATGGTGATCGAAAACGTGCGCCAGTTGCGCCACGACGTCGATGACTACTGTCCGATGGGGCCGGATGGCAAACGCCAGCACACGTTCGATTACCGCGAGGGCGGTTGCCGTCAGGTAAAGGACATCGAAGTCACCGCCAATCTCGGTTGGGCCAACCCGGCGACCGGATCGGCGATGGTCATGCGGCGTGGCACGTAACGGGTGGGCCAAATGGGGAGGATAAGGCGATGAGCGTCAAAGGCGACTACATGGGAATGGCGCTGTCGATCGACGATCTCGACGGTGAAAATATCAGCTATTTCAAACATTGCGCGGAGCATCAGTTCCATCTGCAGAAATGCGATGACTGCGCGCTGGTGCGCTACCCGCCAACCACGGCGTGTCCGTTCTGTTCCGGTGGCAACGCGACCTGGACCGCGGTGGAGGGGAAGGGCGCGGTGTACTCCTATCTCGAAGTGCACCACGCGATTCAACCAGCGTTCAAGGCGAAGACGCCGTATTTGGTTTTGCTGGTGGAACTGGACACGCAACAGGGCCAGCCAACCCCGGATGACGGACTGCGTGTCGCCGGCAATCTGACACTGCCGAATGGCGAATTCGCGCTGCCGGAGGTCGTGAAAACCGTCGGGATCGGCACCAGAGTGCGGATGGTGTTTTCGGATGTCGCCGAAGGTCTGGCGTTGCCGCAATGGACGATCGACGAGACCGCGACGCAGCCGGCGAAACCGTGGCGGTATCCTCAGGAGTAGTCGATGATGCGCGGTTTTGGTTGGGTCCGTGACGGCGGGGTATTGTTTGCCCCGCGTCGTTCTTCCGCTCGTCCGGCGGACCCAGGCCGGCACACAAGCGGCTCATGAAACCCGAAGATATTCTCCGCCACCCGCCGAAGGTGCTGACATCCGCACAGAGGGATGCTTATTTCCGCACTGGTTTCCTCGCGGTTGACGGGCTGGTTCCGGACGCCTGGCTGCACCGCTCGCGGGAATTGTCGGCCGAATTCCTGGAAGCGAGCAAAGCGGTTGCCGTATCGAACGAGGCCTTCGACCTCGGCCCGCGGCACC
Organism: uncultured Acetobacteraceae bacterium; assembly: GCA_937902425.1. GTDB lineage: Bacteria > Pseudomonadota > Alphaproteobacteria > Acetobacterales > Acetobacteraceae > Rhodopila. Next base: position 5,110 of record CALFNB010000035.1, on the reverse strand, counting down.
GGCCGGACCAACCGCATGTGCGGCGATTACGGGCGCTCGTCGACCGGCATCCGGATTTCTGGCGTTTGGCGAGTGAATCCGTGCTGGCCGACATCGCCGCCGATCTGGTCGGTCCGGACGTTAAATTCCACAGCGCCAAATTGAATTACAAATGGCCGGGATCGGGCGAAATCGTCGACTGGCACCAGGATATTCCCGCCTGGCCGCATACCAATTACTCGCCGGTCACTTTGGGTTTTTATCTCGATGAGGTGTCGCCGGAGCGGGGACCGCTGACCTGTATCCCAGGGTCGCATCACGGTCCGATCTTCGTCCATCGCGACGACGCGGGACACTGGACCGGATCGATCCAGGAACGCGATATGATGACTGTCGACAGAACGTGCGCCGTGGATCTGACCGGTCCTGCCGGCACCGTGATCGCGATCAACTGCCGGACAATCCACGCCTCGCGCGCCAATCTGACCGATCGCGTGCGCCCCGTCGCGTTGTTCGTTTACAGTTCGGCTGACGCTTTTCCTTGGACCGCGGCGCCGACGCCGACGAACCACACCGGGGATATCGTGCGCGGGCGGCCAGCCCAGACCGCTCATTTGGACGCGACGCCGTGCCCGGTGCCGCCGGATTGGAGCAGAATCGGCTACGGCTCGATCTTCAGCGTGCAACGAGCCGGGGAGGCGAGCTGATGGCGCTGCGCAGCTTTCTGTTTGCCCCCGGCAATCACGCCCGCCGCGTCGAGAAGGCACTGACACTGCCCGCCGACGCGGTTATCCTGGATCTGGAAGACGCGGTCGCGATCAGCGAGAAACCGGCCACGCGCGACCTGGTGGTGGCGGCGTTCGGCCATACGAGACACGGTAAACTATACGTCCGGGTCAATGCTTATTCCACCGAATGGTGTTACGCGGATATCGTCACGGTCGCGCGCTTCGGTCTGGATGGAATTATCCTGCCGAAAGTCGAGACCGCCGATCAATCGCGGTCCGCCGATTGGTTGTTGTCCAACCTGGAGCGTGAGCGCGGTTTGCCAATCGGCGGCATCGATCTCGTGCCGATCATCGAAACCGCGCTCGGTATGAGCAACGTTGGGGCGATCGCCGGTTCCGGGTCTCGCACGAAACGGCTGGCATTTGGGGCGGGGGATTATACGCTCGATCTCGGAATGGTCTGGTCGCGTGACGAAATGGAACTGCTGCCGGCCCGGTCGGCGGTCGTCATGGCATCCCGTGCCGCCGGCATCGAGCCACCCTTGGACACGGTCTGGGCTGACCTGCGGGATGCCGAGGGTTTTGCCCATTCCGCCGAGCGCGCCGCCGCTTTGGGATTTCAGGGCAAGATGTGCATTCACCCCGACCAGATCGCCGTCACCAACGCGGCTTTCTCCCCATCTGAACAGCAGTTGGTCTGGGCTGCCCGAGTCATCGCCGCGTTTGAAGACGCCGAGGCCAAGGGTCTTGCCTCGATCCAACTGGATGGCCAGTTTATCGACTACCCCATCGTGCAACGGGCGCGGCAGGTCGCGGCGCGAGGAGTCCCTTGATGTTCGACATTCAGGCATTGCAAGGATGTCGGGTCCTGGATGTCGCGTCCTTTCTGGCGGGCCCGTTCGCCGCGACACAACTCGCCGAGTTCGGTGCCGAAGTAATCAAGGTCGAACTGCCAGGGGGGGGCGATGCGACCCGCCGGTTCGGCACCATGACGGAGTGCGGCGACTCGCTGCCGTGGCTGTCGGAATCGCGCAACAAGAAGTGCATTACCCTGGACCTTCGCAAACCTGATGGCGTCGTGCTGATCAAACGCCTGGTGGAACGATCCGACGTGCTGATCGAGAACTTTCAGCCTGGCACCATGGAGCGTTGGGGCCTGGGTTGGGATGTTCTGCACGCGGTCAATCCTCGGCTGATCATGGTGCGGATTTCCGGCTATGGGCAGACCGGACCGTATCGCGACCGGCCCGGGTTTGGACGTATTGGGAATGCGTTCGGCGGATTGTCGTTTTTGGCGGGATATCCGGATCGCGCGCCGGTCACGCCGGGATCGGCGACAATCCCGGATTACATGGCCGGTTTGTACGGCGCGCTTGGGACATTGCTGGCATTGCAGGCGCGGCAGAAAACCAATGAAGGCCAGATGATCGACATTGGACTGTATGAGCCGATCTTTCGCATCCTCGACGAACTCGCACCGGCGTTTCAGTACAACGGGTATGTGCGCCAACGCATGGGCCCTGGCACGGTGAATGTTGTCCCACACAGTCATTATCCCACGATGGATAATCGTTGGATCGCCATCGCCTGCACGAATGACAAGATTTTCGCCCGGTTGGCGGAGGCGATGGAGCGGCCGGACCTGGCGTTGAAATGGGCGACGCTGGCGGCGCGCGAGACAGACCGGGCGACAGTGGATGAAACCGTCGGCGCCTGGACCGCTCGGCACGACCGTGCCGACCTGTTGAAGTTGTGTGAGGCTTCGCAGGTTCCGTGCGGTCCGGTTTACGCGATCGATGAGATATTCGAAGATCCGCAATACGCGGCTCGCGAGAACATCCTGCGCGTGGATGATCCTCGTACTGGGCGGTTGGCGATCCCCAACCTCGTGCCGAAGCTGAGCGCTACTCCGGGTAAGGTGAACTGGCTTGGCCCGGAACTCGGGGCGCATAACGATGAAATTTATCGCGGCGTACTGGGCCTGAACGAGGTCGAATTACGGCGATTGAAGGATGCGGCTGTTATTTGAATTCGGCGTCCGATAAGAAAGCTTCGCCTCCTTTGTGATGGAGCGAACCCATCGCTGACCGAACGTGGGTCCACGGTTCGCTACATCGCAAAGGACACGAAGCCCCCAAAGCTCACGAAGCTTTCATCACAATCCCTCGCCCGCCTTCACGAAGCGTTCGACAGTTTTCAGATACGGATCGATTTCGCGGTCCTCCGGCGCCGCCATTACGTGCTGGATGCCGGCCGCCTTGTACGCCGCCAACGCCGCGCGTGAGTCGTCGACATTGGTCGCATTGATGCTGATCCGTAGCGAAATCGTGAAGTCGTTCTCCGGCCGAACGGCGCGAAATCGTTGCACGACCTCGGCGGCTGCTTCGGGCCGGACCCGGCTGCCGTGCCAGCCGTCCAACCGTAACGCGCGATTGATGGCGGCGTCCGACGATCCGCCAATCCAGATCGGAATCGGCTTTACCGGTTGCGGCTGCGACCGCATATCGTTGATCACCGCCGGGATATATTTCGACGGGAACGTGACCGGGTCCTGGCTCCAGACCGCCTTCATCATGGCGATGCCTTCATCCATACGGCGGCCGCGTTCCTTGAACGGAACGCCCAGAGCATCGAATTCCGCCTCCAGCCAGCCGACACCGGCGCCCAGTACCAGGCGGCCTTTCGACAGGTTCTGCAACGTGGCGAGTTCTTTCGCCAACGGCAACGGATGCCGCATCGGCAGCACCAGCACCGACGTGCCGAGGCGAACCCGATCGGTGCACGCCGCCGCCCATGTCAACGTCAGCACCGGGTCCCAGAAGTTTGGCGAGGGCGGATAACCACCGTCTTTCGGAACGATGATATGTTCGCTGACCCAGACATCGGCGAGGCCAAGTTGCTCGGCCTGCATGGCGGCACGGCGGATATTTTCCGGGCTCGCCTTGCGGCCGATATGCGGCAGATGAATCCCGAGTTCCATGGGCGGCTCCTGTTCGTTACGTGGCGCGCGCGTCCCGCAAAATCATGTCGGACGCCTTTTCCGCGATCATGATGGTCGGCGCGTTGGTATTGCCGGCGATGATGACGGGCATGATCGAGGCATCGACAACGCGCAGCCCGCCAAGTCCGTGCACGCGCAGCCTGGGGTCCACGACCGCCATCGTCCCTTGTCCCATGCCGCAGGTCCCCACCGGGTGCAGGTTGGAAATGCCGCGGGCACGCGTGTCCTCGATCATGTCCGCGTCGGTCCGTACCTTAATGCCCGGCGAGGTTTCCTCGATCAGCAGTTTCTGCATCGCCTGCTGGCGAACGATCTGCCGGGCGAGCCTGATCCCATACAGCATCACCTGCATGTCGTAATCGGACTTCATGAAGTCGAAATGAATCTTCGGCGGCGCGAACGGATCGTTGGACCCCAGTCGAACGGTGCCACGCGCTTCGGGACGCAGGTGGACCGGGCTGATCGAGATACCGGGATGCGGATGCGAGATGATCCCGTTGCGGTCGCGACCGATCGTGCTCCAGCATGAGATGTTCATTTGCAGATCGGGCCGCTCGAACCGCGGATCGGTGCGCACCAAAGCGCCGACGTACAGGCCGTTGCCGGTCATTGGCCCGTTGCGGAACAGCACATAGCGCGCACCGGCGATCATCCGTTTGCTGAAGCTGTTTTGAAGTGAATTCAGCGACAGGTCCTTCGAAATCTTATAGGTACAGAACGTGTTGAAGTGGTCCTGCAGGTTCGACCCCACGCCGGGCATTTCGTGCACCACATTGATGCCCATGTCGCGCAAATGCTCGCCCGGCCCGACTCCGGAAAGCTGCAGCAAATGCGGCGAGCCGAACGCGCCACCGGAGACGATCACTTCGCCGCGTGCCCGCGCTGTCTCGCGCCCGCCAGGGGTTTGATATTCCACGCCCACCGCGCGGCCGCCTTCGATCAGCACCTTGGTGGCGTGGGCGTGAGTTTTGATCTTCAGGTTGGCTCGGCCGCGCGCCGGATTGAGGTAGGCCGCCGCGGTGCTCCAACGCCGCTTATTGTTCGTCGTCGTTTGATAATATCCGCACCCCTCCTGCTGCGCTCCATTAAAATCCGGCGTCTCCGGAATGCCGGCCTGCTTGCATGCTTCCAGCAGGGCTCGGCCGATTTCCCATTCATAGGGCTGGTTGGAGACACGCAACGGTCCGCCTGCGCCGTGAAACTCACTGGCGCCGCGTTCATTGTCCTCGGCTTTGCGAAAGTACGGCAGGACTGACTCGTAATCCCACCCTTCGTTGCCAAGCTGCCGCCATTGATCGTAATCGGCGGCGTGGCCACGCATGTAGATCATGCCGTTGATCGAGCTTGTGCCGCCGAGCACCTTGCCGCGCGGCTGATACATGGTGCGGCCGTTCAACCGTTC
>CALFNB010000034.1 GCA_937902425.1 uncultured Acetobacteraceae bacterium | reverse complement strand
AAGCGCGACGTGGCGGTCGACGCGGCGGACTGACCGGGCCAAAGTCGCGGTTCGCCGGTCGGCCAACGAGACAGTCCGGGTTGCCGTCCGGTGTGCCGGCGGCCCTCTCGTGACGGGCGGTGCGATTTTCACCGCGGCGTCATTCTCGGGCCTGACCGGAGAATCTGTTGCCGCACGCATGAAATTGCTCTCAGGCGAACTTCGTGTGGACCCAGATGCTCGGGCCAGCCTGGCCAGGCCCGAGCATGTCGGGCCAATTCCGACCATGGCGCGGCCTGAACCTGATGCCCATGCGGGCAGGCCGGGCCATGACGTGATACACGAGTGTCAATCCTTAGGCGCCCTGATATGAGCGCGCGGAACGGGTGATTTGTCATGGCAAGGGAATCGCGGTCGAAGATCGCCGACGCGGAGTATCTCACCGACCTGCTGCACCGTTCGGGGCGGCTCGGTGCCGCGAGCGTGCGGAGCGTCGTGGTGGAAAGCTCCCGGCCGACGTTGTTTTCGCGTATCGGCCGGCTGCGCCTTGAGTATGACGGCGCCGCCGGGGATGCGCCGGCGTCGCTGATCCTCAAGACCGGGCTTCCCGCCAGCATCGGTCAGGCATGGGACGCCGGCCGCCGCGAGGTCGCGTTCTACCAGCTTGTCGCTCCCGCGATGGGCAACGGCATCGTGCCGATTTGCTTCGATGCGCATTGGGATTCCGAAACGAAAGACTGGCACCTGCTGCTGGAGGATCTGACGGATACCCATGTCACGCCCTCGGTTTGGCCGCTGCCGCCGACGCTGGAACATTGCGAGACATTCGTGGCTGTGCTGGCGCGCGTGCATGCCGCGTGGTGGGACGATCCGCGGCTTGGGGTTACGTTGGGTACGCGGCACGATGCCGCCACCACGGATCAGTACGTGCGCTATCTGACCGCGCGTGTCGCGCGTTTCGCCGATCTGCTCGGCGACCGGCTGCCGCGCGAGCGACTGGTGCTCTGTGAGCGATATCTCGAGGCGGTGCCGCGGCTGCACGAGCGGCTTTTGTCGCATCGAAACGTGACGATCCTGCATGGTGACGCGCATGTCTGGAATTGCTTCATGGCGCGCGATGGAGGGAGCGACGCGCGGCTGTTCGACTGGGATTGCTGGCGTCTCGGCATCGGGCCGCTGGATCTCGCCTATATGATGGCGGTTCACTGGTACCCCGATCGCCGGCGGCGGTTTGAGGCCGGGCTGCTGGACCACTACCACGCTGCCCTGCTGGCGCATGGTGTGCGCGGCTACGATCGCGGCATGCTCGATGACGACTATCGGCTGGGGGCGCTGCTCCACATCGCGACGCCGGTGCGGCAGGCGGTGGACGGTGTGCCGCCGGTGATCTGGTGGAACAATTTCGAGCGCATCATGATGGCGGTCGACGATCTGGGTTGCCGCGAATTGCTGGGGTGATTCCGCGATGTCGAGCAGTTTCGTCCGCTACTGTTCAATTCCCGGTTTTGGCGGAACGTCCGCCGTTGACGGAAACGCTTCCCTGACGGCCGCGAGCGATTCGTCCAACGCCGCGTCGAGCCGCTGATAAAGCAACGCCGCGAACTCCGTCGAGCCCTGACCGGCCTGATGTATTTGCAATGATCGAATATAGGCGGGCCGGTCGGCCGGACGTACCGCCACGGGTGGGTATCCACCGCGGATCAGGATCAGGTTCATCAACAGCCGAGCCGTGCGGCCATTGCCATCGTTGAACGGGTGAATATCGACCAGATCGCGATGCGCCCGGACAGAAGTCTCCGGCGTGTCGGGGGCATGCCGCAGCCACGCCGCGAAATCGCCCATCAACGCCGGCACCTCGGCCGGGGAGGGAAACGCGTGGCGCCCGGTATCCATCACCACATAACGTCCCTGGTCGGCGTAACTTCCCGCGATGTCGGGGCACGATCGTAGCACCACCAATCTGTGCACGTTGCGAATGTCCATCTCGGTCAGCGGCGTCGCCTGGCGTGCCAGTTCGCGTACGTAACAGATGGCGTCGTAATGATCGATCGCCTCCAGGTGATCCTTGAGCGGCTTGCCCGCGACGGTGATGCCGTGCTCGATGACGAGCGTGGTTTCGGCGGCGGTCAGCGTGTTGCCTTCGATCGCGTTCGATGTGTAGGTCAGTTCGAGGTCGCGCGCGTGATCGAGATTGGTCAATCCGTTTGGCACACGGATGCGTAGCCGATCGAGTTCGGCTTTCTTGGCGCTGATCGAGGCCAGAAGATCATCCATTGCGGTTCCCGCGGCGACGCCTCGCTGTTCTACCCCAATGCGGCGACTCCCGGCAGGGTCTTGCCCTCCAGCCATTCCAGGAACGCGCCGCCCGCCGAGGAAACGTACGACAGTTTCTCGATCACGCCCGCCTGGCGCAGCGCCGACACAGTATCGCCACCGCCGGCCACACTGCGCAGCGCGCCTCGCTCGGTCGCCTCGGCCACCGCCTTCGCCAGAGCCATGGTCGCGGTATCGAACGGTGGCGTCTCAAAGGCGCCCAGAGGGCCGTTCCAGACCAGGGTGCGCAATGACGGCAAGCGGGCGATCAGTGCCGCCACCGAGGCGGGACCAATGTCCAAAATCATGCTGTCGGCCGGCACCGCGTCCACGCTCACCGTCTGGACCGGCGGGTTGGCCCGGAACTCCGTCGCGACCACGGCGTCGATTGGCAGCACGATCTCGCATCCGGCCTTCGCGGCCTGGGTCAGGATCGAGCGCGCCATGTCGTGCATTTCGGCTTCCTGCAACGACTTGCCGACGGCTTTGCCTTGCGCGGCGAGGAACGTGTTCGCCATCGCGCCGCCGATGATCAGCACGTTCACCTTGGTCACGAGGTTACCCAGAAGCTCCAGCTTGGTGGACACCTTGGCCCCGCCGACGATGGCGGCCACTGGGCGCGTGGGATTGCCCAACGCGGCGTGCAGCGCCTCGAGTTCGGCTTGCATCAGGCGGCCGGCGTAGGCGGGCAGCAAATGCGCCACGCCCTCGGTGCT
>CALFNB010000033.1 GCA_937902425.1 uncultured Acetobacteraceae bacterium | reverse complement strand
GAGAAGTCGGGGCGCGACAAGTCGGGGCGCGACAAATCGGGGCGCGACAAATCGGGGCCGGGCGCGACGCCTGGGGTCACGGCGGCCGGAACCTCCGGCAACCGGTGCGCCGACGCCGCCTCGATCCGATGCAGCATGTTGGGTTTCGCCGGCCCAAAGGGCGCACCGGAGGGGGTGCCAGAGGGCGCACCGGCAGGGGCCGACGCCGGAACCGCGGCGGGCCGCTCGGCGGGAACGGCGGGATCTCCCTGGGTCCGGTGCAGCAGATCAGGCCGCGGGGGGCCGGCCGGCAGCCGCGCCGGCAGCACGTCTGGACGGTGGAAGGCCGGGTCAGTCGCCGGCTCGGTCACCTTGATCGGGCCCAGTACCAGGCCGCGCGGCGGCTGCAGCGGGATCGCCAGCGCCTGCTCGATCTCCGGCGCGTCCTTGATATCGGGCATGAGGCCCAGGATCGGGCCAATCCGGGAAATGACCCGGCCGGCGGCGGGGGCGGCGACCTGACCGGCCGTGGAATAGAAGCCGGTCGCCGCGTTACCGTGCGGCTCGTCCAGCATCATGTAGACCGCGTAGCGCGGCGCCTGCATCGGGAACACGCTCATGAACGCCGAAACGTTGGCGTGTTTCTCATAGCCGTGGCCTTTGTTCTTCTCAGCCGTGCCGGTCTTGCCACCAGGAAAGTAACCCGGCACCTCGGCCTTTTTGCCGAACCCCGACGTGACCACCAGCCGCATCAGCCGGCGCATCAGGTCCGACGTGGACTTTTGCATCACGCGCCGGCCCTCCGGCGGATTGTCCGGGTCCGCGACGAGGATCGTGGGGTTCATGTAGACCCCGCCGTTGGCGACCGCGGCGGTTCCGGCGACGATGTGCAGCGGCGTGACCGAGATGCCGTGACCGAACCCGACCGTCATCGTCACCACCTCACCCCAGGCGGATTCCGAGTGGAATTGCGGCCGGTCGGCTTCCTTCAGCTCGATCGGGACGCGGTTGAACATCCCCATGTTTCGCAGCCAGGCGCGCTGGCGTTGGCCGCCGACCACCAAAGCGATGTGCGCGGCACCAAGATTGGAGGAATACGCGAGCACTTCCGGGAATTGCAGGAAGCGGTGCTTGCCTTGGAAGTCCGATATCGTGAACCGCCCGATATGAATATCGTGCGCCGCGTCGAACGCGTCCCAGATGTGCACCAGACCGGAATCCAGCGCCATCGAGGTGGTTTGCAACTTGAATGTGCTGCCTGGCTCGTAGCGCCCGGTCAGCGCGCGATCAAACCGCTCCTCCTGGGACGCGCGGCCCAGATCGTTGGCGTCGTAATCCGGCAGCGAGACCAGCGCGATCACCTCGCCGGTGTTCACGTCCATGACAATGCCGGAGGCGCCGATCGCGTTGAATTCCTGTTTGGCGGCCAGCAGTTCCTCGCGCACCACGCTCTCGACGCGGACGTCGAGCGACAGCCGCAGCGATTCGCCGCTGTCGTGGAGCCGCTTGTCGAATGCGAGTTCGGCGCCCGCGACGCCGTTCTGGTCGATGCCAACGCCGCCGAGCACATGGGCGGCGACCCGGCCCAGAGGGTAATGGCGCTGGAAGGTGTTGTGAAAATCGACGCTGGGGATGCCGAGATTGTTGATACGGGCTTCCTCGTCGGGCGTGATCTGACGCTCGATATAGACGAAGCGCTTGCTGATGTCCGACAGCCGCTTGATCAGCGCCGGCACGTCCAGCCTGGCCAGGACGGTCTTGAGCTGCTTCGCGGCCGTGGCCGGGTCGCCGACCGCGTTGGGATCGGCGAAGGCCTCGCGGGTGGGTTCCGAGATCGCCAGCGGTTGCCCGGTACGGTCGACGATCATCGCGCGCTGGCCGGGCGTGACGATGTCGGTGATCGGTTGCAGCGGCCCCTTGGCGATCGCCGGCACGGTCTCACGCGCGACCTTGGCGTGGACCGGGTGGATGACAGTGACCCAGGCGACCCGGACGCAAACCATGGTGAACATGGCCGCGAACATCCCGGCGGTGATCACCAGCCGGCCGCGGCTGCGCTCCATCGCCTCGCGGCGGCGCTTTTCGGCGGCGGTGACATGGAAATGCTCCATGCGCGGCACCGCGTCCCTGGGCGGCGCGCCGCGACGAACCCGCATCCGTTGAAAGCGCGAGGCGCCGGCCGGACCGCCCGAGGGAGGCTCGGACGGAGGATCATGCGGTGGCTGGGGTGGAGGATCGAAGCGGGTCATCGATTTGCCTTAGCGTCCAGGCCCGGAGGGGTTCCCAGGAGGGTTCCCCCCAGGGTTGCCAGCGGGATTCCCAGCGGGATTCCACATCGCGTTGACGGGGGTCGGGGCTGGCAACGGCAGTGGCACGGGCCCTCGCGACATCCCGAGCAAGGATCCGCCCGGACCGGCCGACGGCGCCGGCGTCTGCGCCTGCCGCGCGACCTGACTTCCTGGGCCGCGCTCCATGGTCTGGGCTGGCACGGGCATTTGGGGTCGCGGCGCGATCTGGGTCTGCCGCGGCGGCATCAGGCGAGCCTCCGCTCGCGGTTCGTTGACGCGAGTTTCGGCGACACGGGGCTCAGCCGGCCGATACGCGGGCTGACCAACCGGTCCCCGTTCCGGGCCCTGAGCCGTTGCCTGGGCCTGAGCCGTTGCCTGGGAAGGTCCCTGGGATTGCAGTGGCGGCAAACCTTGAACGTCGCGTGGACCTTGCGCCTGTAGCGGCGGCAGTCCGTGCTGTTGCCAGGCAGGCCGTGCCGCGGCCGGCGCGCCAACGTCCGGCTCCCGCGCGCTCAGGACGGGAGCCGGACCTGAGCCGCTCTGACGCGGCTCCAACGGCGTCATTTTCGTCGGGGCGGTACGTGGCTCTTCCGCGATCCGGGCGGGGGCGGCCGGGCGCGGCCGTTCCGCATCCGGGTCCGTTGCGAGCCGCGGCGTGACGGGCCTCGCCTGCAGCGGTGGAGCGGTCACCGCCGGAAAAGATATGGCGGTCACCTTGGGTGACTCGGGCGGGATCGGCGGCACCGGAAGGTCGTCGGCGTTGGCCTCATCCACGCTGTCTGGGGAGTCAGTGGACGGGGACTGAACGGCGGCGGTCGCATTGGCCGCATCAGGCGATGCGGCGTCGGGCGATTGCGCCACGACATCCGGTTGCGGTTCGGGCGGGTTCGTCTCCGGTGCCGGCAACCGGTTCGGGAGGTCGCTCCACCGGGCGAACTGCGCCGGGGCGATGGTCTTCAGGCCAAGATACTCATCGGAATACTTATGCAACTGCTCCGGTTCGCCGAGACGGATCCAGTCGTCGAGCAGGCGCCGGCTTTGCGCCCGCAGGTCGCCGGTTTGTTTCGCGATCTGGTCGATGTGCTGATCCATCAGTTCGACCTCATGCTTGGCGCGATACAAATAGAGCCCGGCGCTGAGCGCCAGGATCCAGCAGATCACCGTGATGGGTCTGATCATGAGATCACCGATGGGTTGCCAGAGGACGACGATGGGCCGCCCGAGGGCGACAAACGGCGGGCGGCGATCATGCGGCCACCCCCAGGTATTCGATGGCGCGCAGCCGGGCCGAGCGGGCCCGCGGATTGGCGGCGACCTCCGCCGCACCCGGCCGCAGCGCCTTCGGGGTCACGAGGCGAAACCGGGCGGAGGCCGCCACCCCCTGTGTCAGGCCGCGCGGATCGTGGCGCGACGGCGCGGGCGCGCGGCCGGAGACCTCGGTCATGAACCGTTTGACGATCCGGTCTTCCAGAGAATGAAACGATACCACAACAATCCGTCCCCCCGGGTGCAACAGCCGCGCCGCCTGGGCGAGACCGTGCTCGATCTCGCCCAATTCGTCGTTGACCCGAAGCCGCAGCGCCTGAAACGAACGAGTCGCCGGATGATGGCCCGATTTATCGGGCGGAAGTACGGCACGGATGATACTGGCGAGGCGTCCCGTGGTTACAATCGGCGCCTCCGCGCGGGCCGCCACGATAGCGCGCGCCACGCGGCGGGAGGCACGTTCCTCGCCCAGTTGAAACAAGAGATCGGCGAGATCGCGCTCCGGGAGGGTGTTGACCAGGGTCGCGGCGGTCGGATCGGGGCGGTTGGAGGCCGCCGATGTCCCCTTTGGCCCGTTTCCCTTTGGCCCATTCCCCTCTGGCCCATTCCCCTCTGGCCCGTTCCCCTCTGGCCCGTTCCCCTCTGGCCCATTCCCCTCTGGCCCATTCCCCTTTCGCCCACGATTTCCCATGCGCATATCCAGGGGGCCATCACTCTGGAACGAAAATCCCCGCGCCGGATCATCGATCTGGAACGAGGAGACGCCGATATCGAGAACAATGCCGTCCAGCGCGTGCACCCCGGCCTCGGTCAGCAGGGTCAGCATGTCGCCAAAGCGGCCGTGCGACAAATGCAGCCGGCCCGGGTACTGGGCTGCCAGGCCGGCACCGCGGGCGATCGCCGTTTCATCGCGATCGATGGCCCAGACATGGCATTGGGCGCGGTCGAGGATCGCCCTCGCATAACCGCCGCCGCCGAATGTGCCATCGAGATACACCGCCCCGTCGCGCGGGTTCAGCGTCGCCAACATCTCGGTCAGCATCACGGGGATGTGGGTTCCGGCCAGCTTCGGTTCGGCCTGGGATGTCATGCTCCCACCGCCTCCCGCTGCCGCGCCATGCGCGCGCGATAAGTCGCCTGCGCCGACGCCTTCTGCCCCGGGACGTTGTCCGGGTGCCAAAGTTGAAATCGCGTGCCCATGCCGACGAACGCGACGCTGCCGGAGCGGGAAATGCCGGCGTGGCCGAGCAGCGTCTCGTGGATGATGATGCGGCCTTCCTTGTCGGTCTCGATCGGCCACGCGTCGGCGAACAGCACGGTGGCGAGCGCGTCATACTCTTCGCTGAGCGGATCAAGCTTTTCCAGTTCGGCGACGAGCGCCTGATGCTTCACCTCGGTCTGCGCCTCGATGCATTGCGCCTTCTCCGATGGCCGCAGCACCAGCGGTATGCTAACAGGACCTTCGCTGGAGGCGGAGATGCTCACGGCGCCGGCGCGCAGAGCGATACGGAAGGACGCGGGGACGGAGACCCTGCCCTTCGCATCGAAGTTCTGCACATAGGTTCCGTTGAACAAAGCCATCGCCGCCTGGCCACCTCCCGGTATCGGGTCGTCACGTCAGCAGGGGGCGGAAAGGAACAGGCGATCGGAACGGTCCGGTAAGGTTGTCCGCCAAACAACCTGGTCCAGGCCCGCCATGGATCCGACTGGAATTTAGTGGGGGTCCATGGGCTCGAATGGGATAACATGGGTATCCGCCCGCTTACAAGATGTTCAGGCGGGCGCGCGTGAAAAAAACGTGTCCGCCGAGTCGATTGGAATAATCGGCTGTAAAAACCGGTATGGAGTCCGCACAAGAAGTCGTGGGATTAATTCTGCGAGTTTCTTGTTTTGTTCTGGTTAAATTTAATTTGAGGGTGCGCGGTTACCCATTTCACGACGGATGGCTCCGTTTTTCCGGCGCGTGCCATCGGAACGCCGAATTTTCCTGCCTGGCACCGCCGAGGTCGCGGGGCGGCGTCCAAACCCGGGTCCACCAGTCAGAGTGCGACCAGGCCAACGCGCGCCGAGCAGTTGACCACCATGACCCACGAGGTACGATCCCGGCGATAATGCCTGTCCCGATACCGCCGGAACGTGAACCGGCGAGCGGTTGACATGCTGAGGCTCGCTGCGGCGACTTCCTCCGACGACAGCGCCTCGCGCTGGCCTGGGCGGGCCAACGCCTGACACCGGGGTAGTCGCCGAACCGGTCTCGACCCGGGCATCTCGTACCGCGACGGCCTTGTTCAGGATCCCACGACAATTCCGGTTGCCAGGGATTCTCGGGTCCCGCCCCTCGAGAGTCACGCATCCTGAAATCCGCCTGGCTTCCGGTGCGGCTGGCCAGAAAGTCGTGATGGTGCCGTCCGCCTCGGTTCGCGACCAGGCAAACAAGGTTTTAACACGAAGGCCGCGACGGCCACCGGAGCACACGAAGAAAGATTTTGGGGCGCTTCGCGTGAGCGTTTGTCCCAATACCGCGCGAAGCGCCAATCTTGCCTGCTTCGTGTGCTCCAGTGGCCTTCGCGGCCTTCGTGTTAAAGCCTTAACTGACTTGCTCGCGGAGCTTCGAGCGTGACGCCCAGGTAAACTTCGCGATCAATCGCCACGCGGCCGCGGAACCCCTCTTGCCAAGCGCCGCGTCCGGGACGATGTAGCGCGTGAGGTTCCCGGACCGCTGCGGTCCTGTTTCCCCGCGACAGTTTCCCGTTCATGTTACAGGGCTCGAACACCATGTTCATCGAAACCGAAGGCACGCCAAACCCCGCGACGTTGAAATTCCTTCCCGGCCGGGAAGTGATGGGCCTCTCGACGGCGGATTTCGCCTCCAGCGCCTCGGCCGCGCGCTCCCCGCTGGCGACCGCGTTGTTCGGCCTTGACGGCGTCGCGCGGGTGTTTCTGGGCGGCGACTTCGTGACCGTCACCAAGACGGACGAGGTGTCGTGGGAGACGCTGAAGGCGCAGGTGCTCGGGGCGATTATGGATCATTTCGTCATGGAGCGGCCGGTGATCGACACCTCCATGGCGGACAACGATCTGTTCGACGAGGAAGACGTCGATCCGGCGGATGCCGAGATCGTCGAGCAGATCAAGGAACTGCTGGACACAAGGGTGCGCCCGGCGGTGGCCGGCGACGGCGGCGACATCGTGTTCCGCGGGTTCCGGGATGGCGTGGTACGGCTGCACATGCAGGGCTCGTGCTCCGGCTGCCCGTCCTCGCGCGCCACGCTGAAGCACGGGATCGAGAACATGCTGCGCCACTACGTGCCCGAGGTCGTGGCCGTGGAGCAGGTCGAGTACTGATCGTTCCCGGTTAAGCCACGCGGGCGGCGAACACCCCCCGCGCTCGTCAACCTCGGGCTTCGACCCTGCCGCATGCACACCTCTTAAGCGCGACAGCCGGTGTTTGCCGCTTGCGTTGACCGCGGCCGTGGAGGCAGAATCGGGAGTGTGCTTAATTCTCGTGTCTCAGGGTTGGGGTTCAGTCCACCCTCCCAAGACGGCCGGTTCGATGTCATTTTGAGGCGGATGGGTGAGATTGCTCGCCTCCACTGGCGTTCGAGTGGGTGAATTCGGTCGCCAACCTGGT
>CALFNB010000032.1 GCA_937902425.1 uncultured Acetobacteraceae bacterium | reverse complement strand
CTCGACGACGACCGGGTGGCCGCCCATGGCGAGGTAGTCGTTGGAGGACCAGACGAGGACGCGGGAGCCGTCGGCGCGCCGGTACCACGGCGCTTCGTCGATGTGCCGTTCAAGCGGCGTGAAGACGCGATACCGCCCCTGCGCCCGGATATCTTCCAGGGCCTTGTGGCAGAAGGCGTGAAAAACATTCATGCGGCGGGCGCCTTTTCGGGTCGGGAAGCACCAGGATCGGGTGCGGTTTGCGGCACGCGCGAGCCCAGGTCATTGATCGGGATCAATGCCTGGAATCGCCGGCCGGATCAATGGCGGGATCGTCGCATCCGGCACAAGGCAAAGCCGCGTCATGACGCCTGGGCTCGCGGAGCGGGCCAGATATGCCATGACAACCGTTGCAATGACGGTTGCACGGTCTCATGTTGCGCTGCGACATTGAGGAGTCCAAAATGCCGTTGACCCCGCCTCAGCCGCGCGAGGCGATCCATACGCGCGCGATCGAGATCAACGGCTACCGCCGCGCCGACGGATTGTACGACATCGAAGCGCACCTGACCGACACGAAGACCTTCGGGCAAACCAATTACGACCGAGGCTATATCCCGGCGGGCGAGCCAATTCACGATATGTGGCTGCGCCTGACGATTGACGACACAATGCACGTCGTCGACGTGGATGCGGTCAGCGATAAGACACCCTATGTGATGTGTCCCGCGGCGGCGCCGAATTTTTCGCGCCTGATCGGGTTGCGCATCAAGGCGGGTTTTCTGCGCGACGCGAACCACCTCGTCGGCGGCTCGTTGGGCTGCACCCATCTGCGGGAACTGCTACAGCAAATGGCGACCACCGCGTTCCAGACCATCAATCCGGCCAAAGTGCGCCAGGAAATGCGCGCCGAGGGCGCGATTGAGGCGCCCGGCAGTGACAGGGTCGACGTCCGCATCACCGAAAAAATGGGCGGACCGCCGAAAATCCTCAACACCTGTCTTGCCTATGCCGACACTGGCCCACTGGTGCGGCGGCGCTGGCCGGCCCTTTATAAAGGCCAGGAAGCGGCGGACTGATCCGCCCGTACCGCCACGCGCGTTACCGGCTCGGAGACGCCGGATCCCGGCAGGTTTCGGCTTGGTTCCATATGCCCGTTCACCGCGAGCGCGCCATGGCCGGCCGCGAGATGACCTGCGTCGGTCGCGGCGGTACGGAAATACGACAGGACGAACACGCGCACCGCGCTGGTGCGGCCGCCCGCGTGGCCGCGTTGCTCCACCTTGCGGACCAGGGAGCTCATGTCCTGGCTCTCTCGGCCGCAAATTTCCAAAAGCGCCTCCCACAGCTCCGGCTCCAGGCGCATGCTGGTGCGGCCGCGTTCGGCGACGACATTACGATTAATCAGGCGACTGACCGTCACGGTGGCCCCTCCGGTTGAACGGGCGCCATTTGGCCGCAACATCCTTAAAATCTACCTAATATGACGAGGAATTTCAAAAACTTGTGAATGCGGTTGCGTTCTCGCGCTGGTGGCGAAGCTCGGGACCGGTCAGATCGGCAGCGCCGCCGCCTTCATTCGCTCCATGCTGAAGCGGCTGCTGACGTTGCGCAGCGGCACCGACCCAATCAGCCTCCGATAGAACGCGTCGTACGAGGCGATGTCGCGCACCACGACATGCAGCAGGTAATCGACATCGCCGGACATGCGCCAGGCATCAACGATTTCCGGGGTTTCCTCGATCACCTTGGCGAATCGGGTCAGCCAGTCGCTGGAGTGATCCGCGGTTTCGATCTCGACGAAGACCGAGACCGGCAGCCCAACTTTCACCGGGTCGAGCACGGCCACGCGGCGCAGGATGATGCCGTCCTGCTCCATGCGCCGGATGCGCTTCCAGCACGGCGTGGGTGTCAGGCCAACCCGGCCCGCGATCTCCGCCAGCGACAGTGACGCGTCGTCGGTGATCAGCCGGAGAATTTCGCGGTCGAAGCGGTCGAGGTCCTTTTCGGTGGCCATGAGGTCCAGGTCCAATTGGGGGTAATTTTTCTCTTCCGGCCCCATACACGGTCTCGATGGAGAAGAAAACATCTACGTTCGATCTGGCCGGGCCACTGAAAAACCCTGCTGAAACCGGGAAAGCATCCGGCCAGGCGACGTTCTTGGCCCGCGAGACTTACGTCTCGGTCGCCCGTTCGGATTATTTCAGCGGATGGCCCCGCCGCCGTTCGCGTTACATCGCCAGGTAGCCGCCATCGACGTAAAGCTCGGCCCCGGTGACGTAGGATGCCTCGTCCGACGCCAGGAAGAGGATCGCGTTGGCGACCTCATCCACATCGCCGGCGCGTCCCAGCGGCACCGCGCGCAGCATCTTGGCGCGGACCGTGGGGTCGGCGGTGGCGCCCGACGTGCGCATCGGCGGCATCAGTCCGGGATGGACGGAGTTGCAACGAATGTTGTCCTTGCCGAACTGCACGGCGGTGGATTTCGTCATTGTCCGCACGGCTCCCTTCGAGGCGTTGTAGGCCATGTGAACCATGGTCTGCCCAACCACGCCCGAAATGGATGACAGGTTGACGATCGAGCCGCCGCCGTTCTTTTGCATCTGCCGCACAGCGGCGGCGGTGCCCAGAAAAACGCCGGTGGAATTGACGGCCATGACGCGCTCCCAGATGCCGGATTCCAGCAGATCGTTCACCGCGCTGCCGCTGATGCCCGCGTTGTTGACCAGAATGTCCAGACGGCCGAACTGCGCCACCGTGTCGGCGACGACCTTGTTCCAGCCGGCCTCATCGGTGACGTTCAACGGCATGAAAACGGCGGTGCCGCCGGCGTTGTTGATTTCGCCGGCGACGATCTTGCCCTCGCCTTCCAGTTGGTCGGCGATGACGACCTTGGCGCCTTCTTTCCCGAACCGTCGCGCGGTCGCCGCGCCCATCCCGGAAGCCGCACCGCTGATGATCGCCACCTTATTGGCCAAACGCATGGCTGGTTCCTCCTGATCACGAGATTTCCGGCAAATTGCCATGCGGTGATGGGCTTGGCTACCGGCCAGTAAGGCGGCAGGATGCGGCACCCTTCCTGGAGTTACCCCCATGGCCCACCGTGGCTTGAAATTCGGCGTCTTCCTCGCGCCGTTCCACCGGCTCGGCGAGAACCCAACCCTGGCGATCGGCCGCGACGTCGAGTTGCTGCAATGGCTCGACGAGCTTGGTTTCGACGAGGCCTGGATCGGCGAACACCATTCGGCCGGCTGGGAATTGATCGCCTCGCCCGAACTGATCATCGCGGCCGCCGCGGAAAAAACCAAATACATCAGGCTCGGTTCGGGGGTGACATCGTTGCCTTATCATCACCCGTTCCTGGTGGCGCAACGCTGGGTACAGCTCGACCATATGACCCGCGGGCGCGCCATGCTGGGGTGCGGTCCAGGCGCGCTGACCTCGGACGCGTATATGCTCGGGATCGAACCGTCCACGCAACGGCCGCGCATGCTGGAGGCGATGGACGCCATCATGCGGCTGCTGAAAGGCGACGAGCCGGTCACGATGAAGACGGATTGGTTCGAAATGAACCAGGCCCGGCTGCACCTCGCGCCGTACAGCGATCCGCATTTCGAGATCGCCGTCGCCAGTACGATCACGCCGTTCGGCATGATCGCCGCGGGCACGCATGGCGTCGGCGTGCTGTCGATCGGTGCCGGGCTGCCGGGCGGGCCCGAAGCGATGGCGACGCAGTGGAAAATCGCCGAGGATTACGCCGCGAAGAACGGCAAGACGATGGACCGCAAGAACTGGCGCATCGTGGTCAGCGCCCATATCGCCGAGGACGACGAACAGGCGTTGCGCGAAGTCAACCGCGGCGAGCGCATCGAAACGCTGACCTACTTCGAGGACACGCTCGGCCGGCCGCCGGGCCGCGCCGACGATCCGTTGCGCGAAGGCGTCAAAATGGGAACGACGCTGGTGGGATCGCCGGAGACGGTGATCAAAGGCATCAACCGGTTGTTGGGCTACAGCCAGGGTGGTTTCGGTGGCATATTGTTCCGCGCGCACGAATGGGCGAGCCGCGAACAAACGATGCGCAGTTACGAATTGTTCGCGCGCTATGTGATGCCCGTATTCCAGGCCTCGCTCGATCCCATCGCCGCCTCCAACACATGGGCGCGCGAGAACCGCAAGCAGGTGTTCGGTCCAACCGTCGAGGCGGTGAAACGCGCCTTCACCGATTTCGGCGCGGCGGTGCCGGAGGAAGCGGTGCGGGCGCGGACGATCGGCGGCCGGGACGTTTAGCCTGACCACGTCATGGTCCGGCTCGTCCGGGCCACCCAATCCAACACCGTGGTTTAAGCCGCGGCGCGCAGACCCTCCCGCGCTGCGGCCTTGATCATGTCGGCGCCCTTTTCCGCGATCATGATGACCGCGGCATTGGTATTGCCCGACGTCACCGTCGGCATGATCGACGCATCGACCACGCGCAGACCGGCGATGCCGTGCACTTGAAGCCGATCGTCGACGACCGCCTGTGGGTCCTGTCCCATCTTGCAAGTACCAATGACATGATACGTTGTCTGTCCATTGGCGCGGGCGAAATCCAGCCATTCGTCATCGGTCTGGACTTTCTCCCCAGGGTTCATCTCGAACGCGCGATATTTGTCCAACACCGCGTTGTTGATGATCCGGCGGCCGAGCTTCATGCCGTCGACCAACACGCGCCGGTCCATCGGATCGGCGAGGTAATTTGGCCGGATCGCGGGTGCGGCATTCGGGTCGCTGGTCTTCGCGTGGATCGAACCTTTTGATTCGGGCCGGCATTGATACACCGTCAATGTCATGCCCGGCTCGCGTTCCAGTTCGCGGGTCTGCGCATTCCCGTAACTCGCATGAGCGAAATGGAATTGCACGTCGGGCTCTTCCATGTCGGCCTGAGTCTTGACGAACCCGAACGCGATACCGGCGGTGAAAGTCAGAATGCCGCGGCGCTGGGTGTAGTATTTCACGATTTCCTTGGCCAGCGCGAGGCCGCGGGAACGCTCATTCAATGTCACCGGCAACTTCACCCGCCAGTTCATCCGCGGCGCGTAGTGATCGCGGTAATTCTCGCCGACACCCGGCAACGCGTGCAACACGGGCAGACCCAGCGCGCTCAACAAGGCCGGCTGCCCAATGCCGGACAATTCCAGGATGTGCGGTGACTTCACCGCGCCCGCCGCGAGGATCACCTCACGGCCGCAGCGTGCTTCTTTCGCGACGCCGTGCTGGGTGTATGCAACTCCCACCGCGCGCTTGCCGTCGAGGATGATTCTGGTGGTGTAGGCGCTGGTCTCGACCCGCAAATTCGGCCGGTTACGGATTGGGTCGAGGAATCCTCGCGCCGTCGACCAACGTTCGCCATTCTTTTGCGTGACCTGGAAGTAGCCGAAACCTTCCTGGTGGCCATTGTTGTAATCTTTGTTACGCGGGAAACCTTCCGCGACGGCGGCATCGATGAACGCGTCCAGCAGTTCGGCCCGCTCCACCATATGGGTTACGTTCAGCGGACCACTGGTGCCGCGTGACTCGTCGCCGCCGGGTTCGAAATGTTCTGCCTTTTTGAAGTATGGCAGCACGGATTCATAAGACCAGCCGCGATTGCCGTATTGCGCCCAGGTGTTGTAGTCGAGCGGGTTGCCGCGGACGTAGAGCATGCCGTTGATGGAACTGGAACCACCCAATGTGCGGCCACGCGGGATGGGGATGCAACGATTTTTCGCGTTCGGTTCCGGCTCCGTGGCGAAGTTCCAGTTGTAGACGGGACTGTTCAGCAGCTTGGTGAAACCCGCCGGAATTTTGATCCACATCGACTTATCCGGAGGACCGGCTTCCAGCAGCAGCACGCGGTTGTTCCGGTCTTCCGTCAACCGGTTCGCCAGCACGCAACCGGCCGAGCCGGCGCCGATGATGATATGGTCGTAGTCAGCCATGGCCGTTCCCCTCGATCTGACAGTGGCATAGCCAGCTTGCGCCGCGGCGTCCAGGCGGAGAGAATCGCCGCATGGTCGGCTCGACGCATTTCTCCGCCTGGTCTCTGCTGCGCCGCGCCTTTGGTGGTGCGTGGCCGGAACAATGGCGCGCGCCGGAGCCGCGTGATGCTTACGATGTCGTGATCATCGGTGCCGGAGGGCATGGGCTGGCGACCGCGTACTACCTGGCGTCGCAGCACGGGATCCGAAACATCGCCGTGCTGGACAAGGGATGGTTGGGCGGCGGCAACACCGGACGCAATACGACGATCATCCGGTCCAACTACCTGTGCGACGAGAGCGCGGCGATTTATGAGCATGCGTTGAAGCTGTGGGAGGGGTTGTCTCAGGCGCTGAACTACAACGTGATGTACTCGCCGCGCGGTGTGATGATGCTGGCGCACAACCATCACGACGTGCGGGTGTTCCGCCGTCACGTGCACGCCAACCGGCTTCTGGGCGTCGACAATGAGTGGCTGACACCGGAACAGGCGAAGGCGTTCTGCCCGCCGTTGGATATCGGCAGGTCGGTTCGCTACCCGGTATTGGGTGCGGCCTTGCAACGGCGCGGCGGCGTCGCCCGGCATGACGCGGTCGCCTGGGGTTATGCGCGAGCCGCCAGCGCTCTGGGTGTCGACATTGTGCAGAACTGCGAGGTTACCGGCATCGATCGAGGGCCCGACGGCGCGGTGACCGGCGTGCGAACCACACGCGGTTCAATCCGCTGTCGAAAGGTTGGCGTGGTCGCCGCTGGTCACACCAGCGTGCTGATGGCGATGGCCGGCGTGCGCATGCCTCTGGAGTCGTTTCCCTTGCAGGCGCTGGTGTCCGAGCCGGTGAAGCCGGTGATGCCCTGCGTCGTCATGTCGAATACGATCCACGCGTATATCTCGCAGTCCGACAAGGGCGAGCTGGTGATCGGCGCCGGCACGGATGTCTACACATCCTACAGCCAGGCCGGCGGACCGCATATCGCGTCGCACACGCTGGAGGCGATTTGCGAGTTGTTCCCGACGTTTCGGCGCCTGCGCATGCTGCGCAACTGGGGAGGCATCGTCGACTGCACGCCGGACCGCTCGCCGATCATCGGGGTGACGCCGGTGCCCGGCCTGTTCGTTAATTGCGGCTGGGGAACGGGTGGGTTCAAGGCGACACCCGGCTCCGGTCATGTGTTCGCGGCGACCATCGCCCGCGGCGAGCCGCATCCGATCGCGGCGCCGTTCAGTCTGGACCGCTTTCGCACCGGCCGCCTGATCGATGAGGCCGCCGCCGCCGCGGTGTCGCACTGATGCTGCTGATCCCTTGTCCCTGGTGCGGACCGCGACCGGAAAACGAGTTCCGTCACGGCGGCGAAGCGCATGTCGTCCGCCCCGTCGATCCACGTTGCGTTTCGGACGCGGAGTGGGCTGACTTCCTGTACAACCGGACCAACCCGAAGGGCATCCACGCGGAACGCTGGCGGCATATTCATGGCTGCGGCCGATTTTTCAACTGTATCCGTGATACAGTGACCGACCGAATTGTCACGACCTCCAAATGACGCAGCCATACCGCACCGCGTCAGGCGGCCGTATCCTTCGCGACCGGCCAGTTCATTTCAGTTTCGATGGCAAGCAGTTCGTGGGTCATCAGGGCGACACTCTGGCATCGGCATTGCTCGCGCATGGCGTTCATCTCGTCGGCCGGTCGTTCAAATATCACCGGCCGCGCGGGATCATGTCAGCGGGCTCGGAGGAACCGAACGCTCTCGTCACGATTGACCGGGGTGACGGACGGGTCACGCCAAATCAGCGCGCCACCACCGTCGAGCTTTACGATGGCCTGACCGCACGCGCGCAAAACGCCTGGCCGTCGGTCCGGTTTGATCTGGGTGCTGTCGCCGGCGTGCTGTCACCGGTGCTGTCGGCGGGATTTTACTACAAGACCTTCATGTGGCCGGCATCGTTCTGGCAACGTGTCTACGAACCCGCCATTCGCGCCGCCGCTGGATTGGGGCGGGCGCCGGCGGCACCAGATCCCGATCGATACCTGCATCATTACGCCCATTGCGATGTGCTGGTCATTGGCGCCGGTCCCGCCGGTCTGGCCGCGGCCGCCGCGGCAACGGCACGCGGCGATCGCGTGATCCTCTGCGATGAACAGGCGGAGCCGGGGGGTTCGTTGCTGTCGCGGCCCGACACGCGCATCGACGGACTGCCCGCGTCGGAGTGGATCGCCGCGGCGCTCGACGACCGCATGACCGTGCTGACCCGCACCACCGCCTTCGGCTGGTATCCGGACAACATGATCGCTCTGGCGGAACGCGTGACCGATCATCTGGCGCGGCCCAACGCCAATCTGCCACGCGAGCGGCTGTGGCTGGTGCGGGCAAAGCGCGTCGTCATCGCCGCCGGCGCGATCGAGCGGCCCGCGGTGTTTCCCGGCAACGATCGGCCGGGCATCATGCTGGCCGACGCGGCGGCGACGTATTTGCATCGTTACGGTGTGCTGCCGGGTCAACGGATCGTCGTCAGCACCTCGCACGACAGCGCGTGGCGCACCGCGTTCGCGTTGGCATCCGCCGGCTCCTCGATCGCCGCGATCCTGGATCGGCGTGACGCGGTTGACCCGGCGTTATGCGAGCAAGCGCGCGCGGCTGGCATTCCGGTCCATATCGGGACGCGGATCACCGGCACGGGAGGCCGTCGGCGCGTGCGATTCGCGCGGATCGACACTGGCCCGCGGATCATTCGTTGCGACACGGTGCTGATGTCGGACGGCTGGACGCCATCGGTGCATCTGTTTTCCCAGTCTCGGGGAAAGCTTCGTTTCGATCCCGGTAGCGGCACCTTTCTGCCCGGACCCTCCGCCGCACCGGAACAGTCAGCGGGAGCCTGCGCCGGGATTTTTGACCTGGCCGCCTGCCTCGCTGAGGGGCACCGCGCGGGGGGTGGCGACCCCAGGGCATTCGTCGTTTCGGGCGAATTCAGGTTTGGCACTCCAGTACCCCCATCGCCCGGCCGGCCGCATGGCAAGGCGTTTGTCGACTTCCAGAATGACGTCAGCACCAAGGACCTCGCCATCGCCACGGGGGAAGGGTTCCGGGCGATCGAGCATGTGAAACGCTACACCACGGCGGGCATGGCGACCGATCAGGGCAAGACCGCCAACGTGAACGCTCTCGCGACGGTCGCGGCTCTGACGGGCCAGCCGATCCCGGAGATCGGGCTGACAACGTTCCGTCCACCATATACCCCGGTTTCGTTCGGCACTTTCGCGGGAGCCGCCCGCGGCGACCTGTTCGATCCCATCCGCCGCACGCCGATCGATGACCAGGACGCGGTGTTCGAAGACGTCGGCAACTGGAAACGCGCGCACTACTTTCCGAGGCCAGGCGAGACCATGCATCAGGCGGCGGCGCGCGAATGCCGCGCGGTGCGCGACGATCTCGGGCTGTTCGATGCGTCCACTCTCGGCAAGATCGAGGTCGTTGGACCGGATGCCGCCGAGTTCCTCAATCGCATGTACACTGGCGATTTCGCGAGGCTGGAGCCCGGACGTTGCAAATACGGGCTGCTGTTGGGCGAGGATGGTTTCATCCGCGACGACGGCGTCATCGCCCGCCTGGCACCGGACCGGTTTCACGTCACCACCACGACCGGTGGCGCCGCTGGTGTGCTGCACCAAATGGAAGACTACCTACAGACCGAGTTTCCCTCATCGCGGGTCTGGCTGACGTCGACAACCGAGCAATGGGCGGTGATCGCGCTGCAAGGTCCGCGGGCCGCTGATGCGCTGACACCGTTGCTGGATGGCATCGATCTGACGACCATGCCGCATATGAGCGTGCGCGAGGGGCAATTCGCCGGGGTCCCCACCAGGTTATTCCGTGTCAGCTTCACCGGTGAGCTCGGCTTCGAAATCAATCTGCCGGCGAATTATGCTCGCGCGGCATGGGATTTGCTCCGCGAGACCGGGGCTACCCGCTACGGTACCGAGACGATGCATGTCCTGCGCGCGGAGAAGGGCTTTATCGTTGTCGGCCAGGAGACCGACGGTACCGTCATTCCCGACGACCTCGGGCTGAGCCGCACGATTGCCCGGGGCAAACCGGACTTCGTCGGGAAGCGTTCGCTCAGTCGTTCCGACATGCTCAGGGACGACCGCAAGCAACTGGTTGGCCTGCTGGCTGACGTTGTCCTGGAAGAGGGCGCGCAACTGACCGACACCGGCGCGGTTTCCCTCGGTCACGTCACCTCCGCTTATCACAGTGTGGCGCTGAACCGGCCGATCGCACTGGCGCTGCTCTCTGGCGGCCGATCTCGGATCGGAACGAAATTGCATGTGCCGCTTTCGAGCGGATTCGTGACCGTCACCGTTACTGATCCGACCTTTTACGATCCCACCGGGGAGCGGATGACCCAGCGGATTATCGGAAAACCGGCGCGGACCGGAAGCGTGGCTGCCAGGCGCGAGCGGATGAGCCAGCCGATTACCGGATCACCGGCACGGGCCGGGACAGTGGCTGCCGCGGTCGGCCAGCCCGCGCTGAGGCTGGTCGTCGCATCATACGCGCCACCGCCCACGCCGTTCTGCGACGGCGTGAACCTGACGTTGGCGCCGACAACCGGGAAGTTCAGTATCCGAACACGGCAACCAATCGCTTCGACCCTGTGCGCGGCGACCAGCGACGGTCACACCGCGCTTTGGCTCGGACCCGATGAGTATCTTGTCTTCAGCGACGACCCGCCGCGCATCGCCGCGGATTCGATCGTCGACGTATCGCATCGAACTGTCGGACTTCGGGTGAACGGACCGCGCGCCGCGTGGTGCCTGAATGCGTTCTGCGCCCTTGACCTCGACACCATCCCCGAAACCGGATGCACCCGCACGCTGTTTGGCAAAGCCGAGATCATTCTCTGGCGCCTCAGCGAAAGCGCGTTCCACATTGAAACCGCACGGTCGTTCGCCCCCTACATCTGGGCACTGCTGGAGGAAGCCCGCCGGGAATTCCTCCCGCCGCCGGCCGTGTGCTAAACATCGCGAGGTTCAACGACCCAACGGAGGAAACTGTGGATTTCACTGGCAAGATTGTCCTGATCACCGGCGCGGGCAACGGCATCGGCCGCGCCTCGGCGATCGGGTTCGCCAACCGCGGCGCCAAGGTCGTCGTGGTCGATCGCGACAAGGACGCGGGCGAGGCCACCGCCGGTATCCTCCGCCAGCAAGGCGGCGACGCGCGCTTCGTCGCGGCCGATGTCACGCGATCCGCCGAGGTCCAGAACTACGTCAAAGCCGCGCTCGACGCTTATGGCGCCATCGACTGCTTCTACAATAATGCCGGGATCGAGGGCTCGGTCGCGCCGACCGCCGAATATGACGAGGACATGTTCGATCGCGTCATGGCGGTGAACGTCAAAGGCGTGTTCCTCGGCTTGCGTCACGTGCTGCCGGTGATGCTCAAACAGGGCCGCGGCGCGGTGGTGAACACCGCCTCGGTCGCCGGCCTGGTGGCCTCGCCCGGCATGCCGGCTTACGTGGCGTCGAAGCATGCGGTGATCGGCCTGACCAAGACCGCCGCGGGAGAGGTCGCGCGGGCAGGCGTGCGGGTGAACGCGGTATGCCCAGGACCGATTGATACGCGAATGATACATTCGTTGGAGTCGATGTTGAACCCGGGCGATCCTGGCAGTGTGGGAACGCGTTATCAGCAAAACATTCCCATCGGCCGCTATGGTACCGCCGACGAGGTCGCGAACCTGGTGATCTTCCTGTGTTCCGATCTGGCGTCCAACATCACGGGTGCGCAATATGTTGTCGATGGCGGGCGCACCGCGACGGGCGGCGCGGTCACCAACAACCTGGTTCGCTAACGGCAGTTGCGCGGTGTTCTGAATACGGCCGGACAGCTCTGGTCATCGCTCGATAATCTGATCAACGACCGCCCGATCAAGGTGGCGATCACCGGGTTGTCGCGGTCGGGCAAAACGGTGTTTTTGACCTCGCTCATCGCCAATCTGCTGGCGATGGGTACCGGGCGGCCGACAATGCCGGCGTTGCGGGCGCATATCGACAAAGCCGGCAAGGAACGGTTGCGTAATATCCGCCTGGTTCCGGCGCGCGCCGGCACCACGCCGCGATTCGACTATCCGGGGAAGCTCGCCGATCTCGCGGCCGCGCAACCGAAATGGCCGGCGCGGACCGAGGACCTCGCGGAAATCGAACTGGAACTGGAAATCCGCGCCGGCGACGGGCTGCTCGGACAGATGCGCGGGCTGTCGGGCACGCCGCGGCTGCGCCTGGAATTGCTGGACTACCCCGGCGAATGGCTGCTCGATCTGCCGCTGTTGAACCTGACCTTTTCGCGCTGGTCAGCCGAAACCCTCGCCCGTCTCCGCGAAAAGCCGCGCTCCGATGCGGCGGCCGAGTTCCTGTCGTTCGTTGCTCATATCGATCCCGTCCGGATCGCCGACGATGCGCTGATCCAACGCGGCCACCGATTGTACAAAACCGCGCTGGAGCGTTGCCGTGCCGAATTTGGCCTCCGTTACCTGCAGCCTGGCCGGTTTCTGACGATGGGCGCGCGCAACGACGCCCCGTTCATGTGGTTTTTTCCCGCCGACAACTTGCCGTTCGATCCGGCGCGAAACTCCATCGCGGATCTGCTTCAGGCGCGGTTCGATGCCTACAAAACGGAAATCCGCGCGAGCTTCTTCGACACGCATTGGCGAAGGTTCGACCGCCAGATCGTGCTGGTCGACACGCTCGGCGCGCTGCACGCCGGCCGCACCGCGTTCGAGGACACCGAACACGCGCTGGCCGACATCGCGGCCTGCCTCACCGCCGGTGACTCGATGTTGCCGCGCTGGCTCGGCGGCTCCGCGATCGAGCGCGTCGCGTTCGTGGCGACCAAGGCGGATCATGTGCCGGAGTTGCACCGCGACAATCTCCGCGCGCTGATGCGCGACATGGTGCGGCTGGCGCGGGCGCACGCGCCGGGGGATACGGACGCCGTATCGTACCACGCCGCCGCCGCGGTCGTTTCGACAACGGACGGGTGGGCCGATCAGCCGGACGGCCATCGCGAACCGGTGGTCTGGGGCCGCAAGCTGGGGGAGACTCAATCGCGTCCCTACCGCGTCGGCAACGTGCCGATTTCCCGACCGCCCGACAGCTTCTGGTCCGGCCGCTATTTCGAGCTGCCCTCTTTCACGCCGCCGCCGATCGACCCAAATGCGGCGAACGGCATCCCGCATCTCGGGTTGGACCAGATCCTGGTCGACCTGATCGGAGACAGGTTATGAACGCGTTCCAGCCCGGCTTCGTGGACGATCCAAAATCCCCGGAACCGCCGCCCGCGCCGGCCAGGACCGAAACGATCGAGCGCCCGCTCAATCCGGGGTTCATCGACACCACCAGCGCCCCGCCCGAAGCTCTCCCCGCCGCCATTCCCATCGCCCTCCCCACGCCCAGACTCGGTGCTCTGGGCTGGATTGGCATGGGGTTCGGCATCCTGGTCGTGGGCGGATCGTTGCTGTCGCTGGTTGGTTTCGTTGTCGATCAGATGGCGCGTTCCGCGGTGCTTGGTTGGGCCAGCCTCGCGACGGTCGCCGCCGGCGTGCTCGCGGTGCTGTGGGGAGTTGGGCGAGAAGTCCGCTCCTACCGCCGCCTGACCCGGGTCGATGGGCTGCGCGCCAAACTCCGCCCGCCCGCCGTGCCGGTGGAGGTCGCGCGCGCCGAGTGCACCGCCTGGTTGCGGACGGTGGCGCATAATCTGGCCGATCCCGAGCAGGTCCGTCTCGCGATGAACGGCTGCACCACGACCGATGAGGTCCGCGCCATGCTGGCGCATCGCGCGATCGAACCGCTGCGGGAGCAGGCGATGGCGATCGGCACCCGCGCCGCATCCCAGGGCGCGGCGCTGGTCGCGATCATTCCGTCCCCGGCGCTGGAGGGGCTCGCCGCCGGACTGCGGTCGCTGAAACTGATCCGGGAGATCGCGACGCTGTATGGGTTACGCCCAGGAATGAGTGTGACACTGGGATTGATGCGGCGCGCGGCGGTGACGGCGGCGAGCGTTTATGGTGTCAACGAAATCGCCGGGGCGGCGGCGGCGCATTTTCTGGCCGACGCGCCGGTGTTTCGCTCGATCGCCTCGGCGGCACCC
>CALFNB010000031.1 GCA_937902425.1 uncultured Acetobacteraceae bacterium | reverse complement strand
CGCGCCGCGCGGTCTCGAACAGCACCCGCGAGAACGTCCTGGTGCCCTGGCCCAGAGGCGGCGCCGGCACCGGCCCGTCGAGCGGATACCCCGACACGTCGTAGCCGAGCCGGCTGCTGGCCAGGACCAGCGCATTCTCCGGCGTCAGGAAGCTCTGTAGCCGCGACAGTTTGGCGCGCGCGTCGGCGTCGGTATCGCCGATGATCGGCATGACCCCGGGCAGCACGCTGATCTGGTCCGGTGCGCGGCCGTATTTCGCGAGACGGCCCTTCAGATCGGCATACGCCGCTTTGGCGCTCTCCAGTTCCTGCACCACCGAGAACACGACATCGGCGGTGCGCGCCGCCAGCTCGAGACCGGACGGCGAGCCGCCAGCCTGGATGATCACCGGCTGGCCCTGCGGCGAGCGCGCCATGTTGATCGGGCCCCTGACCTGGAAAAACCGCCCGTCGTGATTGAGCGGCCGCACTTTCGTCGCGTCGATGAACCGGCCGGTCGTCTTGTCGGCGACGATTGCGCCATCCTCCCAGCAGTTCCACAATCCCTTGACGACATCGACGAACTCGTTGGCGACCTCATAGCGGTGCTCGTGCTCCATTTGCTCCTCGCGGCTGAAATTGAGCGCGGCCATCGGCTGCGTGCTGGTCACCACATTCCACGCGGCGCGACCGTTGCTGATGTGGTCGATCGAGGCGAAGATGCGCGCCACGTTGTATGGTTCGCTATAGCTGCTCGACACCGTCGCGCCGAGACCGATGTGCGTCGTGACGGTACTGAGCACCGAGATGAGAGTCGTCGGCTCGAATCGGCACAGAAACGACGGGTGATCGCCCGGGTTCATCACCAGCCCGTCCGAGACGAACAGCAGGTCGAACTTGCCGCGCTCGGCGATGCGCGCGATTTCCTGGATGACAGGCAATTGGTTGTTGCTGGTCGCGGCCCCGTCGTAGCGCCAGCCGGCCGAGTGGTTGCCGGTGCCGAGGACGAAGACGCCGAGATGCATCTGACGTTTGGCCGCGCTCATGCCGTTCTCCTCCCGTCGCTTTCGGGCGGGCATTGCCCCGGAGTATCTCGGGACCCCTCGGATCATGCCGGGCCATGGCGCGGAGAGGAAGTGCCGGCGGCGGGCAAGACCCGATGCTGCCGGGAAAAATGGGGAGCGCTCGGTGCCGCGCCATGCTAAGTTGCTGCCCATGAACGTCGCCATGACCAAACCATGGACCGCCGAGCAGTTCCTCGACTGGGCCGCGCGCCAGGAGGCACGCCATGAGTTCGACGGCTCTCGCCCGGTCGCCATGGTCGGCGGAAGCGCCAATCATAATCGAATTGCGCAGAACATTTACGCGGCTTTGCGGGCACGCCTGCGCGGAACACCCTGTTCACATTTCGGGCCTGATCTGGGCGTCAGAACGATTGGCGAAACCGTCCGCTTTCCCGACGCTCTGATCACCTGCACGAAATTTCCGGGAACCGAGCGGCTCGCGCCGGATGTCGTCATCATCTTCGAGGTGATCAGTTCCGAATCCGGCCGGCGCGATCGGATCGAGAAGGTGCGGGAATACGCTGCCATCGCTACCGTCCGGCGGTACGTCAATGTCGAGTCCTCGGGCAGTGGTCTGCTTGTCCTGCATCGGCGACAAGGCGATGTGGCGTTCACCGCTCTGACGCTGACGGGCGAAGACACGCTGCACTTGCCGGAGGTTGGCGTTGAAGTGCCGGTCGCGGAATTCTACGAGGACGTCGAGTTCGTGGAAACGGGCGCGCCGGACTGAGGCGGGCGGAATCATTGAAGCACGCATGGGTTTTCGGTGATCGTGGCTCTCGGTTCCTCTGTGACTCTGGACGTCCCGAAGAAAATTTCGTGGCGCCGATCGAGGAGTGGCGTCCGGTGTGGTGACGCGGGTGACCTATACCAGTGCGCTTAACGACTGACTCTTCCTGCCAGACCCGTCCTGGCCGATCATGACGGACAGCCCGAACCGTGTGTCAATGCTTAAGCGGACTGGTATTATTTGCTCCGCGGCTCTGGGGTTTCCGCCCGTTGCCGTGCTTGCACAAATGCCCGCAACACCGCGTTGATGCGGGTCTGGTAGCCTGGG
Source organism: uncultured Acetobacteraceae bacterium (assembly GCA_937902425.1). GTDB lineage: Bacteria > Pseudomonadota > Alphaproteobacteria > Acetobacterales > Acetobacteraceae > Rhodopila. Next base: position 1,483 of record CALFNB010000031.1, on the reverse strand, counting down.
CCACGCGACTTGAACCAGCGCAGCACCGCCGCGTCGAGGCGGATATTCACCGGCTGCGCGGGTTCCGGCAGGCCGATCTCAACAGTGGCCTCCCATCCTTCCGGCAAAGGGCCATCGTCCTCATTCGCCCGAAGTTCGACTTCGGCGTTGCTCATTTGCTCGGCCGCCGCCCAATCGGAGCGGGTTTTTCCTTGCTTGCGCATCGACTGAATTTCGTCAGCCGAAGCGTGCACGATACGCTCTTTCTTCGCCATCTCTCGCCCTTCTGAATGAAATCAGCCGGATTGCCTCGCCGCGCTCCGTCCACACCACCGAGTAGAATTTTGGGCCGATCTGTCCGGTGCTGACAAAGCGCAACTCGCTATCTCGCGGGGAGGGGTACGTGATCACGGGTCTGCCATCGAACAGGAGTTGTGCATCAAGCAGGTCCAGCTTGTGCCGCTCACGGTTGATGTCCCGTTTATCCGGGTCCCATGCAAATAGCATGGAGCATTGTATCTACTTGTGTCTATACGGTCAAACACTCTCGCGGCCGCTGGTGGTCTGTGGTTGCTGCGAGGCGCGCGCCTCAGACACGATTTCAGGGGAGGCCTCGAAGCCGGCGCCGTAGCAGACTCAACAGGGCAATGCTTGCGGATGCCAACCCGGGTTCCATATATTTTACGTAGAACAGGAGCGTCCCATGGTCCGGGTCACGGGCGAGCAGCTACAGAAGACCAGCGGGTTTGTCCGCGCCGAGGCCCGACGGGCACCGGTTGAGGTGACCTGGCATGGCCCAGAGTTGGTTGTGTTGTCGGTTGAGGACTACGCCCTCCTGCGGCAGAACCGAAAGCTCGCATTCACCCGCGCCGACATGCCGGCCGCCAGGCTCGAACGGATCGCCAACAACCGGATGGACGCGGAGCATGCCGGCCTCGACGCTCTGATGGACGATTGACCGGTGCCGCTGCCGGCGCTGACGCTCGGCCTGCTAGCTGCATTACGGGTTTGTCCGGGCCGATGCCGGTTCCCGTCCGCCGCCTGATCCTGGGAAGGATCGGCCATGCCTGATCATCGACCTGGAGCAAGAGGAAGGGCCGGCGTTGAACGGTCGCGTGGTGACGCGGGTGACTTACCTGCCGGTCTCGCACGTCGCACCGTGTGCGGGCGAGCAGGCGATCGCCATCCCACCGCGCGTGGCGCTGCATCTGGGACTGACGGCCGAGCGGTCGTACCTCTACACGTCATATGCCACTGAGGATGATTGGCCGTTCGATCTGGCTCATGTCCCGGGTTCGGGTGACAGGTTCGATTACGGGTTCGTGCCACCTCGCCTGTTCGCCGCCGTTGCCGCGGATTTCGCGGCCTGACTGTCGGCGCATCCGGGCTTTGTGCATAAAACATCGGGCTTTGTGCATAAACCATGAGTTGCGCTTCAGCCCGCGCATCGGCGGGTCGGCGCGAGGTGCCGGTCAACCCAGGCCGGCTTCGTGGCGGGCGGACT
>CALFNB010000030.1 GCA_937902425.1 uncultured Acetobacteraceae bacterium | reverse complement strand
ACCTCCTTGCCGTTCAGTCGTATCTTCGTGACCAGGTCTTCCAGTTTCACATCAGTCTCGATCCAGGGCCCCATCGGCTTGAAGGTATCGGTGTTTTTCGCCCGCCACAGAGTGCGGTCCTGTTTTTGCCACGTCCGCTCACTGACGTCGTTGCCGATGGTCCAGCCCATGACCGCGCTCAACGCGGTTTCCCGGGTCAGGTTCTTGCACTTGCGGCCAATGACGGCGACCAGTTCGCCCTCGTACTGCACCAGTTCGGTGGCATCCGCCGGGATGACGATATTTTCGCCGTGCGCGATCAGCGCGTTGTTGGCGCGGTAGCCGATGTCGGGCTGCGTCGGAAGGTTCACCGGCAGCCCGAGTTTCTCCGCCGCCTCCCGGACATGCAGCGCGTAATTCAGGCCGGCGGCGTAGAATGTCGGCGGGATCACCGGCACCATCAGCTTCACATCGGACAGTTTGCGTTTCGCCGACGTCCGCTCCCACGCGTCGAACGGTGAGCCGCGCACCGGAATGATCGTGTCGCCTTCAACGACGCCATAGGTTGGTGTCCCACCGTTATCGAAGCGTGCCCAGAGCATTGGTTCCTCCAGAGTTTGGGGTCAGGCGGCGGCGTCTTGCAGGATCATCGCGGCGGCCTTTTCCCCGATCATGATCGTCGGCGCGTTGGTGTTGCCGCCGATGATGGACGGCATGATCGACGCGTCGGCGACCCGTAGCTTCTCGATACCATACACGCGCAGCCGAGGATCGACCACCGCCGCGGGATCGGTGCCCATGCGGCAGGTGCCGACCGGGTGGTTGTTCGATACGCCGCGCTCGCGCACCACCCGTTCCAGATCGGCATCGGACTCTTTCGACACACCCGGCAGGATTTCCTCCGCGACATAGGGCGCCAGCGCGGGTTGCCTGGCGATCTCCCGGCACTTCCTGATCCCGAAGATCAGTGCCCGCATGTCGTAATCGGATTTGAGGAAGTTGAACTTTATCTCCGGCTGCACGGTCGGATCGGGACTTTGCAACCGCACCGTGCCGCGGCCTTCGGGGCGAAGGTGCACCGGGCTCAATGTCATGCCGGGGAACTTGTGCGGATTGATGCCCGTTCGGGTGCGCTCGGCGGTGCTCCAGGCCGACATGTTGATCTGGATATCCGGCCGTTCCAGCGCCGGATCGCTGCGCAGGAACGCGCCGGCGTACAGCCCGGTGGTCGCCATATGGCCGTTGCGCGTGAACAGATATTCCGCACCCGCCAGCAGACGTCGCGGCAAGCTGCTCGCCAGATCGTTCAGGCTGACGTGCCGGGTCAACCGGTACACCGCGTAAATGTTGAAATGATCGTGCAGATGGTCGCCGACGCCCGGCATGTCGCGCACCACCGGGATGTCGAACCCCTGAAGCAAAGACGCTGGTCCCAGCCCGGACAGTTGCAATAACTGCGGCGATCCATAGGTGCCGCCGGAAACGATCACCTCGCCGTTCGCGCGCGCCGTCGAGGTCCCGTGCGGCGTCCGATACTCCACCCCGACCGCGCGGCCGTTTTCAATCAGGATCCGGGTGGCGTGCGCCTGCGTGATGACGCGCAGATTGCTTCGCTTGCGAGCGGGCTTCAGATAGGCGGACGCCGAACTCCAGCGCAGCCGCCGATTGGTTGTCGATTGGTAATAACCGCAGCCGTCCTGCCGGACGCCGTTGAAGTCCGGATTGTACGGGATGCCGGCCTGCATCGACGCCTCGACCATCGCCCGGCCCAGAGGCCAGATCTTCGGCGGATCGGACACCCGCAATGGCCCGCCCGCACCGTGCAGCGCATCCGCGCCGCGCTCGTTGTCCTCGGCCTTGCGGAAGAATGGCAGGACAGAGTCCCAGTCCCAACCTTCACACCCTCGCTGGCGCCACAAATCGTAATCGGCCGGGGTGCCGCGCATATAGACCAGGCCGTTGATCGAACTCGTGCCACCGAGAACTTTGCCGCGCGGCAAATAGAGCGTGCGATTATTGAGGTTCGCTTCCGGCGCGCTGTCGAACATCCAGTTGACCCGCGGATTGGCGAAATGTTTCGTGTAGCCGATGGGAATGTGGATCCACGGGCTGCTGTCCCGCACGCCGGCTTCCAGCAGCAGAACGCGGTAGCGCCCCGACTCGGACAACCGCGCGGCGACGGCGCAACCGGCGGAGCCCGCGCCGGTGACGATATAATCGTACGTCTCTGTCACGCCGTCGCCACTTCCTTGATGCCGAGTTCATCGACCATCGTTTCCCGCATGATGAACTTTTGCATTTTGCCGGTCACCGTCATGGGGAATTCGCTGACGAAACGGATATGCCGCGGCACTTTATAGTGTGCGATCTGGTCCTTGCAGAACGCTTTGACGTCGTCTTCCGTCAATGTCGCGCCGTCCCGGATCTTGATCCAGGCGCAAAGTTCCTCGCCGAAGCGCTGGTCGGGGACACCGAACACCTGCACGTCCTGGATCGCCGGATGCCGGTACAGGAACTCCTCGATCTCGCGCGGATAGATATTTTCACCGCCGCGGATCACCATGTCCTTGATCCGGCCGACGATGTTGCAATAGCCGTCGGCATCCATCGTCGCCAGATCGCCGGTATGCATCCAGCCCGCTTTGTCGATCGCCTGCGCGGTGCGCTCCTCATCGTCCCAGTACCCGAGCATCACCGAATAACCGCGCGTGCAGAACTCTCCCGGCGAGCCGACCGGGACGATGCGGCCGTCAACGTCGACGATCTTGACCTCGACATGCGGGTGGACTTTTCCCACCGTCGCGGTCTGGTGTTCCAGCGTATCCCCAATCAGGGTCTGCGTGCTGACCGGACTTGTCTCGGTCATGCCATAACCGATCGTGATGTCGCTGAGATGCATGTCGTTGATGCAGCGGCGCATCACCTCGATCGGGCAGGGGGCGCCCGCCATCATGCCCGTCCGCAGGCCGCCGAGATCGAATTTTCCGAATTCCGGATGATCGAGTTCCGCGATGAACATGGTCGGCACGCCGTACAGCGAGGTGCAGCGTTCTTCCGCGACTGTCCGCAGGGTCGCCAATGGGTCAAACCCCTCACCGGGGAACACGATCGCCGCGCCGCTGGTCAGGCAGGCGAGGCTGCCGATCACCATGCCGAAACAATGATACATCGGCACCGGAATGCAGACTTTGTCCTGCTCGGTGTAGCGCATGCCCTGAGCCAGGAAGAACCCGTTGTTCAAAATATTGTGATGCGTCAGCGTGGCACCCTTGGGCAGGCCCGTCGTGCCGGAGGTGAACTGAATATTGATCGGGTCATCGAATTGCAGCGTACCGGCCAGTTCCGCGAGCGTCGCGCGTTCCGCCGCACCGCCCATCGAGGCGACGGACTCGAACGGAATGGTTCCCGGTGCCGCGCCGCCGATCTGGATCACCGCGCGCAATGTCGGCAACTTTCCTGATTCCAAATGTCCCGGCCGCGCTTTGGCGAGTTCCGGCGCCAGCGTGTTGACCATGCCGATATAGTCGCTGGTCTTGAACCGGGTCGCGGTGACCAGCGCGCGGCAGCCGACCTTGTTCAACGCGTATTCAACCTCGGACAGCCGATATGCCGGGTTGATGTTCACCAGGATCAGGCCGGCCTTCGCGGTGGCGTACTGGGTGACGATCCACTCGGCGGCGTTGGGCGACCAGATGCCTGTCCGCTCGCCCGGCTTCAGCCCCATGGCGAGCAGACCCGCGGCGAAAGCGTCGACTTTCGCGCCGAGCTCTCGCCAGGTCCATTTGACCCCTTGCTGACGGGAAATCAGCGCCGGCCGGTCACCCCACCGTTCCACCGTGCGATCGAAATGCACGCCGATGGTTTCGCCGATCAACGACGTGGTCGTAACGCCATGCGAATAGCTGAGCGCTTTCATGAACCTCCTCCGGTGAGTTCCAGCAACGGCAGCAGGATCGCATCGCGGTCCGCCGCCAGTTGCGCGATGGAGCGGCCGCGCGCCTCCGCCGCCACCCCGTCGATGATTTGTTGGCATGCCGCCGCGGACAATTCCGGTGTCGACATGGATGCCCACCACGCCTCGAACGCCGGTTTGAACTGGTCGAGCATGTGGGTGATGCCGCCCTCGCCGCCGCCCAGATGAAACGTCATGTGCGGACCCATGACCGCCCACCGCAGGCCGGGACCGGCGGAGATCGCGGTGTCCACGTCCTCGACCGAGGCGAGGCCGGTGACCACCGCGCTGACCGCTTCCCGCCACAGCGCGGCCTGCAACCGGTTGGCGAGGTGGCCGGGCGCTTCCTTGCGAATGTGGATCGGTTTCTTGCCGATGGCGCGATAGAACTCCAGGCACCACGCGATGGTTTCGGGCGCGGTCTCGCGGCCGCCGACGACTTCGACCAGCGGAATCAGGTGTGGGGGATTGAAAGGATGCCCGACGGCGAAGCGCGACGCGGAACCAAGGCCCGCCTGCATGTCCGACATGATCAGCCCGGACGTGCTGGACGCCAGGATCGCGTCGGCACGCAAAACGCTGTCGATTTGGGCGTACAGCTCGCGTTTGATCGGCAACCGTTCCGGGGCGTTTTCCTGCACGAAGTCCGCTTCGGCGACCGCTGCTTCCGGCGAGCCCAGGAAACGCCACGCGTCGGGGGAGGCGTCGGCGACCATGCCAAGCCGCGCCATCGCCGGCCACGCATCGGTGATGTAGCGGCGGACGTAGGCCTCGGCTTCCGGCCGCGGATCCCACACATCGACCGCGATGCCGCGCGCGAGAAACCACGCCGTCCAACTGGCGCCAATCGTACCGGCACCCAGTACGGCGGCCCGCTTCACGGCGGTCGGTTGCGTCATCGCGTTCCTCCTGTATCAGTATTGGCTTCTACCAGGGCAACCCGCAAGCCGATAGGAGGACACGTGCCCAACAACGACGCCCTTCGCGCGCCCGAGGACAGCGTCAAACTGGACTGGCCGTCGGTGGGCGCTTACCTGGCGCGCCACGGCATGCGACTGGACGACGATCCGCCGCCGCGGCAGTTCGCCGGTGGCCTCGCGAACCTCAATTACCTGATTTATCTCGACGGCGAACCCGCTGTGCTGCGCCGCCCGCCGATGGGCGAGTTGCCCGCCGGTGCCTACGACATGGCGCGCGAGCACCGCATTTTGTCGCGTCTGCCGGACGCGTTGCCGTTCGTCCCGCGCAGCCTGCATCTGTGCGACGATCCGTCGATTTGCGGACAGCGGTTTCAGATCCTGGAATACCGGCCTGGCCTGGTGATCCGGGAGACCATTCCGCCTGAGCTCGCGGCGCGGCCTGGCCTCGGCGCGCGGCTGTCGGAGGTGCTGCTGGAAACCATCGCCGCGATCCACGCGGTCGACACCGCCGCGATTGGTCTGGACGATCTCGGCCGGCCGGACGGATTCCTGGCCCGCGCGGTGTCCGGCTGGACCAGGCGCGGCTGGTCCGCGAAACAGGACGGCACGGACGCTTTGCACCAGGAGATCGCCGGCTGGCTGGAGCGGAATATCGTGCCTGACGGCAAGCCTGGACTTCTGCACAACGACTTCAAACTGAACAATATGATCCTGAATCCTCAGGATTTGTCGCCGGTCGCCGTTGTCGACTGGGATCAAGGCACCCGGGGCGATCCGCTGTTCGACTTCGCCACTCTGCTGTCCTATTGGATTCACGCCGATGATCCATGGGCCATGCACGATATGAAACAAATGCCCGCCGTCGAGGCCGGCCTGTGTCAACGCCGGGACGCGGTCGCGGCCTACGCGAAAATCACCGGCCGCGATGTATCGAACATTTTGTTTCATCGCGTGATCACCATGTACAAACTGTCGGTGATCTTTCTGCAGCTTGGCCTCCGCTACCGCACCGGTGTCACCACCGAGCCGCGCTACGCGCCGTTGACCGCGATCGGCACCGGCATTCTTGAATTCACCCACGAAATCGCCCAAGGACGCGCATTCTGATGGATTTCTCCCTGACCCCCGAGTTGCAAGAGTTGCAACAACGCACCCGCGCTTTCATCCGCGACAAGATCATTCCGATGGAGGCCGACAAGCGTCAGACGCGTCACGGCCCCACCGAAGAATTCCGTCAGGAACTCGTGGCTCTCGGCCGCGAGGCGGGCCTCCTGGCGCCCCACGTCGGCACCGAATGGGGTGGACTGGGCCTCAACCACGTCGGCAAGGCGATCGTGTTTGAAGAAGCCGGGTACTCGCTGCTCGGCTCGGTCGCGATGCACATCTTCGCGCCCGACGAAGGCAACATGCACCTGATGGAGGTCGTGGCGACCCAGGAACAAAAGGAGCGGTGGCTGCGTCCTTTGGCTTCCGGCGCGACCCGCTCCTGTTTCTGCATGACCGAGCCCGCGCCAGGCGCCGGCTCCGATCCGGCGGCGATGCTGACCACGGCGCGGAAAGACGGCAACCATTACGTCATCAACGGCGAAAAGTGGTTCATTACGGGTGCCGACGGCGCCGCCTTCGCCATCATCATGGCGAAGGGCGAGGACGGTCACGCGACCATGTTCCTGTCCGACATGGACCAGCCCGGCATTGAAATCGTCCGCGCCATGGACAGCCTGGACAGCGCCTTCGCCGGCGGCCACGCCGTCGTTCGTTTCAACAACCTACGGGTTCCCGCGTCAGACATTCTTGGTGAGCCTGGCAAAGGATTTCGTTACGCCCAGGTGCGTCTGGCGCCCGCCCGTCTGACACATTGCATGCGATGGCTGGGCACCGCCCGCCGCGCGCACGATATCGCCACCGCGTACGCCCGCAAGCGCGAGGTGTTCGGCGCGAAGCTGGTCAACCATGAAGGCGTCGGCTTCATGCTCGCCGATAACGAGATCGACATCCGCATGAGCCGGCTGGCGATCTGGCACACTGCGTGGCTGCTTGATCAGGGCGCGCGCGGCACCACGGAATCCTCCATGGCCAAGGTGTTCTGTTCGGAAGCGATTTTCCGAACTGTCGATCGTTGCGTTCAGGTGCTCGGCGGCCAGGGCGTCACCGGCGAAACACTGGTGGCGCGGATCTTCAACGAGGTGCGCGGCTTCCGCATTTATGACGGCCCGTCGGAAGTGCATCGCTGGAGCCTCGCGCAGAAGATCAACCGCGACGGAGCCAACTGGTGAGTGGCGACTTCGATCTGACCGGCAAGGTCTGCGTCGTCACCGGTGCCGGCCGCGGCATCGGGCGCGGCATGGCCGAGGGCCTCGCCCGCAACGGTGCGACCGTCGTGCTGGCCGGACGCACGCGCGCCACTCTGGAGGAAGCCGCCGCCGCGATCGGCGAGCGGTCGATGGTTCAGACCGCTGACGTATCGAAGGCGGCGGACGTCGTGGCGCTGCGCGACGCGGCGATGACCCGGTTCGGCAAGATCGACGTGCTGGTCAACAACGCCGGTGTCGATCCCATCTTCAAGGGCATCGAGCGCACCAGCCTCGAGGAGTGGCAACACATCATCGACGTCAATCTGACCGGGTTGTTTCTGTGCTGCAAATATATCGGCGGCGCGATCGGCAAGGGCGGATCGGTGATCAATGTCAGCTCGGTCGCCGGTCATGTTGGACTGGTGCGGTCGGTGCCCTATTGCGCCTCGAAAGGCGGTGCCGAGTTGTTGACCAAGGCACTCGCCATCGACTGGGCTTTACGCGGCGTACGGGTGAATACTCTCGCGCCAGGCTGGGTCGATACCGATTTGACCCACGAACTGCTCACCCACGAGGTGCATGGACAGCGCATGCTTTCAGGTACGCCATTGGGACGGTTCGCGACGCCGAACGACATGGCGGGCGGCGTGGTGTTCCTCGCATCGGATGCGTCGGCGTTCATGACGGGACAAAGTTTGGTGATCGATGGCGGATGGACGGCGGGGTAGCACCGGGGTTTCACCCCGGACCCGACCAGGAGGCTTTGCCTCCTGGACCTCCACCAATGGACAGATTGCCAAGGGCCTCGCCCTTGGCCGGAGGTCCAGGAGGCAGAGCCTCCTGGCGGGTTCGAAGGATTGGGCCGCGAAGAGCGGACCAATGCCCTCGCGCTTCCCTTCCTCCTATGCCAAAATCCCCGCACCAGTTCCTCAGGAGGACCAATCATGACCGAAGCCTGCATCGTTGGTTGGGCTCACTCGCCCTTCGGCAAACTCGACGATCCCGACATCGAGTCTCTGATCGGCCGCGTCGCCGGCGCCGCCATCGCCGATGCCGGCATCGCGCCGCACGAGATTGAAGGCACCTTCCTCAGCCTGTTCAACAACGGTTTCTCGTCACAGGATTTCCCATCCTCGCTCGTGCTGCAGCATCTGCCGGAACTGCGTTACCGTCCGATCACGCGGTATGAAAACGCGTGTGCCTCCGGTTCCGCCGCCATCCACGGCGCCCGCGACTTCTTGCTGAGTGGCCGAGGCAGGTTCGCTCTGGTGATCGGCGTGGAGAAGATGACGGCGACGCCGGGCAAGGAGGTTGGCGATATCCTGCTGAAGGCGAGCTACCAAAAAGAAGAAGCCGATATCCCCGCCGGCTTCGCTGGTGTATTTGGGCGAATCGCCGAAAAATATTTTCAGCGCCATGGCGATCAGTCGGACGCTCTGGCGGCGATCGCGGCGAAGAACCACAAGAACGGCGTGGACAATCCTTACGCGCAGATGCGCAAGGATCTCGGCTTTGATTTCTGCCGTAACGTGTCCGACAAGAACCCCTACGTGGCGCCGCCGTTGAAGCGGACGGATTGCTCGCTGGTGTCGGACGGCGCGGCCGCACTGATCCTGGCGGATGAGGAAACCGCGCGCGCCATGGGCAAGGCGGTGCGCTTCAAGGCCGCTGTCCAGGTCAACGATTTCCTCCCCATCAGCAAGCGCGATATCACGTTGTTCGAGGGCGCCGCGCACGCCTGGCAGCAGGCCCTGGCGGCGGCGGACGTGAAATTGCAAGATCTGTCCTTCGTTGAGTCGCACGACTGCTTCACCATCGCCGAATTGATCGAGTATGAGGCAATGGGTCTGACCGCACCCGGCCAGGGCGCTCGCGCGATACTGGAGGGCTGGACGCGGAAAGATGGCAGACTGCCGATTAATCCATCCGGTGGGTTGAAGGCCAAGGGTCATCCGATCGGCGCCACCGGCGTGTCGATGCATGCGATCACCGCGATGCAACTGACCGGCCAGGCGCCGGAGGGCATGCAGTTGCCGAAGGCGGATCTGGGTGGCGTGTTCAACATGGGTGGCGCCGCGGTCGCCAACTATGTGTCCATTCTGGAGCCTCTGCGCTGATCCCGACTGCCAACCTCGCGCATCTGCTGGTCCAGACCGCGCGGCGGTTTCCCGACTGGCCCGCGCTGATCTGGCGCGACACCACCTGGACATGGGCTGACTTCAACGCCCGTGTCCAGGCGGCGGCCGGCGGTCTGGCCGCGCGCGGCGTGAAGCACGGCGACCGGATTCTGCTCCATGCGCGCAACTCCAACGCCGTACTTGAGTCGATGTTCGCCGCCTGGATGTTGGGCGCCACCTGGGTGCCGACCAATTTCCGCCTGACGCCCCCCGAGGTCGCGTATCTCGCCACCTCATCCGGTGCGGCAGTGCATATTTTCGACAGCGCGTTCCCCGAGCACGCGGCGGCCGCGAAAGCGGAAAACCCCTGCTGCCAACTGGAAATCTCGATCGGCGACGGCTGGGAAGAACTCGCGACCGGCCGAGACGCCAAAACCCGTCCGGCGGATGTCGGCCGCGACCATCCCGCGTGGTTCTTCTACACCTCGGGAACCACGGGCCGCCCGAAGGCGGGCGTGCTGACGCATGGCCAACTGGAATACGTCATCTGCAACCATCTGTGCGACCTGATGCCCGCCACGACCGAGCACGATGTGTCGTTGGTCGTGGCGCCATTGTCGCACGGCGCCGGCGTGCACGCATTGCCGCAGGTCGCCCGCGGTGCCGCCACCGTGCTGATGCCGAGTGAACGCTTCGATGTCGCCGAGGCCTGGCGCCTCGTGGAACGGCACCGCGTCTCCAACATGTTCACCGTGCCGACCATCCTGACGATGCTGACCCGGCATGATTCCGTCGATGAACACGATCATTCCAGTCTGCGCTACGTCATTTACGCCGGCGCGCCGATGTATCGCGCCGATCAGGTGCATGCATTGGAAAAACTCGGGCCGGTACTGGTGCAGTATTTCGGCATGGGCGAGGTGACCGGCAACATCACCGTGTTGCCGCCGTCGTGCCACAGTGTCAACGATGCCGAGATGCAAGTCGGCAGCTGCGGATTCCCTCGCACCGGCATGGACGTGACCATCCTCGACGACGCCGGGAACCATCTGGAGCCCGGCACAACCGGAGAAATTTGCGTGCGTGGACCCGGCGTGTTCGCCGGCTACCACGATAACCCGGAGGCGTCCGAAAAAGCCACCGCGCACGGTTGGTTCCACACCGGCGATCTGGGCCACATGGATGCGCGTGGCTTCGTCTATATCACCGGCCGTGCCTCCGACATGTACATCTCAGGCGGCTCGAACGTCTATCCGCGGGAAATTGAAGAAATTCTGCTCACGCATCCCGCGGTGGCCGAGGCCTGCGTCGTCGGCCTGGCACACGAGAAATGGGGCGAAACCGGCGTCGCCGTATTGGTGCTGAACGCGGGCATGACGGTGACCGACCAGCAGATGGCGGCGCATATCGAGGGTAAGCTCGCGCGCTACAAGCACCCGGCATCCTACGTCTACTGGCCGGAGCTACCGAAATCCGGCTATGGCAAAGTGGTGAAGCGCGACGTGAAGCGCTTGTTGGAGGCGACATGATCGATCCATCGCGGATCAAAGGCTACCATGCGCATATTTACTACGACGCGCTCAGCCGCCCGCGCGCCGCCGAACTGCGCGAAGCGGTCGAACAGCGCTTCAATGTCAGAATGGGACGTTGGCACGACGTGCCGGTCGGGCCGCATCCATGCGCGATGTATCAGATCGCGTTCGAGGCCGATCAGTTCCCCACTCTGGCGCCGTTCCTGATGATGAACCGCATCGGCCTGATCATTCTGCTGCATCCGGAGTCGGGCCGTCCGTTCGACGATCACACGATCAACGCGGCCTGGATGGGGCGGGTGCTGCCTCTGGTGACGCGCATCCTGCCCGCGGTCGATCGGATTACGTCCCCTGGGGGAACTTGACACGGCGAGGTCCGCTCGCATCATCAGCCGCTCAAGGGGGAACGCCAAATGTCCGCGCTCGACGACTGCTACAATGTATTTGACCTGCGGGATGCCGCGAAGCGCAAGCTGCCGAAGGCGCTGTTCGAATTCGTCGATCGCTCCACCGAGGATGAGATCGCGCTGCGCAACAATCGCACCGCGTTCGAAAAGATCCGGTTGCGCCATCGCGCGCTGGTCGACGTCTCCGGCCGCTCCACGAAAACCACCCTGTTCGGCAAAGAAATTTCCGCGCCCATGGCCATTGCTCCCACCGGCGCCGCTGGGCTTTGCTGGTATGAGGGCGAACTGGAACTCGCCAAGGCGGCGGCGAAAATGAAGATCCCGTTCACGCTGGCGACCGGCGCCATGACCTCAATGGAGAAGATCGCCAAAGAGGCGAATTTCCGGCTGTGGTTCCAGCTTTACGTCTGGAAGCAGCGTGACCTGTCCTATCAGTTGATCGAACGCGCGAAGAACAACGGGTTCGAGGCGCTGATCGTTACCACCGATACGATCGTGCCGCCGAACCGCGAGTACAACGCGAAGAACGGCCTCGATCTGCCATTCACGCCAACCTTTCGGTTCGCCCGTGACATCCTGCGAAAGCCCGGCTGGTTCACCAGTGTGCTGCTGAGATATCTCACCACGATCGGCATGCCGCGCAACGAGAACTATCCGGAGCCGTATCGGCGCAAGATCGGCGTGGATCCGTACCGGATCGAGATGATGCGCCAGGATTCGCTGAACTGGGACGACATCAAGATTTTCCGCGATATGTGGCCGGGTATTCTGATGCTGAAGGGCATCAATCGTCCCGACGACGCGCTGAAGGCCGTCAGCGCGGGCGTCGACGGGATCGTCGTGTCGAACCATGGCGGGCGCAACATGGACAGCGCCGCCGCGACGATCGACATGCTGCCGCAAATCGCCGAAGCGGTGGGTGACAAAATCACCGTGCTGCTTGACTCCGGCATTCGCCGCGGCTCCGACATCGTCAAGGCGGTGGCGCTGGGTGCCAAATGTGTCCTGACCGGGCGCGCGACGCTGTACGGCACCGCGGTCGGCGGTGAGAAAGGGGCCACCAAGGCGATCAACATCATCCAGACCGAAATGGATAAAACGATGGCCTACACTGGCTGCAACCGGACCGATGAGATCACCACCGACATCTTCTTCGGCGATCGCGAAACCAACCGGATGGCGGCGAACTGATGGCCGCTCTGGACGATTGCTACAACGTTTTCGACCTGCGGGAGGCAGCGCAACGCCGCTTGCCCAAAGGCGTGTTCGAGTTCGTCGATCGCGCCTCCGAGGACCACATCTCGGTGCGCGACAACCGCACCGCGTTCGAGGAAATCAAACTGCTGCATCGCGCGTTGGTCGATGTCTCGGGCCGTTCCACCGCGACGACGTTGTTCGGCAAGCCGATGGCGTTGCCGATGGCGATCGCGCCGACCGGTGCCGCCGGCTTGTGCTGGTATCGTGGCGAGCTGGCGCTGGCGAAAGCGGCGGCGAAAGCCGGCATACCATTGACCCTTTCCACCGCGTCGATGACCGCGATGGAAACGATCGCGAAGGAGGCGGGCGGCCGGCTATGGTTCCAGCTTTACGTCTGGAAGCGCCGCGACCTTTCGCACCAGATCATCGAGCGGGCGAAAAACGCCGGCTACGAGGCGCTGATCGTCACCGTCGATTCCGCTGTCTCCGGAAATCGCGAGTACAACGCCCGCAACGGTTTCGCGCTGCCGTTCAATCCGTCGCGCAGGTTTCTGCTGGACGTCGCCACGCATCCATCCTGGACGCTTGGGGTGATGGGCAAATATCTCACCACGATCGGCATGCCGAAACATGAGAACTACCCAGCGGAATTTAAGGGTACGATCACCAGCGGCGTCGCCGGACGGCGGACCGAAATGGAGGTCGATTCACTGAACTGGGATGACATCGCGAAATTCCGCGACATGTGGCCGGGCATCCTGATGCTGAAAGGCGTCAACCGGATCGATGACTCGTTGAAGGCGATTGGTTACGGTGTCGACGGGATCATCGTGTCGAATCACGGTGGCCGCAACATGGACAGTTCCGCCGCGACGATGCGGCTGCTGCCGGAAATCGCCGAGGCGGTGGGCGACAAAGTCACCATCATCCTCGATTCCGGCGTCCGTCGCGGCTCGGACATCGTCAAGGCGCTGGCACTTGGCGCCAAGGCGGTGTTGACGGGGCGCGCGACACTGTACGGCACCGCGGTGGGTGGCGAGGCGGGCGCCGCGAAGGCGATCAACATCATCCGGACGGAATTCGATAAGACGATGGCGTATACTGGCTGCAATCGGACCGATGAGATCACCACGGATATTTTCTTCGGTGACTACGGTTCCAATCGGATGGGTGGATAGACGTTGCCATCGTGCTACCGCGGCCAGATAACGCCGAATATGCAAAAAAGCAAGCTTTACCACCAAGACACTAAGACACAGAGATCGAACGATGCGTAATCCCAGACTTCTTCTTAGCTCGACTTTCCGCAATTTTTCCGACGAAGTTTTCCACCTGTATACACGACTTTTCCACGTGGTCGGAATTTCTCGCTCTCGGTCCAATGCCGGGACATGCATAAATCCCAGGGCGAACCCGAGCATCGACTCGGTGGCGCGACGGGCTACCACCTGTTGCCATCAGGGA
>CALFNB010000029.1 GCA_937902425.1 uncultured Acetobacteraceae bacterium | reverse complement strand
CGAGGTCAACTCGCCGCCGCCCGATCCATCGGATCGATTTATACTCTGGGCCAGTTCCGGATCGCGTAGCCGCCAAATCGCCCACCCGCAGCATTTCCACCGCGACTTCGCCACGATCCGTGAGGATATTTGTTCCCGGCACGAAGCAGGAGACCAGGAAAATGTCCGTGCCTGCGTTTCCATCTGACGCCATCGTGAATCCGGCGTTGATGTAATTGCCGACCAGGCGGATTGTCGCGGCGACGTCCACGCCGTTCATCACGGTCAAGGTTCCGCCCAGGGCATTGCCCGAATAAGGTGCGATGCTCGTGACCGATGTGTGAAGCAAATCGATAATGTCGGCCGTTCCCGGTGCCAGAACGCTCATGCCGGCAACGGCGCCAGCGTAAAGAGATGGCTGTTCCAACGCGAGCGTGCCTGTCGCGTCAAGGAATTGAACCTGACCGGTATAGTTGAAGATATCGGCCGTGCTGCTGCCCGCCAGCGTGATCGTGCCGGTGCCACTGGCATTGGTATTCAGATCGATGATGCTGCCGTCCGAGGCCGCGATCGTTCCACTGACATCGAACGTGCCAGCGACTCCGCTTATGCCAACCCGGCCGAAGCCCGAAACCGCGATTACGCCGGTGTCGCTGAACGCGGTGAGTGCCGTGATATCCAGACTTTCGCCAGCGATACTGACCCCACCGCCGCCGGTCAGATTGATCGTACCGGCGTTGGTGAAGCTGTTTGGATTGATCTCGGCCGCGGATCCGGCACCCGACGTCAACGCAATCGTGCCGTGGTTGATAAGCGTGCCGTTGGTGCTGACGTCGGTCAGCCAGATATCGCTGCCCGCGGCCGTCTGACTGACGGTGACGAGGCTGCCAAATGTCAGAACATCGTTGGAGCCAACGCTTAGGAATTCGTTTTGTGAGCCGGACGTGCCAATGTTGATCAGAAGGTTTGTCGTCGTGCCGTTCAGCGTCATGGTGCTGTCAATATTCACTGTGGCGCCTGGGCCGGTGACGTCGATCTCTCCCGGCCCGTTCCCCGCGGTGTTGAGAACGTTGAGACTCGTGGTGATGGTCAACAGGCTCGATTGCACGACACCGGTCAGCGCCAGCGTACCCTTCCAGGTCACACCGTCGAGGGTGCCGTCGCTGAATATCGTGCTGGTGCCCGAGCCATCCGTGATCGTCGTGCCACCGGTGATCTCGCCGGCGGAAACGACCTCCAACGTGCCGGCGGTGAGATCGATCGAGCCAACCGTGAGGACGCCGCCAGCCTCAACAATCAGCGCGCCGTTGGCCACACCAACATTGATCAGGGCAGCCGCTTCGGCGTCGGTGACCTGGACCGAATAGTCGGCTCCGGAGAACGCGCTGGTGATATCGCCGGTATCGCCGGCGATCGGGTGGTGGCCGGAGCTCCAGTTGATGCCGGTGCCGAAGTTCCCGCCAGCCGAATTGTTGAAAGTCACCGTGGTCACGGCATTTGCCTCCGAAGCCGCCTGGGTGCCCGCTCTGGATAAAGGTCGGCGCTCCTGGGCAACGTCTCACGATTACGAGCCGGACAACAGTGCCGGCGTTCCGCCGTTTCCAAGGCGGCGAGGTTCGGCGGACAAGCCATGCCAGCCAGATCTTTTGAATAGATCGTCCGGTGTGACGAAGGTCCGCGTCGTCTACACCGTGATACCGGGAACATTCCTGCTCTGCCATGGGGTCTGGATGTTGCGGCGCCGGCCGATGACGGCCCGCTGCCAGCATCCCGCGCTGGATGTCGCGATCGGCTTCGTTGGCGGCATCACCGGTGGCGCGGCCGGTTTTCCGGGCGCCGCGGTGACCATCTGGTGCGGCTTCAAAGGCTGGGACAAGACCCGCCAGCGCGCGCTGTGCCAGCCTTTCATCCTGCTGATGCAGGCGGCGGCATTGCTCGCGATCAACCTCGTGCGGCCCGCCGCGGCGCATGGTCTCGGCATGGCGATGGGCGACCTGCTGTGCATGCCCGCCTCGCTGCTCGTCACCGCGGTAGGCCTGACGTTCTTTCGCGGGTTATCCGACACGCAGTTCACCCGGGCGGTGAACCTGCTGCTGATCGTCTCCGGGTTGAGCCATGTGGTGTGAGCGGCCCAGGGACCTTACCGGAATTGAAGTCAGGAGCGGATAAATCGGCGACCATTGCAATGAACGCGATAATGTCACGTCCGAACCGAATTAAAGTGTGATCCTCGGCATTTCAAAAAGACCTTTGATTACGCGTACGAAGTATTACCGCGAAGCCACCAGGACGCGGAGTGCAAGGTCCGATCTCGGTTTGACCGATCGCTCCGGGTCTTGGTGGTGATGCTTTCTTGTTCCATGCGCCCGTCCGAACCGTGACCGCCGGCGAATGATGGATCGACGGTATCGCCGATACCCGCGACAGATGCCGGCTTCACCTCAATTCGATGGCGGCACGAACATATACCCGACGCCCCGCACGTCGCGGATCGCCTGAGGCTTGCCCGGATCGCTCTCCACCTTGCGCCGCAGCCGCATGATGCGGTTGTCGATCGCCCGGTCGAATGCCTCGGCCTCGCGGTGGGACGTCGCTTCCAGCAGCCATTCCCGGGTCAGCGGGCGGTTGGGGTTCTCCACCAACAGCTTCAACAGGTCATATTCGCTGGCGGCCAGTTGATCCTCCGACCCGTCGGCGAGGATCAGCACATGCCGTTCCAGATCCAGCATCGCCGTGCCGATCCGGCGCTGGCTCAGTTCCGATGGCGGCGGGGCGGTGTCGCCGGCGCGGCGCAGCACGGCGCGGACGCGCGCCAGCAGTTCGCGCGGCTCGAACGGCTTGGCGATATAGTCGTCGGCCCCCGATTCGAGCCCCACGACGCGGTCCACCGTGTCGGTCGCCGCGGTCAGCATGATGATGCCGACCCGGCTGGATCGCGCTCGCGGCCAGCGCGCCAGGGTGAACCCGTCCTCGACCTCGCCCAGGTGTACGTCGAGGATCGCGAGGTCGGGCATGGCCTGTTGGACCGTGCGTTTCAGGTCCGCGCCGGAGGCGAGCGCGGTGACGCGCAACCCGTTCTTGCCGAGGAATTCGGCCACCACCTGGCGCTGAAATGCCTCGTCCTCGACCAGCACGATTTTCAGTGGACCGCTCAAGGCAACCACACTCCCCATCCGCCCAGACGCATTATTACCGAACCGGCGCGAATGACCAGATGGGGAGATTTCCGGAGGCGTTACCCCAGATGGCCGACGTATTTCTCCAGCAAAGCCCAGCCCTCGTCGCCTGATGTCTTTTTGATGTCGGCATAGAAGCCGGATTTGGCCAGCGCATCGCGGAACGGCTTGATATCGGGTTTATTGAAAGCCAGTCCCTTGGAGGTCAGGTTCTGCTGCTCGGACTCAGTCATCTTCACGAAGTCCTGGCGCTCCGCCAACGCTTCCTCGCTGAAGACGCGGTGGACCGTCTCCTGAATATCGGGCGGCAGCTTCTTCCAGGCGGCGACATTGAACGCGGTGTGGAAACCAGCCCAGACATGGTTGGTGAGACTACAGAATTTCTGCACCTCATACAGCTTGGCGGTGTCAATCAGCACCAGCGGGTTCTCCTGCCCGTCGACGATGCCGGTCTGCAACGCGCTGTACACCTCGCTGAAATTGAGCGTGGTCGGCGAGGCGCCGAGATGGCGGAACAGCGCGACCAGGAATGGCGCCACGGGTAGCCGGATCTTGAAACCGTGCAGGTCGTCCGGTGTGGCGATCGGTTTGGTCCGCGTGGTAATCTGGCGGAAGCCGTGGTCCCAGCCCGTGTCGAGGCAATACAGGCCGATCTTCTCCGACACATCGCGCAGCATCTTGCCCAGATCGCCATCCATCGCCGGCCAGACGTGCTCGTAGCCGGGGAACGCGAACCCGACGCCGGTGATGCCGCAGACCGGATTGCGCGGCGCGAGCAAATCGACCGGCAGCAGATACATCTGCAGCGCACCGGAAATCGCCTGTGAGATCATCGCCGTGTCGCCGCCAAGCTGGCTGCTGGGATAGATGGTGATCTCCATGCGCCCGTTGGTCGCCTGCTTGATCTTGTCGCAGGCGATTTGCGAGTGCGCCATCGCCGGGTGCTCCATCGGCGACGAGGCGCCGTATTTGTAGCTGAACTCCGCCGCGTTGGCGGGCCAGTGCAGGATCGTCGCGGCACTGAGACCGGCCGCCCCCGCGACCACACGACGGCGCGATAGCTTATTGCGTGGCATTTGGATCGTCTCCCTTTTGGCGCGACCGGCGCGGCCGCTTGTTTGGTTGCGTGGACCGTGCCGGGGCGGGCGGTGGCGAGTCAAGGGGCGAGCAGCGCTCGGGGTTTCACCCCATAGGCACCAAGATAGCCGCCTTCTCGGGTAATTGACTGCCTGTCTTCGCATTCGTCTGGGGTTCGCCAACCGCTTGTGGAGCTGTGGAGAACGCTGTCCGAGCATGGTCAGCGTGATCGGCGGAACGATAGCCTCGATCAAAGCGGCCAGGACGACCTGCGTCACACGCCACAAAGAACTGGTCGCACCCTGGTCAAAAAGGTCGTGCGGGGAAAGACTCCAGGAAATCCTGGCTGAGATCGTCACCGAGCTGGGCTACCATCAAGTGTGCGTACAGCCGACATCGCGTGCCGGCCGCGGTCTTTGTTCGTGGCTTATCGATGCGCGGAAGCGGCTTCATGCGCTTGAACGCCGGCTCGATCTGCCGGCGCGGGCGATAAACCGCCTGCACCTCACTGGCTGGAAACGCTTCCTTCGCCAGCGATGTGGCCAGAATGAGGACGCCCGCCGCGACGAAGCTTCGTGGGTCGATCTGGCTCTGCCGCCGGCTGGCCTTCTGGCGCGGTTTCTTAAGTGCCGCCTCGGTGGCCTCCGGCGTGTTGCGCCGGGCCACGAGACGGATCGGCGTCGGCGTTTGGTGTTTACCCGATTGGACCCGCACCTCGATCTCGTGCGTTTCGATCTCCGGTGGCAGGCTCTCAAGCCATTTGATCAGGTCGAACAGATCGCCGTTCTCGTCGATCAGACGGACCGTGCTCCAACGCATTCGCGCGATGTCGTCGGCGTTGCCCTGGCTGTTCTCACAGAAGCGCTGCCAGGTCTGGGCGTTGCCATGGCCGCGATCGGCGACACGGATTTCGCCCGCCACCGGCTGGCCGCGATCCAGCGCTTCGCCGCCGTGGCGGTCGGTCAATTCAAGATGGGTGAAACCGCCACTGGCCAGATCGTAGACGCCGTGGAGCCGCCGGTCCGTTCCCTGGCTGCCCGGTTTGCTGAGGCAGGTGCCATCGGCGATGCGCGGCACCCGCCCGTGCCAGCACGCCGCGGGTTTCACTGGCATCAAAAGTTGATTGACCACGGCCTCAAGACAGGGGACCGTTTCGTGCAGGCGCTGGATCAAGCCATCTTCGGTCAAGGAGGCGATGTTCTTTTCGCC
>CALFNB010000028.1 GCA_937902425.1 uncultured Acetobacteraceae bacterium | reverse complement strand
GCGAGCAAGACGAGGATCGGGCCGATGAAAACTGGACTGCTTCTGACCGCCGCGGCCGCCGCCATGCTGATCCGCGGTAACGCCGCTCAGGCGGCCCAGGATTTCGTGACGTTGCAGGATACGACCGCGGGCGCGGTCACCACCGTGGCGAGCGGTATCAACAACGCGGGCCAGATCGTCGGATATTACGTCGACGCCAGCGCCGTCACGCATGGGTTTGGCTATTCCGGCGGCAGCTACGCCACGATCGACGTCCCGTCCTCGTCGGCGACGACGGCCTCGGGCATCAGCAACGGCGGTCAGGTCACCGGGTCCTACACCGATGGGAGTGGCGGCAGTCACGGTTATTTCCAGACCGGCTTCTTGGGTTCCAAGACCTCGTTCGACAATCCGGGTGGAGTTGGAAACACCACCGCGTCCGGGATCAACACCGCCGGAACAATCGTTGGATCATTCTTCGACGGCACCAACACCCATGGCTATTCCAAGTCGGGTGTCACCTACACTACCCTTGATGCGCCGGGCGCGGTGAACACGACCAACGCGAACGGGATCAACGATGGCGGGACGATCGTCGGATCGTTCTACGATGGCACCACGACGCACGGCTTTATCGACGTCGGCGGCGTCTACACCCAGGTGAATGATCCGCTTGGCGTCGCGACAAGCGTGAATGGCATCGATACCAAAGGTGACATCGTCGGGTCCTATGTCGATGGCGGAGGCGTTACACACGGCTTTGTTGACCTGGGCGGTACCTTCACCACCATCGACGATCCGAACGCCGGACCGGGGCAAGCGACCGAGGTGTTTGGCATCAACGACCAACTCACGGTCGTCGGCTATTACGTCGATCCCAATGGCGTCATCAGCGGCTTTACCGCGGAAGTCCCGGAGCCGGGAACGCTCGCGCTGTTCGGCCTGGCATCGCTTGGCATCGCGACGCTGCGGCGCCGGAGAGACCTCGCCGGCTAATAACCGCGATTCCCGCCAGCAGTTAGCACCAACTTCGGGTCAGGTAACGGAGTGCCTCCTGGCGTGCCAGGCGATGGGGTCGACGTTCGGCGGAACTGACTAATCAGTGCCCGCTTATCCGGCACAACCGTGGAGCCGTCCGGCGTCTGAGGGCGCCCCTGCCCTGACGGACTCTCCGAGTACGTCGGCGCCAGGCCGGTAACCAGCAGCAAGACAACACCGAGCGCTGTTGGAAGCGTCGAAGGCCTCCTCGGGTGATGCCGAAACGGCATCGGGTCAGGCAGAAATTAGCGCTTTTTGCGTCAGCCCATCCGATGCTTTACTGTCAACGCGTCTGTCAAACAGACGGGGGCAAACAGGAGCGGGCCATGCGAAACGCCGGGGAAAACAACAACGGTTGGCGACGTCGGGACCTTTTAAGCGCGGGGTTGGCTCTCGCCGGCGGTGGAGCGTTCATCGCGCTCACCGACCAGGCGTCGGGTGCGACGGCGACCATCAACATGCAGCTTGGCTGGCTCGCGGGCGGCAATCAGATCGGCGAAATCGCGGCGTTTCAGTTGGGCTACTTCGAGCAGGAAGGCCTCGACTTCAAGATCCAGCCTGGCGGGCCGAATAACGACGGCATCGCCATCGTCGCCTCGGGTCGTTATGAAGTGGGCCAGGTTTCCTCCAGCCCGTCGCTGATGCTGGCGGTGTCGCAGGACATCCCGATCAAATGCTTCGCGGTGTCGGCGCAGCAGCATCCGTATGCTTTCTTCTCGCTCAAGCAGAACCCGGTTCGAAGCGCGGCGGATTTCCGCGGCAAGAAGGTGGGCATCCAGGCCACCGGGCAGATCTTGCTGCGCGCGCTGCTGGCCAAGAACAACATCGATCCGAAGGACGTGGCGGTCGTCATCATCGGCTCGGAGATGACGCCGCTGATGACCGGCCAGGTCGATGTCGTCACCGGCTGGGTCACCAACACCACGGCGCTGAGTGTGCTCGGCCCTGATCGTGTCCAGTTCAAGCTGTGGGATTCGGGCGTCAAACTTTACGCCAACCCGTACTACGCGACGATGGATACGTTGCAGAACAAGAAGGACATGCTG
This sequence comes from uncultured Acetobacteraceae bacterium, assembly GCA_937902425.1. Classification (GTDB taxonomy): domain Bacteria; phylum Pseudomonadota; class Alphaproteobacteria; order Acetobacterales; family Acetobacteraceae; genus Rhodopila. The sequence continues at coordinate 3,630 of CALFNB010000028.1, read as the reverse complement.
GTGCGGTTCATGCGCGCCGCCGCCAAAGGCTGGGCGTTCGCCTATGACAATCGCGACAAGGCGGTCGAGCTTCTGGTCAAGACCTATCCCAACCTCGTCGCCAAGGATGAGCGCGCCGCGGTGGACGTGATGCTGGACGCGACCTTCACCGGCGCGACCAGATCCGGCGGTTACGGCACGATGGATCCGGCGGTCTGGCAGGATCAGATCTCGCTTTACAGCCAGCTTGGTCAGTTCACCAAACGTACGCCCGCCGTTGATGAGGTGATGACACTCGACATCCTCCTGGCCACCGCCGACTCTCGTCCGAAGATCGGTTGAGATGAGCGAGACCCTGGCGGGCGCCGCCATCGAATGCCGGGATGTCACCGTACGATTCTCCAGCGACCGCGGATCGGTCACCGCGCTGGAGAACGTTTCGCTGACGCTGATGGAGGGAGGCTTCCTCACACTGCTGGGACCCTCCGGTTGCGGCAAGTCCACGTTGCTGCGGGTGATCGCCGATATCGTTCAGCCGGTGGCGGGCGCTGTAAGCGTGCTCGGTCAGCCACCCGCGGGCGCAAGGCGCGACCGGCAAATCGGCTTCGTGTTTCAGGACGCCGCGCTGCTGCCCTGGCGCAATGCACTCGACAACGTGCGTCTCCCGTTGGAAGTCGGCGGCCGCCGCGGTCTGCCGGCTGGCTCGCCTGGGCCGGAGGCGCTGCTCGATCTGGTCGGTCTGTCGGGTTGGGAGAAAGCCCTGCCGCACGAGTTGTCGGGCGGCATGCGGCAACGCGTGGCGATCGCGCGCGCCCTGCTCGGCGGCCCCAGAATTTTGCTGATGGACGAGCCGTTCGGCGCGCTGGACGAAATCACCCGCGATCGTTTGAACGAGGAACTGCTGCGCATCTGGCGCGACACCGGCACGACGATCGTGTTCGTCACCCACAGCATCTATGAGGCCGCGTTCCTCGGCCAGCACGTCCTCATGCTCGCCGCGCGTCCTGGGCGGGTCCGCGAACTCGTTCCGGTCGACCTGCCCGAGCCGCGGCATCTCTCGGTGCGGGAGACGCCGCGCTTCGTGGCACTCGCCGCGCATCTGCGCGCCGTGCTGGAGACCTGCTGATGTCGGTCACGATCGCCAGCGCATCGCCGCGCGATGCCGGTCCCGCGGCGGGCGACGATCTCGACGCCGCCTGGCATGCCACGCAACGCCGCCTCCGTCTGCGCCGCCGGATCATGCCACTGGCGGGCGGGGCCGGGCTGCTGTTCATCTGGTGGGCGCTGATCGCCGTCTTCCACGTGCGCCCGTTCATCGCGCCGTCGCCGGAGGTCGTGGCCGTCACCGTTTACCAGAAGTTCGGCATACTGATGGCGAACCTGTTGCCCACCGCGATCGAGGCGGTGTGCGGGTTCCTTCTGGGCAATCTGACCGCCATCGTCATCGCCACCGCGTTCGTGCACCGCAAGACTTTGGAGGAAGCGTTCTTTCCGATCGCCGTGCTGATCAATTCAATCCCGGTGGTGGCCAAGGCGCCGATTTTGATCTTGCTTCTGGGCAACGGTCTGGCACCGAAGATCGCCATCGCCGCGATCGTTTGTTTCTTCCCCACATTGGTGAACATGGTGCGCGGCCTGGAGGCCGTCAGTCCGCAGGCGATGGAACTGATGCACGTGTTGTCCGCCAGCAAGCGGGAGATCTTCGTTAAACTGCGCCTGCCAACTTCGGTGCCGTACTTGTTCTCCGCGCTGAAGATCGCGGCCAGCACCTCGGTCGTCGGCGCGATCGTCGGCGAGTGGATCGGCTCGCAGGAGGGCATTGGCGCGTTGATCATTCAGGCAACCTATAATTTCGACTCAGCGTTGCTTTACGCCACGGTGTTGTGCGGGTCCTGCTTCTCGGTACTGTTCTTTCTGACGATCCGGCTGATCGAGCGGGTCGCGGTGAGTTGGCAGCCGGATACGGGGCATTGATGCGGACAACGGACATGGCTCAGGTCCACGGCCGATCACCGCGTGCTGGTGGCGCGGTTTCGTTGGGTGATTGTTATGATATGCCTCGATTCCCGCGGAGTCGACGCCTCTTCGCGGGGACCCTTTGCCGGCAAATGCTGGCGGGGCAGGGGGGTCGTTGGCGCCCGTCCGGATCTGAGTGGAATCAGGAAAGGAAGAATCCAACACAGAGAAACACGGAGGGCACGGAGTTCACGGAGACGAAGATAATGACGTTTCGCGTCGGCGTTCGACCATACACCGCGCGAAGCGCTCCAATGCTTTTCTGCTCTGTGAACTCCGTGGCTCCCCTGTTTCTCTGTGTTAAAACCCTTGCTTACTTCCAGTGCTTCGAACGAAGAACTGTGCATGTTGTAGGCACGACCCGAGGCTCGGCGAACCTATCCGCGACCTCAATTCGAGCCAGTTTCCGCGCGGCCACAGATACTCGGCTCAAGGCCGAGCATGACGCGGTTCTGGCCGTGCCTGACACCTGATCTGATGCCAACGCGATCAAGCCGGGCCAGGAAGCAAGCCGATCGATCATGGAACGAACATACAAAGGAGGCGCGAGGATGACCGGTCAACCAGAATGCTACATGGAAAGCGCCGGAAACGTACCGATCGTTTCCCGCGCGGACGTGCTCGTGGTGGGCGGCGGCCCGGCGGGATCGTCCGCGGCGGTGGCGGCGGCTCGCAACGGCGCGAAAGTCACGTTGGTGGAACGGTATCCGTACCTCGGCGGCCTGGCCTCGGGCGGCATGGTGCTGGTGCTGGACGACATGTGCAATGGCGCGGAGATCACCGTCCGCGGCATCTGCGGTGAGATGATCGACCGCATGGGACGCCACGGCCTGGCGGTCTGGCCGCCGGAAGCCGAGCGAGGCCACGACCCGGCGATGTATCGCAAATGGTCGCGCTGGGGTCTGTTCGATTTCAATACACACACCAAGCCGCATCCGATCTGCTACTCGGTCGCTTTCGATCCGGATGGCTGGAAGCGAGTCTCGGACGAGATGGTCCAGGAAGCTGGGATCGAACTTCGCCTGCACAGTTGGTTCTCTCGCGCCATCGTCGAGAATGGCCGCGCCACCGGGGTGGTGGTGGAGACCAAGTCCGGGCGTCAGGCGATCATGGGCAGCGTGGTGATCGACGCCACCGGCGATCTCGACGTGGCCGCCGGCGCCGGCGCGAATTTTGTCCATGGCGCCTATATGGTGACCACGGTGTTTCGCCTCGGCGGGGTCGATACCGATGCCGCCGAACGGTTCCAGTTCGAGGAGCCCGAGCGGTTCCGCGCCATCGACATGGCGACGCGGAAAATCATCGGTGGCTCCTGGGACTATTGGTGGTTGAAGACACCGCTGCCTGGCATCGTCTGGTGCAATTGTCCGCACATGACGGGCCTGGATGGATTGAAAGTTGAAGATCTGACGCGGGCGGAATTCGAAGGCCGTCGCCGCATCCATGCGCTGGTCGATTACGTTCGGGCCAACTCGCCGGGCTTCGAGCATTGTTTCGTGGTGGACCTGGCACCGCAGGTCGGGGTCAGGCAGACCCGCCTGCTCGACGGCGAGTATGTAGTGACAAAGGAGGACGTGCAGCAGCGCGTGCATTTCCCCGACAGCATCGCGCGCGGCCGCGACTACTACACGCCGT
>CALFNB010000027.1 GCA_937902425.1 uncultured Acetobacteraceae bacterium | reverse complement strand
CAAACTCAAACACTCCCGCCCCCCAACGAATTGCCCTCCTCCCCTCTCGGGTCTATCTACCCCCGCGCCCCCCGGCCTTCCCCCACCCCCGGCCGGACCCGCGAACGAGAGGAAACGTCATGGCCCGGAAAACCGCAGTCGCCCTGCTTCTGCTGGCCCTGACCATCGGCCACACCGCCCAGGCCGCCGACCCGCCCCCAATCCGCATCGGCTCCATCATGCAAATGAGCGGCCCGCTCGCCGCCTACGGCCAGGAAGCCTGGGCCAACTTCAAATACCTCATCGACAAGATCAACGCCGAGGGCGGCATCAAATCCCTCGGCGGCGCCAAAATCGAACTCGTGCTGGCCGACGACGCCTCCCTCCCCGCCCGCGCCGCGAACGAAGCCCGCCGCCTGATCACCGATGAGCACGTGGTCATGCTGGCCAGCGGGCTGCAAACGCCGGAGATGCTTGGGATCTCCCCGGTGCTGGACGAGCTGAAAATCCCCACCATCGCGATGATGCCGGCGGGCAGCGCGTCACCATACCTGTTCTCGCTGAATTTTCCCTACGACCGCGGCTACGCCAAAACGATGGCGGACTTCCTGGCGTGGCTGAACAAGGAACACGGCTACCACATCAAGACCGTCGCCATGCTCTACAGCAACTACGAAGCGGCGCAGAAGGTGAATGAGGCACTGAAGCGGCGTCTCCCCGAACTCGGCTTCACCATCGCCGGGGAAGTGCCTATGGATACCAAGGCCACCGACCAGACCGCCGCGCTGCTGCGCCTGCGCGCGATGAAGCCGGACGCGACTGCCGGCCTGGTGCGTGCGCAGGAGGGCGCGCTGCTCAACCAGGCGCGCTACAGCCTGAACATCAAGGGCATCCTGTTTCTGGGCGGCACCGGCGGGTTCTCCGATGAGCACCTGTGGAAGGACGTCGGCGAGCAGATCGCCCAGGCGACGCTGACCCACGACCTGTTCGGGCTGACGATTTTCAGCACGGGGTCGAAGTCCGACGCTCTGCAAGCAACGATCAAAGACATCGAAAAGAACGCGCATTTGCCGTTCCCGGTCAGTGCGACCGGCCTCGGCGGCGCGCAGGCCGCGCGTGTGGTGCAGCGGGTGCTGGAAGCCGCCGGCTCGACCGATCGCGACGCGGTGATGACGGCGTTCAAGGCGCTCAAGATGCCTCTCGGCGACAAGGACCTTTACATGATCCGCCCCGGAGGGCTGGAATTCGCGGAGGATCGGATGCCGGTGGATAGCACGGGGCTGATCATCCAGTGGCAGCCGGACCATTCGCAACAGGTGGTCTACCCGCCCGCCGCCGCCACGGCCGAGCCGCGGCCGATGCAGTGACCGGGAAGGCGCCGTGACCCCAATCCTGGCGGTTCGGGACCTGTCCAGGCGGTTCGGCGGCCTGGCGGCTGTCGATGACGTGAGTTTCGACGTTTCTCCAGGCGAAATCCTGGCGGTGATCGGCCCGAACGGCGCCGGCAAGACCACGCTGTTCAGCCTGATCTCCGGCTTCATCCATCCGGATTCCGGCACCGTGCGGTTCCTCGACAACGACATCACCCGCCTGTCGCCGCCGGAGATCGCGGAACGCGGCCTCACCCGCAGTTTCCAGTTGGTGCAGGTGTTTTCCGGCATGAGCGTGCTGGACGCGGTCACCGCCGCCGCGCTGCTGCGGCTGCCCCTGAACCCCGCCATCGCGCGCGCCCGTCAGGTGCTGGAGGAGATCGGCCTGGCCTCGCGCGCCGATGCCGTGCCGAACGCGTTGTCGATGCAGGACCGCAAGCTGCTGGAGATCGCCAAATGCATCGCCACCGGCCCGAAACTGATCCTGCTCGATGAGGTCATGTCGGGCCTGACGCTGGCCGAGGCGCAGGTGCCGCTCGCCCTCATTCGCCGGCTGCGCGACAGCGGCCTGACCTTCGTGATGGTCGAGCACGTGATGCCCGTGGTGATGAGTCTCGCCGATCGCGTGCTGGTGCTGAATTTCGGCCAGAAGGTCGCCGAGGACACACCCCAAGGGATCGTCACCAATCAGGCCGTGCGCGACGCCTATTTCGGTGAGGCGGTGGATACGTGAACGCACCGATGCTCGAAGTGTCAGGTCTGACCGCGGGCCATGGCGGGCCGGCGGTGCTCCAGGACGTGTCGCTCCAGGTCGGCGCCGGCGAACTGGTGGGGCTGCTCGGCGCCAACAACGCCGGCAAGAGCACGCTGATCAACTGCGTCTCCGGCCTCGTCGCGCCGCGGGCGGGCACCATCCGCTTTCTCGGCGAGGACATCACGCGGCTGAAGCCGGACCAGATCGTGACGCGCGGCATCGTGCAGGTGCCGGAGGGGCGGCAGGTGTTCCCCGCGATGTCGGTGCTCGACAATCTGCTTCTGGGCGGCACGCTGCCGGCGGCGCGCGCCGGGCGGGCGCGGCGGCTGGAGGAAGTCTACGCTCTGTTCCCCCGTATGCGGGAGCGTTGCGACCAATACGCCGGCACGCTGTCGGGCGGCGAGCAGCAGATGCTGGCGATCGGCCGCGCCATGATGGCGGGGCCAAAGCTGCTGATGCTGGACGAGCCCTCGCTCGGCCTGTCGCCGTTGTTCGTGCAGACCATTTTCCGCGCGCTGCGGGGGCTGAACGCGGCGGGGCTGACCATGCTGCTGGTGGAACAGAACCTGACCCTGACGCTGTCCTGCGCGACGCGAGGCGTGGTGCTGGAACGCGGCCAGGTGGCGATCGCCGGCGACGCCGCCGCGCTGGCGGCCGATCCACGCACCCGCCAGGCCTATCTGGGATTGTGAGCGCATGGACCTTCTGTTGCAGGCCACGGTGCAAGGCGTGTTGGTGGGAGGCGCTTATGCGTTGGTCGCCCTCAGCCTGGGCCTGACCTATAACGTGTCCGGCATCATCAACTTCTCGCACGGCGATTTCCTGACGCTGTCGATGTTCCTGGCGCTGGCGATGCAGGTGGCGTTCCGCTTCGATCCGTATGTCTCCGGCGTCCTGCTGTTCCCCGTGCTGTTCGTGATTGGAGCCGCCGTCTACCATTTCCTGCTGCGGCCGGTGGCGCGCAGTCACCTGCTGATGGTGATCCAGTTGACGCTTGGTATCACCTTCGTCATCCAGAACGGGCTGTTGATGAGCTTCGGCGGCCAGCCGGTGCGGGTGCCGTCGGCCTATGAGGCCTCGCTGATCCAGATTGGCGACGACCTGGTGCTGCGCACGCCGCAGGTGCTGGCGTTCGCCGCCTCGCTGCTGCTGGCACTGCTGCTGTGGCTGGTGCTGGACCATACCGAGATCGGGCGGCGCATCCGCGCGGTGCACCAGAACCCGCGCGCGGCGGCTCTGATGGGCATCGACGTGCCGCGGTTGCGCATGATGATCTTCGGCGTCGGGATCGGCATTCAGGCGCTGGCGGGCGCACTGCTGCTGCCGGGCCAGCCGGTCGAGCCCAGCCTTGGGTTTCGCTATACGGTCATCCCGCTGATGGCGTTGGTGATGGGCGGGCTGACCGATTTCCGCGGCGTGTATCTTGGCGCGCTGCTGATCGGGGTGACCGAGGCGTTGGGCACGGTCTACGTCTCCGGCACGTCCGGCATGATGGTGCCGTATGGGTTGTTCATCCTGGTCTTGCTGCTGCGGCCCCAGGGCCTGTTCCGGCGGACCCGATGAGGCCCGATTTCTTCCGGTTCCTGTGTTCGCCGTGGTTGTGGGTTCCGGTGATCGTCGCGGCGCTGCTGCCGTACGGGTTGTCGTCGTATCACCTGGCGATCGGTACGCTGGCGTTGCTGTATGTTTCGCTGGCGCTGTCGTGGAACATCGTCGGCGGCATGGCCGGACAGATTTCATTGACGCATTCGGTCTTTGTCGGTTGCGGGGCGATTTTCGCCAGTTCGCTGCTGGTCCAACTGGGCATCAATCTGTGGCTCGGCATGGCGATCGCCGCCACCGTCTCCGCCGCCATTGGCGTGTTCATCGCGCTGGTGGATTCGCGTTTCCGTCTGGGCCACTTGTCGTTCGCGCTGGTGACGCTGGCGTTCGCCGAGATCGGTGAACTGGTCGTCTCCGGCTCGGACTTTCTGGGCGGCGCGTCGGGTGTCGACCTGCCGAAGGATCGCGGCCTGTTCTGGCAGTTCCAGTTCGGCGGCGGGCCTGGCTATTTCTGGGCCGCGCTGGTGCTGGCCCTGATCTGTCTGGTGGTGAACCAGGCGATCCTGTCCTCGCGGCTCGGCTATTTCCTGCGCGCGCTGCGCGACAATGAGGACGCGGCGCAGGCGATCGGCATCCGGCTGTTCCGTGCGAAAGCCACGGCAATGGCGATCAGCGCCGTGTTGAGTTCGGTCGCCGGCACACTGTACGCGCGTTACTCCAACTTCGTCGATCCGTCGCTGCTGGCCTCGCCCAACCTGACGATCGAGATCGTGCTGGTCGCCACTATCGGCGGCCTCGGCACGCCGCTTGGCCCGCTGCTGGCGGCGCTGGTGCTGATCCCCTGCGGCGAACTGTTGCGCGGCCGTTTCGGCGGCTCGCTGCCTGGGCTGCATTTCTTCCTGTACGGCGTGCTGATCATCATCGTCGTGCTGACCAGTCCGGAGGGCATGGTGCCGCGGCTGCTTGCGCTGCGGAAACGTTTCGCGGCGAGCCGGGCGGGGAGTGATCGAGCATGATCGAAGGCGTTAGCGCGATCACCCTGGCGACGCACGACATGACACGCGCGGTCGCGTTCTACCGGGCGCTCGGGTTCGAATTGAACTACGGCGGACCGGACGCGCCGTTCACCAGCTTCCACGCCGGCGGCGGCTATTTGAACCTGACGCTGGTTCCCGCTGAGCGAACCCTGTCGTGGTGGGGCCGCGCCATCTTCCACGTCGACAATGTCGATGCTCAGTATGCACGCGCCCAGGAGGCCGGCCTGGCGCCGGACTTCGCCCCGCGCGACGCGCCGTGGGGCGAGCGCTATTTCCACATTCGCGACCCTGACGGGCACGAACTCAGCTTTGCCCGGCCGCTGTGACCGTGGTGACGTCGCCGCAGGTCGGGTCGTGCCGGCTTGCGGACTTTCGCGCGCGGAGCGCCGCGCGTACCATGCGCCCGCACCAGGGGTTCCTTTGCTCAAAGGTACGTAAAGCGACATGGTCTGGCTGACGGTTTTCTCCGCTGCGATCAGAGCCATCTGATCCGCCGTGCGCGGGGTGTCCCCGCCGCCTGGAAGGGCTACAAGCAGCCTCTGAGCGCCGTCGCGGGACCGAATTCAAGCTACCATGCCCGTCACCAGAGCCTCACCGAACAGGTTGGACGTCTGCCCTGCGGATTCGACCCTCAAACAGACCCGTCAAATGGGGGTACCGGGATCGGTCTGACTGCCTGACAACGTTGAGATTCTGGCAAATCTGATGTCGCTTTACGCACCTTTGAGCAAAGGAACCCATTCGTGTCGAGGATTTCATTCCAATCCAGTGAGCGACTGTGACTTTAGGGATTCAGCCGGGCGCGACTCGTAGCCTCTTACTCAGGACTCATGCCTAACGCCGCAAGAAGCTCCTTGGCGTCAGGAGATGGCGGCTGATTATCGATATGCGGAAGATACCGCGAAGAGTCAGGCCCCCAGTCGAAATACAGGCCAGCCGTTCGGCATTCGAGTGCTGCCGCTTGTTTGCGGGTAATATCTAGCGTCTGGGAAAACAGAGGTGTAGGCGTCCGGTCGCCAAGCAAATGAGCAACCACGTCCAGCTTGTAACGACCTTCTGTAAACTGAAACGAATTTCCGTCTTTCGGTGTGAGAAAATGGTGATTCGCAGCAACGCCAGTTTCACCAACAAACAAACCGCTACCGCGCACCAGCTTTTCGCGCTCGCCATAGACCCAAATATTGAAATTTTGATGCGTCTCATTCCGCGAAAGTGATACGTGCATGCTTTCAACGATCCGGCCTCGCTTTGCCGTCGAAAAAAGCAAAGTCCGAAGATAGATTTTCGGCGGCGGACGTTCATCACGCGAGCGTGGCCTGTCTGGTCCAAAAAAGATGATAGTCGGCTGCGTCATCTTAACAACGCCGCGCCGAAAAAGCGTGAGCCAAGCTGTCAGTGACGAAACTGCAAGAGAAAGAACGGATATAGCAATGGAAACCGGATCAACCATCACGCCACCATCCTCGAAATCGTCGCCGGACTGACGTTGTAGGTGCGCGCGATCTCTCGCACCGGCTCGCCGTTCGCCTTGCGCGCCGCTGCTTCCTTCCTCTGGTGCGGCGTCAGTTTGAATTTCGGACCAAGCTTGACGCCACGCGCCACGGCACGGGCGCGGCCTTCGGATGTGCGGGCGCGGATCAAGTCCCGCTCAAACTCGGCCAGCCCGCCAAGCACCGTTACCATCAGTCGCCCATGTGAGGTTGTGGTGTCCGCCCATGCGTCGCCAAGGGACCGGAACCCAGCCTTGCGCTCAGTAATCGTCGCAAGGGTATTCAACAGGTCGCGGGTTGATCGGGCAAGGCGATCAAGTCGCGTCATCATCAACACGTCTCCGGCGTCGAGTGCGTCCAGCGCCTTGCGAAGCTGCGCACGGTTCGTCTTGGTTCCGCTCGCCGTCTCTCTAAACACGATCTTGCATCCGGCCTTGGTGAGTTGCGTCACCTGTGCTGCGATGCTCTGACCGTCTGTCGATACCCGCGCGTAGCCGTATTTCATGGGGGTATTATGAAACGGATTCGTGAAACGGGAAAGTGCTTTCTTTTCAGGGGTCTATTTCTGCTTCATGATTCTTGATTTATGAAAACTGTCCTCGCGCAAGGTGTGGAGGTGGGTGCGGGAGTCGAACCCGCTCATGGCGGTTTTGCAGACCGCGGCGTTCCCATTTCGCCAACCCACCACGGGGCCATTATAGTGTTAGCGACCGTGCTCGGCCATCAACTCCGCGACGGTGATGTCGTTGGCGTTGGCAAGCCGTTCTGGCGTTAGGTCGGGCACCGTTCCCAGCAGGCAGCACGTATAGCGCGTCCATTCCATCTTGCATGCCATGATTGCACGCAATAAACGGCGATCTTGTGCCGGGATCAGAACATACACCGCCATCCCCAGGTCGGAATCGCCGAAATCCGGGCCGTGTTCACGTTTCTTACCGTGCAGTTTTACGCCGCTGGGCCTTCCGACCCAGCAAGACGGCACTGTATGAGGCGCTGCGGGGCGAGAAGGTCAGGGCCGATGATCAGACCCAGACAACAATAACCTAGACATATCTCTGGGTTACTGGCAGAGTTGCATGTGCCCACAATTCTCACGCTTCGAAACATCCGCGTGGCCATCTATTCCAACGATCACCCGCCGCCGCACGTCCACGCCATCAAGCGTGATGGAGCGCGGGCGAAGTTTGATCTGAATTGCCCCAACGGCCCAGTAACCCTTGTCGAACAAATGGGGTTTCGGGCTGCGGAAATCGCGGAAGTGGGCACGGCCGTGGCGGAGAACCTTTTCAGTATCTGCGCGCAATGGAGAACGATTCATGGCTGAATTCAAAGCCCCGACCGAGATGGAATTCGACGCCATCACCCGGCGGACGGTGCAGAAGATGAAGCGCCAATTGCTGGCGGTCAGTGCCCGTTACGACCGCCGCGGTGAGCGTGTGATGATCACTCTGAACACCGGCGCGGTTGTTGGCTTTCCACTGTCCGCCCTGCCGGGCCTGGAACAGGCGGCACCCGATGACCTGCGCAAGATCGAGGTCGAAGGTGGTGGTTATGGCCTGCATGTCGCCCGGCTGGATGCAGATATTTCCGTGCCTGCCCTCCTGGCCGACCAACTTGGCTCAACCATCATGAGCCACGCCGTCGCGCGGGCGACGGCCTCCAAGGTCAATGGAAGGCTGGGTGGAAGGCCCCGGAAGACCCAGGCCGCATAGCGATCACGTTCATCAAACGTTGGGTTCCTTTGCTCAAAGGTACGTGAAGCGACATGGTCCGGCTGACGGTTTTCTTCGCTGCGATCAGAGCCATCTGATCCGCCGTGCGCGGGGTGTCCCCGCCGCCTGGAAGGGCTACAAGCAGCCTCTGAGCGCCGTCGCGGGACCGAATTCAAGCTACCATGCCCGTCACCAGAGCCTCACCGATCAGGTTGGACGTCTGCCCCGCGGATTCGACCCTCAAACAGACCCGTCAAATGGGGGTTCCGGGATCGGTCTGACTGCCTGATAACGTTGAGATTCTGGCAAATCCGATGTCGCTTTACGGGCTCTGGTGCAAATGACCTGCCCTCCCATATTGGGGCCTTCCTATGAGCCGAAG
>CALFNB010000026.1 GCA_937902425.1 uncultured Acetobacteraceae bacterium | reverse complement strand
GGCTGATATCTCCGCTCCGCTCTGGGCTGAGGGAGCCATGCGGTGGACGCCACGCGGGTCGGTGGGCGGGTTGCCGGCGGGAATGCCCAATGGCCCTGAGCGGCACGCATTCCAGGCGTTCAAAGCCCAGTAGACGGTGGGAAACGCGATGTCGTTCCAGGGGATCTGATCCCACGTGAACAACGCGACTTCCAGGCTTTCAGGACCGGCGGCGAAGGTCGGCGCCTCCGGGTTGGCGAACCGGCCGCGGAAAATCACCTGCACCTGGCCGATCCTCGCCACGCTGAACACGCCCAGAATGCCGTCGATGCTGATGCCGGCGGTGGCCTCCTCCATCGCCTCGCGAGCCGCGCCTTCCTCCAGCGTCTCGCCGAGTTCCAGGTATCCGGCCGGCAACGTCCAGAAGCCGCCAGCGTCTCGCCGAGTTCCAGGTATCCGGCCGGCAACGTCCAGAAGCCGCGGCGCGGCTCGATGGCGCGGCGGCACATCAGGATCCTGTCGCCGGCGACCACCACGGTGCCGACCACGACCTTGGGGTTTTGGTAGTCGATGTGGCCGCAATCGGCGCAAATCATGCGCTCGCGGTCATCGCCCTCCGGGATCCGGCGTTCGAAACTGGCCATGCCGTTATGGTGGCCCTCGGGATGCCGCGGATCAAGGATTTCCGTGCCCTTGTTTCCGTGCCCTTGTTTCCGTGCCCCGGTTTCCGTGCCCCGGTTTCCGTGCCGGAGCGTTCCCATTGCGATCCGGCGAGAGCTTCTCTGGCGGAGACGGCCGGTCATCAGGCGGGCGCCAGTACTGGGCTGCCGCGGCGCGGCAGCCGGCTGACGAGAAAGCCGACCAGAACGAGATTGAGCAGGTTGAACACCACGCCGGTGGCGAATGCCGGCGCGTACGACGCGAAATGATCGTACAGCCGCCCGGCGAGCCAACTGCCGACCGCCATGCCGGACATGGCGGTGAACAGTACCGTGGGAATGCGCCACGACGCCTCGGCTGACGGGAACAGGTCGCGGATCGCCACCGAGTACGACGGAATGAGACCGCTGAAGCCGAGACCGTAGACGCCGGCGATGACAAACAGCCCGGCCTCATTCTGGGTCAGCAGGAAAGCGCCGATGGCCGCCGCCTGACAGGCCGAGCCGGCCATCACCGTGCGCAACCCACCGATGCGGTCCGCCATGGCGCCCCAGAACTGACGGGAGACGAACGCGCAGCCCAACAGCACCGAGAGCATGGCGGCGCCGTGCACCGGGGTGACGCCGATATCGGAGCAGAATGCCACCAGATGCGAGTTCGGGATCGCCATCGGGATGCAGCAGCAGAAGCCCGCCACGCAGATCACCGCCTGAACGAGGTTGGGCCGCAGGCCAAGCACCGACCGGTTCCGCCCGGCGTTGGCCGGGCCGCCGGAGCTCACCGGCCGGGGTACCGCGTGCAGCAATGGCAGCAGGGGCAAAATGCAAACCAGCACGATAGCGGCGTAGCCCAGCATGGCGGTTTGCCAACCGTAGGCGGCGATGCCTCGTTCGAAGATCGAGGGCCAGAACACGCCGGCGATGTACTGGCCGGAGGAAATCAACGCGATCGCGGCGCCGCGGCGGCGGTCGAACCAGCGGCTGACATAGATCAGCAGCGGCGCGTAGACTGCCCCATTGCCGATCAGGCCGATCAGCAATCCGTGCCCGAGATAGAGCGGGATCGTGCCGCCGATCGTGGAGACGGCCAGGCCGAAGGCCGTCGCGACGGCGCCGATGGCGACGACGGCGCGGATGCCGATCCGGTCGGCCAGCCACCCCATCGGAATGCCGCCAAGCCCGGTACCGACCCAGACCAATGAACCGGCCAAAGCGATGACCGACCGGTCCGTCCCCAGTGCTTCCTGGATCGGTTTCAGTCCGACCACGATCAACAGCGGCGCGCCATACGAAATCGACAGGATCGCCAGCGTCGCCGCGGCAGCGATCCAGGAGCCGCGCCCCTCGATGCTGGGTCGCCGGTCTGGCATGGACGTTCCTTCCTCAGGTGTTCGCACCGGGGGCGGCCGGATGATCAAACCGGCCGGATTTTCCTTACCAGGCGTCGCGGCGTAGGATACCGGCTCGCACCATCGATCGGCAAGCTGGAGAGCCTCATGATCATCCCAACCGGCCCCCAACCCTCGGGACCCCAACCCTCGGGACCCCAACCCTCGGGACCATTGAAGGGCCTGCGCGTGTTCGACCTCACCCGCGTCCTCGCGGGTCCCACCTGCGCGCAAATGCTGGGCGATCTGGGCGCCGAGGTGATCAAGATCGAGCGGCCGGGCGCCGGTGACGATACCCGCGGCTTCGCGCCGCCGTTCATGCCGGGTACCAAGGAGAGCGCGTATTTCGTTGGCGTGAACCGCAACAAAATGTCGGTCACGCTGGATATCGGCAAACCGGAGGGCCAGGAGATCGCGCTGCGGCTGATCGCCGACTGCGACATCCTGGTGGAGAACTTCAAGGTCGGCGCACTGGAGAAGTACGGCCTCGGCTACGAGCAACTGCATGCGAAATTCCCGCGGCTGATCTATTGCTCGATCACCGGCTTTGGGCAGACCGGGCCGTACGCGCCGCGGCCAGGCTATGACAGCCTGATCCAGGGGATGGGCGGCGTGATGAGCCTGACCGGAGAGCCCGATGGACTGCCACAGAAAGTCGGCGTGCCGGTGGCGGATTTGTTCGCCGGCCTGTACGGCTGCATCGGCATCCTGGCGGCGGTCCGGCACCGCGACCTGACCGGGCAGGGGCAGCAGATCGACATCGGGATGCTCGATACACATGTGGCATGGTTGGCCAATCAGGGGATGAACTACCTCGCCACCGGGGAGAATCCGGCCCGGCTGGGCAATCAGCATCCGAACATCGTGCCGTATCAGGTGTTCCCGACCCAGGACGGCTACATGGTGCTGTCAGTCGGCAACGATCCGACGTTCAAGCGATTCTGCGAGGCGTTCGCTCTGACCCATCTGCTGGAGGACGAGCGGTTCGCCACCAACGCGGCGCGCGTGCGGAACCGGCAACTGGTGACGGATACGCTCGCTCCGGTGATGCGACAGCATCCGACCGGCTGGTGGATCGACCGGCTGGAGGCGCTGAAGATCGGCTGTGGTCCGATCAACAAATTGTCCGAGGTGTTCGCCGATCCGCATGTCGTGGCGCGCGAGATGGTGCTGGAGATGCGGCACGCGACCGGCGGCAAAATGAAGATGATCGCCAATCCGGTGAAACTGTCGGAGACGCCGCCGGATTACCGGTTGCCCCCGCCGCTTCTGGGTCAGCACACGGACGAGGTTCTGACGTCGAAACTGGGGATGGACGCGGCGGCGCTGGCGGTGCTGCGGGAGAAGGGGATTATCTGAAAAAGCGGCGGTCCAGGCGGATCGTTACGCTAGTTTTAGGTTGTGATTCGGTTGTGATTCTGATGGGTCTCCGGGTCATATCGACCCTTGTCATCGATCTCAGACGGATCAACGTCCTGCTCGGTGTTCAGCATGATTTCTGCGTGGATCGCGGCAATGTAAGTTGGGGTGCCCTTCAGGCGTGTGGTCACGTATCGGTCGCGGGCGGTGACCCAATGCTTGTAACTGTGAACGCGTGCCATCTTGGACTCCCCGATCTGTTGGAATCTGGCATATGGGGAGCCGGCATACGGATGGTTAGGACGCCGCCGGCCTGATCCTGATAACCTGCGCCGGCTTCAGCCGTCATCCTGACCAGCCGCGTCC
>CALFNB010000025.1 GCA_937902425.1 uncultured Acetobacteraceae bacterium | reverse complement strand
TATATAAATCTCCGCATCGAACAGTGCGCGGAACCGGGCGACAAACTCACTGATGGGGGCAGGCAATCGTCGAGGGGCGTCGATTTGCCCGAGGCGAGGAATGTAAAACTCACCTGGCCGCGGGGGTCTGCCCTCAGGGACAAACGGCATGTCGCGCCAACTCCGTTGCATCGTACCGAACGCTTCGGCCGCGAGACGCTGCTTCAGTGTGAACGACTCGGCGAAGGCAGCAATCGGCGGCTTCGCGAGCATCGTGATCAGATCTTTCCTGACGGTTTGGCGGCGGCTGAATACGCCGATCGCCGTTGCAGGAGTTTCTGGCCAAATACCGCCTCAGTCATCACAACGGGCTGCTTGAAGCGAACGCCGCGGCCGTCGCCGAGGCTCCTGACGTTTTCGCCGATGAGTTCGACGCCGGCGGCGTCAAATGCTTCGACGACCTTGGTCAGCGTGTCGATGACGCCGCGCACATTACCTTCGCTGGCCTCCATCCGCTGAATGGTCGGCAGCGACACCGTCGAAAGCTCGGCGAGTTGGCGCTGGTCGATGCCGAGCAGCGCTCGCGCGGCGCGCATTTGGGCTGCGGTGATCATGTGCTCTCCGTCCTGGCAAGACATATGTAGAAACATCAATAAATCACGTCAATACCATTTTTATTGATGTTTTAAACATTATGTATAAGGGCGTGTACGTGCATCTTGGCGTTTTTGTCTAAAGACTTGGAATTATCCCGCGGCCTTGGCCAACCTGCCCTGGGGAGGGCGACCTGTGAGCATGGCGCAATCGCCAGCCCATCGTGGTCCGCGGCCACACAGGATCGCGGGAGCGCCCGCCGAATGACGCGGATCGGGGGCACGACCGTCATTGGTGCCGCGTGTCGCGGAACGGCCCCGCCAAACCGAATTCGGACGACATCCCGTTGCTCGACGACAACGACACCGCAGGTTCTGATAAGTCACGGCATTGCAAGTATCCGGTGCGGACATCGTCAATTGCCGCAACCTCGACATGCCCGGGTCACGGTGCGCGGCAGCGCGGCCTTTGCCGGAGCGTTTTCAGCGGACGGCCAGACTGCCGGTGTGCCTCGGCCTTGAACGCGGGAGAGTTCACATCAGGAACCCAGATCTGGATCGGCTTCAGGCCCAGAGCACGCAGCCGTGCCCGATGCTCGCGCACCTTCTCACGCGACGACCGGGATTGCGATGAAGTCGGCATGGGACCTTCCTGACGGGGTTACATGCAATATGCCACACCACCGAATCCCAGGACGAAAAGCCGTTCACGCCGATCGACCAGGCGGCCAATCAATGCACCGTCAAACGAGCCGCACCCTCCGCGCTCAGGTGGGCCAGCCGCCCCCCGGCGATCGTGGCCACCAGCCTCCGCTCGGTCGGCTCGAACAGCACCACATCGGCGCGTTTCCCGGCCTCGATTGTGCCGCGGTCCGTCAGTCCGGCGGCGGCGGCCGGATTGGACGAGATCAACGCCCAGGCGCGAGGGAGGTCGAAAGTTCCGCGGTCGGTGAGGATGAAGGCGGCGCGCGCCATCGCCGGGTAGTAGTAATCCGAGGACAGGATGTCGCAGATTCCAGCCTCGGCCATCACCGCCGCCGAAGCCCAGTTGAGATGCGACCGCCCACGCACGACATTCGGGCTCCCCATCACCACATGCTCATTCTGGGCGCGCGCATCCCGGCCGACGTCCTCGGCCGTCGGGAACTCGCAGATGCGGGCGCCGAGAGCGCGGAACCGGGCACGCACCGGAAGTGTGTCGTCATCGTGGCTGGCCATCGGCAGACCGGCCTCACGAGCCGCCGCACCGATGCGCTCCAGCGCCGCCGGCACCTCATTGGCGCGCGCCGCGATGCGGTCGGTGAACGCCTGAAACGCGTCCATCTTCATGCCCGCCCGGCCGGCGTATTTGGCGCCCTCGACCGGGTCCTTCAGCTTCTTCATGATCGACGGCGTGTGATCGTTGAACGCCAGAAGATGCACCCGTCCCGCCGCGATATCGGCCAACGCGGTGTCAAGCGCGTCCAGATTATACGCCTCCCACCGCAGATGCACCCGCATGTCACAAGTCCAGCTTTCCGCCTCCAGCGCGATCATCATCGCCTGCCACGCATCCAGGCCGCGCAGACCCGGTTCCCACGACAGCGTGACCCCGTGGAACGCGGTGGTGATGCCGTTGGCGAGCAACTGCCGCTCGGTATCCCGCAGCGCGATACCGACCGGAAAGTTCACGCCCGGACGCGGCTGGATCTGCCGTTCGAACGCGTCGCCGTGGATGTCGACAATCCCCGGCAGCACGAGCAGGCCGGCGGCGTTGAGCGACAGGCCCTTCCCCCCGGCCCCGCCGATCGCCTCGATCCGTCCGTCGCTCAGGCTGAGGTCGGTCGTCACCAAACCGTCCTTGTCGAGCAATACCTGACCGCCGGTGATGCGAATAAACGTCATGCGGGACCTTCTCCTGGTTCGAACACGATTTGCACGCGAGGGGTGGGATAACAGCCGATGCTGAACTCGACCACCATGCCGGAGCGGTCGACATTAATGCTTTCGGTGACGAGAACCGGCCGGTTGCGGGCCATGCGGAGCAAATTGACCTCGATGGCCGTCGGCGCGCGCGCGGTGACCTTGGTGACCTGGCGGACATAGTCCTCGACGCCGACAGCCTTCAGCGCGTCGGTGATACGGGGGTTCTCGGCCAGCGCATGCAAGATTCCACGCAGGCGGGTGGCCGGGAAATAGTGTCGTGTGAGGCTGACCGGTGTGCCGTCGGCGAGGCCAAGCCGCTCCAGCAGCATCACCCGCGCTCCGGGACGGATGCCAAGCGCGGCCGCGATCATGGCGTCGGCGGCGATCTCTCGGCGTTGCAGGACGCGGCCGGAGGGTTCCTTGTTGTGGCGATGGATCCACTCGGTGAAGCGGGTGCGCGGGCCGACGGTGTAGTCGAGCACGTCCTCGGCGACGAAGGTGCCGCGGCCTTGCTCGACCCGGATCAACCCGCCGCGGGACAGTTCTTCCAGCGCGCGGCGGACGGTATGGCGATTGACGGCGAATCGGGCCGACAGCTCCGCCTCGGTCGGCAGCCGGGCGCCGGGCGGGTAGCCGGTGCCGCCGATCTCCTGGCGCAACGTTTCCGCGATCTGCCGCCACAGTGTGAGGCCGGACTGCCGCGGCGTATCGTCGCTCAGGTTCCCCGCGGATCGACTCGTGGGGGGCGACTTCATCAATGTGTCATCCAATCGGGGTGCGCCTTGTGCTGATTGGCGGTTGACGTCGAGGTGGGTATTGTATAGACATCCGGATGTCTGGACAACCATCAATCGACATGAACGACACGATCTCCCGCCCTGATGCGATCGCGACCCGCCAGCACTGGATGTCCGTCCTGGCGCGCGCCCCCGCCGAGGCGATCGCATCCGCGCTCACGCGGGCTGGTCCCCTGCCCGTCTGGTCCCGTGTGCGCGGACCGGAAACCGGCCTCGTGATGGTGCGCGGGCGCACGGGCGGCTCCGGTTCGCCGTTCAACCTGGGGGAAATGACCGTGACACGCTGCACCGTGCGTCTGGGCTCGGGAGTCGCCGGTCATGCCTATGTCGCCGGACGCGATGAGCGGCGGGCGGAACTCGCCGCGGTCGCCGATGCACTGTTGCAGGACCTGAACACGGGATCGCGCGACTCGCTGATCGGTCCGCTGGCCGCGGCACAGCGGGAACAGCGGCTGACGCGGGCCGAGAAAGCAGCGGCGACACGGGTGGAGTTCTTCGCCATGCGTAACATGCGGTCATGAACATTGGCCTGGAAGCCGGTTTCGCTGATCCCGTTCCGGATGCGCAGCGTTGCTTCCGCGCGGTGCTCGACGCGATGGCGCATCCTGGGCGGATCGCTCACGCCGCGGGAGTGACCGCGCCGTATCCGCTTGGAACGGCCGCGGCGGCGGTCGTGCTGACTTTGGTGGATCACGAAACGCCGCTGTGGCTCGATTCTGATGCGGCCACCGCACGGCAGTGGATCGAATTTCATTGCGGCGCGCCGGTCGTGGCGGATCCCGCCGCATGCGGCTTCGCGTTGGCACTGGCGTTGCCCGATCTTCGTCGGTTGCCCGCGGGCTCCCACGAATCACCGGAAACCTCCGCGACGGTCATCTGCCAGGTGGCATCGTTCGATACTGGCACGGCATACCGCCTGAGCGGGCCCGGGTTGCGTGAGCCGGCGGTGCTGACCGTCCAGGATCTGCCGCGCGATTTCGTATCGATCTGGCGGCGTAACCATGCGTTGTTTCCACGCGGCATCGATCTGATCCTGTGCGCGGGCGACCGCTTGACCGCCCTGCCCCGTACCGTCGCGATCGAGGAGGTCTGACGCCATGGCATATGTCGCGGTCAAAGGCGGCGAACGCGCGATCCGCAACGCGCACACCTGGCTCGCCGAGGAACGCCGCGGCGATCCCGCTGTTCCGGACCTCGGCCTCGATCAGATCCGCGAGCAACTCGGCCGCGCGATCGACCGGGTGATGGCGGAGGGGTCGCTGTACGATCCAGACCTCGCGGCGCTGGCGATCAAACAGGCGCAGGGCGATCTGATCGAGGCCGCGTTTCTGCTGCGCGCCTACCGCACCACGTTGCCGCGGTTCGCGCATGCGCGGCCGGTCGATACGGCGGCGATGCGAGCGGCGCGGCGAATTTCGGCGATCTTCAAGGACCTTCCGGGCGGGCAGACCCTCGGCCCGACCTATGACTACACGCACCGGCTGCTGGATTTCGAACTGGCGGAGAACCAGCCGCCGCCCGATGCGCCGCGTGCCGCGCCCGATCTGTCCCCGGTGCCGCGCGTCCCCGACATTCTGGGACGCGAAGGTCTGCTGGAAGCCGACGGGCCAATGGATGCCGAACCGGGCGACCTGACCCGTGAGCCGCTGAGCTTTCCCGCCGGCCGCGATATTCGCCTGCAGGCTCTCGCGCGCGGCGATGAGGGGTTCCTGCTGGCGATGGGTTACTCGACGCAGCGCGGCTATGGCGGCAGCCATCCGTTCGCCGGCGAGGTCCGCATGGGCGAGGTCTCGGTCGAAATCGAACCGCCGGAACTTGGTTTCGCGATCGATATCGGTGACCTGACGGTGACCGAATGCCAGATGGTCAATCAGTTCAAAGGTTCGAAAACGCAACTACCGCAGTTTACCAGAGGCTACGGCCTGGTCTTCGGATTCTCCGAACGCAAAGCCATGTCCATGGCCCTCGTCGACCGCGCCATGCGCGCCGAGGAACTGGGCGAGGACGTCACGGCCCCGGCACAGAATCCGGAGTTTGTTTTGTATCATAGTGACAACATTGAGGCTACGGGATTCGTTGAGCATCTGAAACTGCCGCACTACGTCGATTTTCAGAGCGAGTTGCAAAATGTTCGCCGTCTGCGTGAGGCGGTGGAACGGCGGGAGGCGGCGGAGTGATGCGGACTGTTATGATAATTCAACGATTTTTATCCCACACTGCCCGCGGGGTACGTTCATGAAAGGCTACAACTTCGCCTACCTGGACGAGCAAACCAAACGCATGATCCGCCGAGCGCTGCTCAAGGCCGTCGCCATTCCCGGTCATCAGGTGCCGTTCGGCTCGCGGGAGATGCCGTTGCCCTATGGCTGGGGCACCGGCGGCATTCAGGTCACGGCGTCGGTACTGGGCCGGGACGATACGCTGAAAGTGATCGACCAGGGCGCGGACGATACGACCAACGCGGTCTCGATCCGGCAGTTCTTCGCGCGCACGGCGGGCGTACGAACCACGACACACACCGGCGAGGCGACGGTCATTCAGACCCGGCATCGTATCCCGGAAGAAACGTTGCGGGAGAATCAGATCATCGTTTACCAGGTGCCGCAGCCGGAACCTTTGTATCGCCTGGAGCCCAGTCGGGTTGAAACGAAACGCATGCATGCGCTTGCTGATTACGGGCTGATGCATGTGAAGCTGTACGAGGATGTCGCGCGCCTGGGGCAAATCTCGATCAGCTACGATTACCCGGTCATGGTGAACAATCGTTACCTGATGTCACCGAGTCCCATTCCGGCGTTCGACAATCCGAAGATGAACCGCATGCCGGCGCTGCAATTGTTTGGCGCCGGGCGGGAGAAGCGCATTTACGCGATCCCGCCCTGGACCGAGGTGCGGTCGCTCGACTTCGATGATCATCCGTTTCGGCCGATCAACGCGCATCAGGCGTGCGGGCTGTGCGGCGCGACGGACAGCTACAAGGACGAGGTCATTACCGATGATCTGGGCGGGCGGATGTTCGTGTGCTCGGATACCGATCATTGCGAACAGCGGCGAGCGGCGACGGTTCAACGTCATGGCCCGGCTCGTCCGGGGCACCGTGCGGTGTCAGGTCCCTCGGACGAGACGGGGGATGACGGATCAGGTGCGCCGAGGCATGGCGAGGCGGCGACCCCATGAACGACGACCCGATCCTCGCCGCGCGCGGCCTGACGCTGTCATTCGGCGTGATCCCGGCGCTGCTCAATGTCGACGTCGACCTCTGGTTGGGCGAAATCCTGGCGATCGTGGGCGAGTCCGGCTCCGGCAAGACCACGCTGCTCAACGTGCTGTCAGGACAACTACGGCCCCAGAGCGGCATCGTTACGTATCGCGATCCCGAGGGCGCGGCGCACGACGTGCACGCGATGCCGCCGCCGATGCTGCGAACTCTGCAACGATCCGACTGGGGCTTCGTGCATCAGGACCCGCGCCGCAGCCTGCGCATGAACGTCAGCGCCGGTGGCAACGTGGGGGAGCGACTGATGGCGCGTGGCGCGCGGCATTATGGCGACATCAGAGCCCAGGCGCTGGATTGGTTGGAACAGGTGGAGATCGACGCGGATCGGATCGATGATTTGCCGCGCACGTTCTCGGGCGGGATGCTGCAGCGCTTGCAAATCGCGAGAACTCTGGTGACGCACCCCAGGCTGGTGTTCATGGATGAGCCGACGGGCGGACTGGACGTCTCCGTGCAGGCCCGTCTGCTCGACCTGATCCGCACTTTGGTCGCGCGATTGGGTGTCGCGGTGGTGCTGGTGACGCATGATATCGCGGTGGCGCGGCTGCTCGGGCACCGGATCGCGGTGATGCAGCGAGGGCGCGTGGTGGAAACCGGACTGACCGATCAGGTGCTCGACGATCCGCGGCATCCTTACACGCAATTGCTGGTCAGTTCGGTGTTGCAGGCATGAACGCGCCCCTGCTGCGAACCGAAGCGCTGAGCAAAAGCTTCACGTTGCATCTGCGGGGCGGCTTGCGGTTGCCGGTGCTCGGCGGGGTCGACCTGTCCGTCGAGGCGGGCGAGTGCGTGGTGCTGTCCGGGCCCTCGGGCGCCGGGAAATCCACGTTGCTCCGCTCGCTGTACGGCAATTACCGCGCCGACACCGGGCGCATCCTGGTCCGGCATCTCGGCCGCACCGTGGACATCGCCAGCGCCGACCCGCGCACCATTCTGGCCGTCCGCCACCACACCATGGCCTATGTCAGCCAGTTCCTGCGCGTCGTGCCGCGGGTGCCCGCGCTGGACATCGTGGCGGAGGCGCTGCTCGGCCGCGGTCCCTCGCCCGAGGCGGCGCGAGAGCAGGCCGCCGCGCTGCTGTTGTCGCTGAACATTCCCCGTCGGTTGCACGGCATTCCGCCGGCCACATTCTCGGGTGGGGAGCAGCAACGCGTGAACCTCGCGCGCGGCTTCATCACCGGCCATCCGATCCTGCTGTTGGACGAGCCCACCGCCTCACTCGATGCCGATAACCGAGCGGTCGTCGTGCGCATGATCCAGGATGCCAAAGCACGCGGTACGGCGATCGTCGCCATCTGTCACGACCTTGACGTGCGCGACCTGATCGCCGACCGGTTGTTTCCCGTCGCGCCGTACCGGGAGGCCGCATGAGCGTCGAAACGATATTCACCAACGCCGTTCTGGTGCTGCCGGGGGAGACGCTCGCCGGCACGCTCGCCGGCACGCTCGTGGTGCGTGATGACGTGATCGCCGCGATCGAAACCGGGCGGTTCTCGGCGCCGGGGGCGATTGATCTCGACGGCGATTATCTCATTCCGGGTGTGGTTGACGTGCACACCGACAATCTGGAGCGGCAGGTGCTGCCGCGCAGTCTGGCACGATGGCCGTCACGTTCGGCGATGGTGGCGCATGACGCGCAATGCGCGGCCGCCGGGGTGACGACAATCCTGGACGCACTGTGCCTCGGCGATCTGGGGTTCGATACGGGGCGGATCCAGACCTTCTGGGATGGCGTGGCGGACCTGGACGCGCTGACGCCTACCGGCTTGCTGAAGTCGCAACATTATCTGCATCTGCGTTGCGAGATCCCAGCGCTGGACATGCTGTCCTGTTTTGATGCGGTCGCGGATCATCCCTTGGTGCGGCTGATCAGCCTGATGGATCACAGCCCAGGGGTTGGGCAGTACGCGGACCTCGAATTTTATCGCAACCTGCGCCGCCGCGGCGGACTGGATGAGGCCACCGTCGATCGGCGCATCGCCGAGTTACAGGAACAACGCGTGCGCGTGCGCGATCCGAACCGTCGAACGTTACTTGATCGCGTGCGTGGCCGCGGCATCGCTCTGGCGAGCCATGACGACCGCACCGTCGAGGAAATCGCCGAGAACGCCCGCGACGGCATCCGCATCAGCGAGTTTCCGGTCACCATGGCGGCCGCCGAAGCGGCCAAGGCGGCGGGCATGGATGTGATCGCGGGCGCGCCGAACGTGGTGCGCGGCGGCTCGCACTCGGGGAACATCGCGGCGACGGATTTGTTGCGGTCGGGGTGGGTGGACGTGTTCGCTTCCGACTACGTGCCGCCCGCGCTGATCGAGGCGGCGTTCCGTTGCGCGCGGGAAGGCCTGATCGATTTGCCGGCGGCGGTGGCGATGATCACCTCGCGCGCGGCGGAACTCGCCGGCCTGTCCGATCGCGGCAAGCTGGCGGTGGGCCGGCGCGCCGATCTGGTGCGGGTGCGGGTGCACGAGACGCTGCCAGTGGTGCGCCAGGTGTGGTCCGGCGGAGAGCGGGTGATCTGATGGCTCCGGAGTCTCGGGTCGGCATTTATTACTGTCCGAGCAACGACGACCCATTGTTCACCGTCGGCGCTGCCTGGCTTGGCCGCGATCCCGGGTCGGGGGCACCGGTTGTTCAACCGGAAATTCCGGGGATCGAGGAGGTCACGGCGGAGGCGCGCGGCTACGGCTTTCACGCGACATTGAAACCGCCGATGCGGCTGGCGGCCGGCTGTTCATGGGATGGATTGTTGACGGCCGCGCGGAAGGTGGCGGGACGGATCGCGCCATTCGAATTGCCGGCGCTCGCGGTGATGGATTTGCACGGCTTCCTGGCGTTGCGCGAAACCGAACCATGCGCGCCTTTGCAGGCTATGGCCGATGCGTGCGTGGCGGGGTTGGATGGCTACCGCGCCGCTCCGTCCGAAGCGGAACTGGCCCGACGGCGCCATGCGCGGCTGACCGCGGCAGAGGAAGCGATGCTGGAACGGTTTGGCTATCCCTACGTGTTGGAGACGTGGTTCTTTCACATGACGCTGACGCGGCGGTTGTCGGCGGAGGAGCATCTGATCTGGCGACCGGAGGCGGAACGGTTTTTCGCCGTGGCGGTCCGGGTGAAGCGGTTGGTCACGGATATTTGTTTGTTCACGCAAGCTGAACCCGACGCGCCTTTCGTGATCGCGGCGCGGATCCCGTTGTCCGGATAAACCGAAACGCCGTCGTCGCGGTCGTGCCAAGTGTGATATACCGTTCAAACGTCATAATCCGCGGTTCTGTTGGGATCCGCGAAGAAATCTTTACCACTAAGACACTAAGACACTAAGAAGAACAGCAATGCCAGATTTTTTCCTGTGCACGTTAATGTCTTAGTGTCTTAGTGGTAATGCTTGCTTTGTACATATAACCCCAGATTGCCGCGGCAATAACGTATCCCCGCGGCCCTGCCAAATGCCGCGGGACCGCTCAACATCGGCATGGCCAGACCCCGACGTTGGCAGCCCGGAAGAGTCAGCGATAAGGCCCACCAGTGTGCCGTGCACATGTCATGCGTTCACGGTTTCCGATGCAACCCGCCCAACCTCGCCAGCATCGCCGTCCGGCCGGGCGAGTCCTGATACGCACGCACCAACGCCTCCGCCTCGCTCACCGCGGTATCGGTGTCGCACCCATGCCCCGCCAGCCACGCCAGCGCCTCAAGCGGACGACCTCGCGAACCCGCGCCATCGGCCAGACCGACCCACTCAGCAGCAGCGTACCGCCCCACACCAGACCGCCCGCGCCATCCCGTTGCCGGCGGCATCGCTCCCGGACAGGTCCGCGAGCGTCGCCAGTTGCACGATCCGGATCAACCCGGCCAGTACGGCAACGATCGTTCCGGCGACGACAGCCGGCCTGGCGGTCACGGTCCGGAGGCTTCCCGCATCACGCGGCGCAACGCCGCGACGAACCGTTCCACCCCCGCTTCCAAAGTTCCATCGTTGCACACTATCTCGACCGGCACGCCGTCCAGGATCGCCGCGGTCCGGGCGAGGCGGTTCGCCATCTCGGCGGCGGTTTCCCGGCCACGCGCCGCCAGCCGCGCGGCCAGAACCTCCGCCGGCGCGGTGACCTCGATCACCCGCGTGGGGAAACGTCGCGCCGCGTCGGCGATGACGCCGCGGGAGACGTTGGCGACAACCACCGGAGCCGCCCGCGGCGCGTCCATTGGGATGCCGTAACGCAAGCCATGCGCGGACCACGACAGTGCGAACTCGCGGGAGGCGAATGCAGCCGCGGTGACTGGTTCGTGGTTCTCACCGTGCGGATCGGGCGGGCGCGTAATGACGCGGCGGACGAAATGGATCCGCGGATCGTCGCGGAACCCGTCCCGCGCGGCGTTCAGCAGCGAGTCCTTGCCGGCACCGCTTGGCCCGACCACCAGCACCAGCATTCTTGTCGTCCCCTCGGCTTTCGGAGCAGCCAGCATGGCGTTACCTTACCTCCCAACACAACGCTGGAGTCCGCGGCCATGTTCACCACGAGACCGGAAATCGCCGGGACCTTTGGCGTTGTCGCCAGCACGCACTGGCTGGCCAGCAGCACTGGCATGGCGGTCCTGGAGCGCGGCGGCAACGCCTTCGACGCCGCAGTCGCCACCGCCTTCGTCCTGCAGGTCGCCGAGCCGCATCTGAACGGTCCAGGAGGCGACGCGCCGATCATTTTGCACGATGCGAAAGCACGCAAGCAGCGCGTCATTTGCGGCCAGGGCCCCTCCCCGCGCGGCGCCACGATCGCGACATTCCAGGCGCTCGGCCTGGACCTGATCCCCGGCACCGGCCTGTTGCCGGCGGTGGTGCCGGGTGCGTTCGATGCCTGGTGCCTGCTGCTGCGTGACTGGGGCACCTGGGAGTTCGCCGAGGTCCTGTCGTTCGCGCTTGGCTACGCCAGGAACGGCGTCCACCTGGTGCCGCGCATCTCGGCGACGATCGAGAGCGTGCGGCCGTTGTTCGAGACCGAGTGGAAAAGTTCGGCGGACGTCTACCTGCCGGGCGGCGCCGTGCCCGCCCCGCGCGCCTTGTTCGCCCGGCCCGCTCTGGCCGACACGTGGGAACGGCTGTGCCGTGAGGCCACCGGCCCAACCCGGGAAGCCCGCATCGACGGCGCCCGCCGGGCCTGGTATCAGGGGTTCGTCGCGGACTCGGTCGATCGTTTCTTCCGTGGCACGGACGTGCTGGACGTCACCGGGCGCCACCACCGCGGCCTGCTGACCGCCCAGGATTTCGCGGATTGGTCGGCGACGGTCGAGGAAGCGGTATCTTATGATTACCATGGCCATACCGTGTTAAAATGCGGACCCTGGAGCCAGGGACCCGTGTTCTTGCAACAACTCGCGCTGTTGCGCGGGTTCGACGTCGGCGCCATGGATCCTTTCGGCACCGACTTCATCCACACCGTCGTCGAAGCCGCCAAGCTCGCGTATGCCGACCGCGAGGCGTACTACGGCGATCCGAATTTTTGCGACGTGCCGCTCGGCGCGTTGTTGTCGGATGGTTACAATGACGAACGCCGTCGCCTGATCGCGCGTGACGCGTCGATGGCACTGCGTCCCGGTGCGGTCGCGGGATTTGCCGCGGTCGTGGATCAGGACGGCGCCGCCCGCGCCCGGTTGCTGTCCGGCGATACCGGCGGCGCGGGCGAGCCCACCGTCGCCCGTCTCGGCGTGATCGGTGCGGATACGTGTCATATCGATGTCATCGACAAACACGGCAACATGGTCAGTGCCACGCCCTCCGGCGGCTGGCTGCAATCGTCGCCCGCGGTTCCGGGCCTCGGCTTTCCCATGGGCACGCGCGGTCAGATGTTCTGGCTCAAACCTGGGCTGCCGAACTCGCTGGAGCCTGGCAAGCGGCCGCGCACCACGCTGTCGCCGAGTTTCGCGCTGCGCGACGGGAAGGCCTGGATGGCGTTCGGCACACCCGGCGGGGAGCAGCAGGATCAATGGTCGCTGACCATGTTCCTGCGCATGGTCCACCACAACATGAACATCCAGGAAGCGATCGATGCGCCGTCGTTCCATACCGAGCATTGGCCAAGCAGCTTCTGGCCGCGCGTCGCCCGTCCCGGCAAGGTGGTGATCGAAGGTCGTTACGGCGACGATAGCCTACGCGATTTGCGCGCCCGCGGTCACAACGCCAGCAAAGGCGACGACTGGAGCGAAGGCCGCCTGTCCGGTGCGCGCCTGGAACCAGACGGTCAGATGTTCGCCGGGGCGAACCCTCGGGGGATGCAGGGTTACGCGGTGGGCCGTTGAATGCGAACACTGGTGCAGCCTGGTCCGGAGCATCCGCGGCGGATCGATCGTTTCGGCGGCACGGCTGAGAGTTTGACGTATCCGTTGCGCGCCGGCGTGTCGTTGCTGGACGCCGCGACCGAGAGTTTGGTGCACGCGGGATGGCGCGGCGGCGCGTTCGATCCGTTTCGCTACGTGATGCCGGGTCCGCCCGACGATGCGTCGCACGTCGCATACTTTTCCACCCCTCGCGCGCCGGCGGGCACGACACGGATCGAACAGGCCAACGCGACGTTCGGGTGGCACGACGGAAAGCCGTACCTGCACTGCCACGCCACCTGGATCGAGCCCGGCGGCGTGCGCCGCGGTGGCCACGTCCTGCCGGGCGAGTCAATCGTCACCGAGCCCGCCATTGTCCACGCGTGGGGATTTTCGGAGATCGCGATTGCAACCGCGCTCGATCCGGAAACCAATTTCACGCTGTTCCAGCCTTCAGGACCGTCAGACGACCGTGCACCGGCCGTGCTCGCGCGGGTACGGCCGAACAAGGATATCATTACCGCCGTGGAACGCATCGCCGACGCGCATGGGTTCACGAACGCCACCATCCGCGGCAGCCTCGGCAGTCTGATCGGCGCCCACTTCACCAACGGAACGATCGTGCCGGATAACGCAACCGAGGTGCTGGTCCGCTCCGGTCGCGTCACGAACGGCGAGGCGACGATCGATCTGTTGGCGGTCGACGGCCGCGGCCATGTTCATGAGGGCTGGCTGGAACGCGGCGACAATCCGGTCTGCATCACCTTCGATCTCGTGCTGACCCGCGACGAAGGATAGCACGTGCCGCATGTTGGATACTACATCAACCTGGACGGTTCACCGGACCGCCGCGCATTCATGGAGGCGCGACTCACGCGCCTCGATCGGGTGGCGCCGTATCGCCGGTTCCCGGCGGTGCGGGGTAATTCACGGGGTTCACCAGTTCGACGCTGAGCGATGTGCAGCTCGGCTGCTCCACGTCCCATTACCTGGCGCTCCGGCCGCATATCGATGCTGCGACCATTCGCATATCGTCGCGGACGACACCGTGCCGGCCCATCGGACCGTCTCGTTCATGGAACAGATCATCACGTTGGGGATACTGTCGCGAAACGACATCAGCGACGACATATGGTCCGACGTGCGGTTGGGGGCCGCGCTGGACGTGTCGTTCCAGGCGCAGGTGGTCAATCCACCGCCCGGCTATCGTTTTCACACACGCTGTCGGTTGGCGATGCGCCGGTGCCGGGTGGATGACCCGGCACCGAAACAACAACGCGATGGGCAACTGCCATCCCTGCGATTAAAGATCCCCGGCGCCCGCCAACACCGAGCCAAACAACTTCCACGACGCTCCATCCCACTTCTGCAACTGCATCTGCCGGATTGGATGGAAGTTCGTCGGACTGGTATTGACCTTGATGCCCGGCAGCAGCACCGGCACCTCGAGGTCCGTCAAATTCGCCGCCTGCTTCATGATGTTCGCACGCGAGAAATCCGTGCCGCACTGTTTCAGCACGTTCCACAGCGAGTATGTGACGCCATAACCGAACACCGTGCCGACATCGGTCAGGTCGGCGCCGGGCATGTATTTCGCCATGAACGCGCGCCATTGGTTCATCCCCGGATCGTCCTTCCAGGTCACATCGGTCGGATCCTTCAAGTACGCCGCGCTGATCAGGCCGGTCGCATTCTCCGGGCCCGCCGGCTTGATAACCGAGCCGACCGAGATCGAAACGTTGGTCATGAAATGCACCGGCTTCCATCCCAGTTCAGCGATTTTCCGGATGGACTGGGCGGCGAATTTTGGTGTGGCGGCTGTTATGATTATCTGGGCGCCCCAGTTCTTCAGCTCCAGGATCTGCGAGTCGACGGTCGCGTCGGTTACTTCATAAGAAACGGTTTTGACCATGCTGTCGTACTTCGCGCCCAACACATCCCTGACGCCGAGCGGGTAGTCTTTGCCTAAGTCGTCGTTCTGGTAGAGGATGCCGATCTTCGCGTCACGTTGGTTCTCTTTCGCATAAGTCGTGTAGATCTGCGCCTCGGTGCGATAGCTCGGCTGCCAGCCCATGACCCAGGGCGTCGACTTGTAATCACCCCATTTGTTGGCGCCGGAGCCAAGGAACAGCAACGGGACACCTTTATTATTGGTGTAATGAAATATCGCCGTGTTGGACGGCGTACCGATCGTGGCGAACATCAAGGCGACCTGGTCCTGCTCCACCAACCGCCGCACCTGGTCCACGGTTCTGGGCGGGCTGTAGCCATCGTCAAGTGAATCATAAACGATCTGGCGGCCACCGACGCCGCCCTGGTCATTGACCATCTGGAAAAACGCGGCCTCGGTCTTGGCGGTGATCCCGTATGCCGACGCCGGCCCGCTATAGGCCGCGGTATTGCCGATCTTGATTTCGGTCGCGGTGACGCCGGGCGTATCTTCAGCCCAGGCTGGATGCGCCACGGCGGCGGTGGCGGCGATCAGGAACTCACGTCGGAACATATGTTAACCTCCCAACTGGCGTCGAGAGGATAACCGTACACGGCGAAAGCCGGAAGGCTGTCACGCCCTCCGGCTGTTTCGCCCGCCCGACCCGATTTGTCAGACTGACTCTTTCAGTTCCTTCGCCGGACGGAAGGCGATCTTCTTGCTGGCCTTGATCTTGATCACTTCCCCGGTCGCGGGATTGCGGCCCATTCGCGCGGCGCGCGCCCTGACCTGCAGGATGCCAAGGCCGGTCAGCCGGACCTTGTCGCCTTTCTTCAGATGCTGCGACGTCGCGGTGATCAGGTCGTCGAGCACCGCCTCCGCCAGCTTCTTCGGAATTTCGTGACTTGCCGCGACGGTCGCCGCGATTTGTTTCAGAGTGACCGTTGCCTGCGCGGCGGGCTTGGCGGCGGCCTTCTTGGCGGGCGCGGCCGCTTTCTTCGCTGGAGCGGCCTTCTTAGCTGCGGGCATGGGATCCTCACTGTTCAGCACTTGTAACGTGCGGACCACACCATAGCGCCGCGAGTCGAGCAACAGATTCTTGGTGGCGAACAACAAAATTCCGCGTTTTCCCGGGTTCGCGGCGCGATCGCCGGCTTCTTCAGCCGCCACCGGGCAGTTTCGTCAACCTGGCCGGCTCAGTTCCCGCGGTCGGGCCGCGACGGTGTCCTGGATCGGTACTTTCCGCCCGGTGGCTCGGTCGACGCAAACGCTTCGGTTCAGCGCGACGGCGACGCAGCCGTCCCGATCGAAAATGCCATGGCCAGGCATGAACGATGTCAGCCCGACATGGATCGGCGCCAGCTCGACCGTCAACGATCCAGGGTATTCCGCCGAGCGCAGGTAGCGAATGGTCAATTCAGCGATGGGCCAGGTCACCGTTTCAGGCAAACCCGGTTCACGATCGAGCAGGCGGCGGAACCCGAGGCGCGCTTCCTCCAGATATATAAGAAAGCGTGCGTGGTTGACGTGTTCGTTGGGGTCTCGACGCGGAACCGGTCGAGATTCATGTTTCCCCCATCTTGGCCTCCCCCAGCGTGGCGGCGAGTTCGGCGAAGTCGCTCACGATCAGGTCCGGCTGGTGCGGCGTTTCCCCGAACGGGC
>CALFNB010000024.1 GCA_937902425.1 uncultured Acetobacteraceae bacterium | reverse complement strand
ACAACCCGCGACTTCGTTGGCCTCATGGAAGGAAAGCGTTACCACGGAGACACAGCGCCACAGAGAAGAAAGTCCTGGTAAAATGCTGGATTTTTTCTGTCTCTGTCGCGCTGTGTCTCGGTGTTGACGCTGCCTTCTTTCGGAGGCGGCACCACGCATTGCCTCTGCGATTGGGTATACCAGGATTTCCTCGCCGTGACGGCTCCCTGGCCCCGCCCATCAAGAAAGACCCGCCATGACCGATTTCGGGATCGCCCGCGCGCTGCACCTGGTGATGGTCGTGCTGTGGATCGGCGGCGTGGGGATGGTAACGACGGTGTTGCTGCCCGGCATCCGGCGCGCGTATCCGCCCAGGGAACGGTTCGGCGCGTTTCATGCGATTGAAGCGCGGTTCGCGAGGCAAGCGCGCTGGACCACTGCCCTGGCGGGGCTGAGCGGGCTCTACATGACCTGGCGGATCGACGCCTGGGACTGGTTCGCGTCCGCTCCGTTCTGGTGGATGCATGCCATGGTTCTGACCTGGCTGGTATTCACCGTGATGCTGTTCATCGCCGAACCATTTTTTCTCGATCGCCTGCTCGAGCGCCGCGCCGTGCGCGACCCGGTCGCGACGTACCGTTTGGTGGAACGGCTGCACTGGGTGTTGTTGACATTGAGCCTGATCACCGTGGCGGGCGCCGCGGCCGGCGTCGCGGGCATCAATCTGGCGGGGTTTTGATCGCGCGACCGGCTGGACTTGATCGCTGACCTGGACCGGCGGAGACTCCCTCGCATGGCAATCGATGTGACCCCGTTCCGCGTCCGCGAAGGCGAGACCGTCAAACTGAAGCACCGGCCAACCCGCGTCGCGCCAGCTTACGATTCCGAGCCGGAGTACGATGCGTTGCTGGCCAGCCATGTCGCCGAACTCGACAAGCTGCAGCAGCGTTTTTATGCCGCCGACAGTCATGCCGTGCTGCTGATTTTTCAGGCGATGGACGCGGCGGGCAAGGACGGTGCCATCCGCCACGTGATGTCCGGCATCAACCCGCAGGGCTGCCAGGTGTTCAGCTACAAACACCCGAGCCCACAGGAATTGCAGCACGACTTCCTCTGGCGCTGCACGCGCGATCTGCCCGAACGCGGCCGCATCGGCATCTTCAACCGAAGCTATTATGAGGAAGTGCTGATCGTCCGTGTGCATCCGGAGATCCTGCACGCCGAGGGCGTAGCGGGCGCGCCGCGCGATCTGAAGCAGCGCTGGCACCAGCGTTACCGTTCGATCAACAATCTGGAGCGGCATCTGCACGGCAACGGCACGCGGATCGTCAAGTTTTTCCTGCATCTGTCGAAGGACGAGCAGCGCGAACGGTTCCTCGCCCGGATCGAGGAACCACGCAAGAACTGGAAGTTCAGTATCGCGGATATTCAGGAGCGGGCGTTCTGGGACGATTATATGACCGCGTATCAGGACTGCATGAGCGAGACCAGCACCGATCATGCGCCCTGGTACGTCGTTCCGGCCGATGACAAGCGCAACGCCCGGCTGATCGTGTCGCAGGTCATCGTCGACACGTTGAAGGGCCTGAAGTCGCGCTATCCGAAAACCGATGCCGCGCGCCGGGAGGAACTGGAAACCATCCGGTTGGCGCTGTCGAAGGAATAGGCGTGCCTACACCCAGGAAATCGGCGCGCGGGTGACCTCGACCGCGCCATTGTGGGTCAAACGCACGACGTTCACCGTTTTCGCCAGATCAGGCGATCCCGAATAATACGCCGGAACTTTCCCCGTCCCCACCTGGGCCGCGCGGTTCCAGTGGCCGAGCGCGATGTAATCGGCCTCGGTGGCGTCGAGTTCCGCGTTGCTGATCAGCCACGAGGGACGCAGCGGCACCGCGCCATCATCCTCATAATGTCCGTGCGCCAGCGCGATGTGCCAGCGGGCCGTCTTTGGCCTGGGATCGCGCAGCGGAACCATGTTGCCGTAATCGACATGCGCGTGGCCCCAGATTTCCATGTCGAACTCAGGAAAATACACCGCCTGCTCGTGCGTGACGCCGATCACATGCACATGCGGAAGTTCCACCATGTCGCCACGCAGATAGACGGAATCGGGTGTCAGCGGATCATGGTTGCCGGGCAGGAACACGACCGGCCGGCCGGCATCCGCCAGCAATTCGGTGCAGCGCTTCAGGATCCAGTCGGGCTGGCGGTTGTTGTCGAAAATGTCGCCCACGAGCAGAACGATGTGAGCGTCATGCGCTTTCGCCGCCTCCAGTACGACCCGTAAGCCGGTGGTGCCGTCCGCTCCGTAGGGGCCCTGATGTGGGTCGTTGTCGACATGTAAATCAGAGCTGTGCACGAGTACGATATCAGTCACGGTCCTGGATCCAGTTTTGCTTCCGGCCAGTGTGGCCGGGTTGACCAGGTTGTGCCAGAGTGCCGGGCGAAATGCCAACCACGAGGGAGCACGAGACATGATCGACCTGCACTATTGGCCCACACCAAACGGGAAGAAGGTCACGATCCTGCTGGAAGAGGCGGCGATCCCTTACAAGATCATCCCGTGCAACATCGGCCGCGGCGACCAGTTCACTCCCGAGTTCTTGAAAATGAACCCGAACCATCGCATGCCGACCATGGTCGACACCGCGCCGGCCGACGGCGGTGAGCCGCTCGCGATTTTCGAGTCGGGTGCGATCATGATGTACCTCGCGGAGAAGGTCGGGAAGTTTTACCCTCAGGATATGCGCGGCAGATACGCCGTGAACGAGTGGCTGATCTGGCAGATGGCCAATCAGGGCCCCAAGAGTGGCGAATGTGGTCACTTCCGCCGGCTGGATGCCAGCAAGGGCGACCAGACCTATGCCATCACGCGCTTCACGGATGAGGTGAACCGGCTGTACGGAGTGCTGAACAACCGGCTGTACGTCAGCAAGTATGTGGCCGGCGACCAGTACACGATCGCCGACATGATCTGCTACCCGTGGACGGTGAACTGGAAGGCGCAAGGCCAGGACATCGAGGAATTCAAGTACTTCAAACGCTGGTTCGAGGAAATGGGCGCTCGTCCCGGCGTGCAGCGCGGCATGGCGGTGGGATCGGACATGGCCGAGGACCAGTCGAAACTGTCGCAGGAGGAAAAGGATCGGCGCGCGAAGATGCTCTATAACCAGCGCGCCCGTCCGGTACCGGTGCGCTGAGCGAGAGTTCGGTTCGTAATGGCCCGGTTAGATCGGTCCATCGACGACAACACGATGACAAGAGTGATGGTCGGGTCGGACCCGGCCATGACGGGAGAGGCGGTAAGCTCCACGCTCCCGCTGACGCCAACAGGAAGATGAATCATGGCAGAAATGGAATGTTTTTTTGATTGTTCCAGCCCGTGGACGTATTTCGCGTTTCACAACCTGCTGGAATTGCGCAAAGAGGTCGGCGTGACCATCGCTTTCCGGCCACATCTGGTCGGTGGCGTGTTCAATGCGGTCAACCCGAGTGTGCACAACTCACGCGAAAAGCCGGTCGCGGCGAAAGCCGCCTATAATAAGAAAGACCAGACCGACTGGGCTCGCTTCCTTGGCATCCGGATGCACTACCGGCCCACGGTGTTTCCGGTGAACAGCGTCAAGGCGATGCGCGGCTGCTGCTGGCTGGAGGGCACCGATAAGCTCGAACCGTTCGCGCTGGCCACGTTCGATGCGTATTGGGGTGACGACAAGGACATCTCGAAGGACGATGTGCTGACCTCGATCTGCCAAAAGGCCGGGATCGATCCGACGGCGTTCTTCGCCGCGATCAATGACCAGGCGAACAAGGACAAGCTGCGCGACAACACGCAGGAACTGATCGACCGCGGCGGGTTTGGCTCACCCACGATGTTCGTCGGCGGCGATGACATGTATTTCGGCAACGATCGCATGCCGCTGATCCGTGACGCGGTTCTACGCCGGCGTAAGTGACATCGATCCTTGGCGGGTGCGCCACACCGGCTTGGTGTGCCCGCCATCGTGTCCGGTGACACGAACGTGCCCGCCGCCGTGTTCGGCGGCACGAACGTGCCCGCCGCCGTGTTCGACGGCACGAACGTGATTGAAGCTGCGCGTTCCAATAGCGTCCCAGGTGAACGTTATCTGATGAAATTTGTTGTAAGCCGAACATTCGCAATGGATTTGCAATCCTTTGGAATGAAATATTCGCGACAGCACAAGGTGGATCATTATTTCGGAGATGGGCATCTAAAAATGAAGATGCAACGCTGGCTGGCGGGCGCGGTAGTGCTTTGCTTCGCCGGATCAGCGCCCGCTCACGCCGGGACGATCCGGTCGCCGGTCGCGGTCGTCGGCAATACGCTCGGCACGGCGGGGGGCTCGACCGGTCATCTCATCGACCAGTCGGGACTGTCGGTCGGCTTCATCAGCGGCCAGACCGACTTTGAAACCTACATCAACCTGGCTCCCACGCATGCCGTGGTCTCGGCTTCGACCGGTTGGGCCAGCAGTGCCAATACGATGCCTGGTTACCTGGAGTTCGACCTGGGGAGTGACTACTCGATATCAACATTCGCCATGTGGACGCAAAACACGTTCCTCGCGGTCAACAGCTTTACGTTGAGTTCCGCGCTGGACGCCGGGTTCACGTCCGGGGTGACGGCTTTGGGCTCCTTCAACGCGGTGATCGGTCTTGGCGCTCAGACCTTCAGCGTCTCGGGGGCAGGCGAATTCGTTCGATTGCAGATCAACTCGGGACATGGGGGGACCAGCGTCAATCTCGGTGAGGTCGCGTTCGATACCGCACCGGTACCGGAACCAGCCTCGTTCGCTGTTCTCGGCGTGGGTTTCGCGGGGCTGCGGTTCGTCCGGCGGCGGGGGTGAAAGCGTCAGGGCGCTGCCCTGAAACCCGCCAGGAGGCGCTGCCTCCTGGACCTCCGTCAAAGGGCGAGGCCCTTTGAAATCTGTCCATTGGTTGGTTCTCTGAGGAGGGCCAACGGAGACCTTGCAAGGTCCGCGTCGGCCCTCCTCAGAGAACCAACCAAATCAATGGTTCCAAGGACCACTGTCCTTGGCGGAGTTCCAAGAGGCAGCGCCTCTTGGTCGGGGTCCGGGGTGAAACCCCGGCGCTTGACGGCACACTGCTTTGACCGGACCCTCTCCTCATGACGCGAAATCTGATTCTCGCCACCACCGACAGCCGCGGCGTCGCGACGGTCACGGTCAACAACGCCCCGCGCCGCAACACCCTGGGCAATCCCGGCAAGCGGGAACTGGCGGAAACGATCGAGCGCGTGTCCGCGCAACCGGACCTGCGCGTGATCGTATTGACCGGCGCCGGCGACCGATCGTTCATCAGTGGCGCCGACATTGCGGAAATGGCGACATTTGAACCGGAGCATGCCTACGAAGGACCGTTCCTGACCCATCGCGTGTGCGAGGCGATCCGCCGCGCGCCGGTACCGGTGATCGCCCGCATCAACGGCTATTGTTTTGGTGCCGGACTGGAAATCGCCGCCTCCTGCGACATGCGCGCCGCGGCCGACACCGCGCGTTTCGGCATGCCGGAGGTGCTGTTCGGCCTGCCGTCCGGCATGGAGGCCTGTCTGCTTCCGCGGCTGATCGGTTGGGGCAAAACCCGGGAGTTGGTGTTCACCGGCAGGCACATCGACGCCCGAGAGGCCGCCGATTGCCACCTCGTCGAACGGATCGTTCCGCCAACGGAACTCGACGCGGCGGTGGAGGACTGGGTCGCCGCGATCCTGTCCGCCGGTCCGCACGCGATCCGGGCGCAAAAAGAGCTGATGCACGACTGGGAACGGATGTCGATCGCGGATGCGATCCAGCAGGGCATCCGCGCCGTCGCCGCCGCGCATGGCAGCGAGGAAACCAAACGCCTGATGGGCGCGTTCGTCGAACAACGGCGGCGGAAACGGGAGGAAAAATCATGAACCAGCCTTGCGTTTGCGGGCGCAGGCACGTGTGGCTTGGCGGCCTCGCCAGCGTCTTCGCGCCGGGTGCGCATGCCGCGCCGAAGGACAAATTCATCGATGTGCATCATCATCTGGTTCCCCCGGCCTGGGTCGACGCGGTCAAACGTGCGAAACTCGACAATCCGCCAATGGTGTCCTGGACGCCCGAGAAATCGCTTGAGGATATGGACAAGGCGGGGACAGCCACCGCCATCACCTCGCCGATGCCGCCGCAGGTTGGCTTTCTGCCCGCACCCGAAGCGGCCAAGGTCGCGCGCGAGTCGAACGAATGGGCGCGGCAACTGGCCAAGGATCACCCCGGCCGTTTCGGTGTCTTCGCGATGTTGCCGATGCCTTATATCGACGAAACCCTGAAGGAGATCGAATACGCGTTCGATACGTTGAAGGTCGACGGCGTTGGTATGATGACCAATTACGGCGACAAATGGCTGGGATACCCGGAATTCGCGCCGGTGTTCGATGAACTGAACCGCCGAAAAGGCGTCGTGTATACCCACCCCAT
This sequence comes from uncultured Acetobacteraceae bacterium, assembly GCA_937902425.1. GTDB lineage: Bacteria > Pseudomonadota > Alphaproteobacteria > Acetobacterales > Acetobacteraceae > Rhodopila. The sequence goes on along the minus strand of CALFNB010000024.1, from coordinate 26,133 downwards.
GAGTCCCAGCTGCTGTGTCAATCTGGTGAAAGGCGTGCCGGACGCCGCCGTGGACTGGGGCGCCGATACGACACGCACGCTCATCAGCCTGATCTTCAGCGGCGCCTCGGCGCGCTACAGCGACATCAACTTCATTTTTTCGCACGGCGGCGGTGTGATCACGTCGGTCGCCGAGCGGTTGCGTATTCAGATGGTCACTACCCCGCCGTACAAAGGCAAGTTCACCCGCGACATGGTCGATCACGAACTGAACCGTTTCTTTTACGATACGGCTCAGGTCGCCAACGAGATCACCATTCAGGCGCTGGCCAAACTCGTGCCATTGTCACAAATCGTGTTCGGCACGGACTTTCCGTACCGAACCAGCGCGGAACACGTCGCTGGCCTGACCGCGCGGTTCAACGACGAAGAACTGGCGGCGATCGGTCGCGGCAACGCACTGCGAATCTTGCCGGCGTGGCGGAACGCGTGACGGCGGACCTGGCGCCAGACCCGCCGTGGTTCACCGTCAGACCGCGTCCGCGCTCCAACTGCGTGGCCCAGAGCAGCAGGCGCAGCCGCCGGGATGCGACGGCGCCGCCGACATCCCCGCGTCCTCGCTCGCACCACCCGCGAGCGCCGGGCAGGTCAGCAACCGGGGCGCGATATCGCCGCAATCCGGGCAGGGTTGCGGCTGATCGAACTCCGCCATCGGCCGGTTCTCGGTGAACGGGCCACAGGTCTCGCATTCGTACTCATAGTTGGGCATCGCAACATCCCCGTCGGGTCAATGGATTTCGCCCGACCGCTTCAGCGCGTCGCGCAGTTTCGCGGGCGTGAAGCCAGGCGCGCGGCAGACGTCCAGGATTACCTTCTCCCGCCGAGAGATCAGGTCGATCGCCGCCGGCAACTTCCGCACCGCGTCGGCCGGCACGACCACCGCGCCATGGAAATCGGCGTGGATCACGTCGTCGTGGCCCACCTGCATGCCAAAAATGTTCACCGGCTGGCCGAACGTGACCATATGGACATGCGCATGGCTCGGCCCGACGCGGCCGCCGATCATCTGGTAGCCCGGCGCCCATGCGTCGAGGTCGCGAAACGATCCGTTGGTGACGCAGCCGATCGAGCCGAGCGCCTTGTGAACGGTCGACTGCACCTCACCCCAGTAGGCGCCGTAGCCGATCTGCCCGTCGATGTCCTGGATCACCGCGATGGTGGGGAAGTCGGTGGCATGCACGTAATCGTACCAGTCGGCGCGGTCGGTGACCGTGCCGCGCGGCACTTCGGTGGAGCGGATCATGCCGACGCGAGCCAGTCCGACGATCGGTTTGGCTTTCGGGTTGATGCAGACCATCGGCTCGACGGTGTAGCCGAAGCGGCGGCGCTCCGGGTTGGTGATCTCCAGCCCGTTGCAGATGGTCGGCGTGTCCCATTGGGCCAGAACGTCGAGGTCAGCCTGGTTGAAGGGCCGGTCGGCCATGGTGTCGTCTCCTCGGTCAGTGTGCACCACCGGGTGCGCTGGGGTCTCACGGCAGTCTCGCCCGCGCGCGTGGTTTCAGGCAAGATAGCCGCATGACGAGCATCGCGACAGGTGGCAAATCCATCTACGGCGCCCCCCTGGGCATTCTGATGCTGGAGGCCCGCTTCCCCCGCATCCAAGGCGACATGGGCAACGCCCTCACCTGGCCGTTTCCCGTGCTGTATCGCGTGGTGCGCGGTGCCACCCCCGAACGCGTCGTCCTGCGCGGCGCGGAGGGGCTGCTGCCGGATTTCCTCGCCGCCGCCGCCGACCTCGTGGATCTGGGTGCCGAGGCAATCACCACCAATTGCGGCTTCCTGGCGCTGTTTCAGCGGGAACTCGCGGCCCATGTCCAGGTGCCGGTCGCCACCAGCGCGTTGATCCAGGTCCCCTGGGTTCAGGCGACCCTGCCGCCCGGCAAGCGCGTCGGGGTGATCACCGTGTCAGCCGCCTCGCTGACCCCGCGCCATTTGGAGGCGGCGGGCGTGCCGCTCGATACCCCGATCGCCGGCACCGAAACCGGACGCGAATTCTTCCGGGTGCTCATCAAGGCGGAGAAGGACGACCTGGACGTCGACCTCGCCGAGCGGGACATCCTGGACGCCGGCCGGGCGTTGCTCGCGCGCCACGCCGATATCGGAGCGATCGTGCTGGAATGCACCAATATGCCGCCGTACGCTCATGCGCTGCGGGAGGCGACGGGCCTGCCGGTATTCGATATCTGTTCGTTGATCACGTGGTTCCATGCCGGGTTGCGCCCGCGAAACTTCCGGCGGTGACGCCGCCGCCGTTCCGAACCCGCGAGGCACGTCAATTGTACGTGACCTTTCGCCGGAATTCAGCGAAATACGGGCATCGCCTGGCTGCCTCCTGAGATTTGGGAATTCCACTGATGGACCTGACACGAAAGCGCATTCTGGTGACCGGAGGGGCCGGCTTCCTCGGCTCCCACCTGTGTGAGCGTTTGCTGCGCGATCGCCACGATGTGCTGTGCGTCGATAATTATTTCACCGGCCGGAAGGACAATATCGTTCGTCTGCTCGACAATCCGCATTTCGAGGTGATGCGGCACGATGTGACGTTTCCGCTGTATGTCGAGGTCGACGAGATTTTCAATCTGGCTTGCCCAGCGTCGCCGGTGCACTACCAGTTCGACCCGGTGCAGACGACCAAGACCAGTGTGATCGGCGCCATCAACATGCTCGGCCTCGCGAAACGGGTCGGCGCCAAGATCCTGCAGGCGTCGACCAGTGAGGTTTATGGCGACCCGACCATTCATCCGCAGACCGAGGACTACCGCGGCAACGTCAATCCGCTCGGCCCGCGCGCCTGTTACGATGAGGGCAAGCGCTGCGCGGAGACGCTGTTTTTCGACTACTACCGGCAGCATAAGGTCGCCATCAAGGTGGTGCGGATCTTCAATACGTATGGCCCGCGGATGCATCCGAACGATGGGCGCGTGGTGTCGAACTTCATTGTGCAGGCGTTGCGGGGTGAGGATATCACGCTGTACGGCGATGGCAGTCAGACGCGGGCGTTCTGTTACGTCGACGATCTGATCGAGGGGTTCGTCCGCATGATGGCGACCGGACCGGAGGTGACCGGGCCAATCAACATCGGCAATCCGCATGAAATCCCGGTGCGGGAACTGGCGGAGCGCGTGATCGGTCTGACCGGGTCGCGGTCGCGGATCGTGCACAAGCCGTTGCCAATGGACGATCCGACGCAGCGGTGTCCGGACATTACGCTGGCCAGTAAGGTGTTGGGGTGGGGACCGAAGGTTGACCTGGAGACAGGGTTGGGGCGGACGGTGGAGTTTTTCCGGGGAATGCTGGAGGGGGCCGGTCAACTCGTCGACCATTGAAAAGCGAATTTGACAACTATATGAAGCCAGGAGGCAACGCACATGCCAGTACGCCGCGTGGGCACCGCCGGACAGGTGTGGAACAGGAATTGGGAGCAGTACATGGCGATGACTCAACCGCGGGATGAGCAATTTCCCACCGAGGAATTACGATGGTCTCACCGGGCATGCGAGGAGGGTAGCTAAATCTGGAACGACGCCATCATGCAGCCTTTGGTGTATATCATTGTACTGAACTGGAACGGTCACACGGACACAATGCGCTGCGTTGCATCATTGGAGCGACAACTTTACACTAACCGACGAATATTGATCGTCGACAACGGTTCAACCGATGGTTCAATCGAGGTGCTCAGAGGCCTGGGCGACCGTGCCTGCCTGATCGAAGACCCCGAGAATCGTGGTTATTCGGGTGGCAATAACCGAGCCATGCGTCTCGCGTTCGATCGCGGTGCGGACTATGTTTGGCTGTTTAATAACGACGCAGTGGCGGAGCCGAATGCGCTCACCAGAATGATTGATATATGTGAGGCTGATTTCGGGATCGGTCTCGCTAGTCCGCTGATCCTTGAGGAATACGACCACGACGTTGTTCAATCCGCCTGCGGCCTCTTTGACCTCGCGGTCCCGGATTATACGCCCACGAATGATGTCGTGCGGGCGCAAGAATGGCACACGCAATATCCGGACCGGATCGGCCTCGTTGGCACGGCGATGCTGGTGCGGCGCGCGGCGTATGAGAAAATCGGCGAATTGGATGATCACCTGTTTGCTTACTGGGAGGACTACGATTATTCAATCCGAAGTGCGCTTGCTGGATTTCGTAACATGGTGGTGTTTGAAGCCTCGATCTTTCATCGAGGAAAGCCCGCGACCGACTCGGTAGAGGAATTAAAGCCACATTATTACTACTACATGTCTCGAAACGAAATCCTGATGTGGCGAAAATTTTGTTCGCGCTTGCAATTCTTAAGGTTTCTCATCTGGATCGTGCGACAGCGGTTGGTGTTGCTCGACCAAATGCCTGATAACCCGGTGGTGTTAAACGCGGTGCTGGCGGGGCTCTGGGATGGTCTGCGAGGCATGGGTGGCGTGTATGATCCCAATCGGCGCATCCCGTTCCCGTTCCGCGAGTTGGTTGGACGGAATCCGCGGCTATGGATTCGAATGATCGATGCGATATCGTGAGCCGTTGAAAGCCGTTTCCAGTGGCTATCCGGAGGCACCTTTTGTCGGACGATGGGGATTCCATCCTGGCCAACTGAAGGACCGCCGGATCCGGCGGTCATGCGAACGATGTGCCGCCGTTGATCTGGCTGTTAGGGTTCCTTGACGATGCGGCGCCTGACAGAGTTCGACGGTTCAACATTCGGACATTTCAAAATGATGATCATATTATGTTCAAACGTAATGCGTCGAATTTTCTTGGCTAGAAACAAGAATTTTGGTGAAAGATTATCCAATTTTGCAAATTCAGCGTGATTCAGATATTTTGCCAGATCGGTAAAATAACCGACGCATGTACGGGAGAAATTTGGGTCATCCACGTGGGCGCCGTCCCATTGAGTCTCGAAGAGTTCCATTGGCCAATATGATGTTTGTACATCTTCGACGATATAAAATCCACCATCCTTCACAGTGTCCAGCATATGCTCGAACGTGAATATTTGATGCGCGCTTAAATGCGAGCCATCGTCGATAATTATGTCAAACGGCCCCTCATCTCGCTGCAAAGCGGTTAATTGATCGCCAGAGGACTGGTCAATCTGGTAGATTTTTGTACGCACATGGGTCAGTTCAGAGTTTGGATTGATGTCGCAGCCGATAATGCTTCCAAAAGGGAAGAATGCTTTCCACGCGAGAAGTGAATTGCCTCCCACAAAAACACCGAAACCGCCGATTCCAATCTCGAGCAGCTTGAGGCGCCGATACTTAAATGGTCGGAATAATTCATCATACGTGAAGCCATATTGGTGCTGACCGGTGAGGTGCTTATCGGATTTGAAATACGATAATAGACTCCAGAGCCGCCCCGGCCATAACGATATGAGCGACGCGATAAGGCTGTTAACGCGATATTTTACCAATGCTTGCTGTTTTTCTGTCTTCTTGTGCCAGCCAATGATGCGAGAAACTACAGGATTCATGGTTCACCTCTTCATGGTCGCATGGCTTTGGATTCTTATGAGGCGGTGGTTTGCGAATTCGCTTCGGCGTGCAAATTGTTTTGCCCACATGATTGTAGATGCCTCGTCAGGGTGACAAGTGACCCAGGGAAGGCTGTTTTGTGCTCAGCTCGCACCTACAGGCGCGTGCCCGCTGTAAATCTCGCAAGGTGCGTAATGCGAAATCGAAGGTGTGCTCGAGTTGTGTGCCAACGTCCCATGTGGTGAAATGCCTCCAACCATGCCAATGTAGACCAATTCACCTCGGAACGGGAGTATTAAATGAGAGATCGCGTCTTCAATTTTAGGCCATCAGACCTATTAACAGGGGTTTCATTCCTATTTACCGCACCTGCCGATGAGGCTGAGTCGGCTACGAAGGGAGCGCGGTATAGTAATAGCAGAAGTGTCGTGGGCGGGGGGTCTGAAGCAGCATGCGGCAATTGGGGCACGAAGCAATCCCAGTGCGCAGGAACTCTCACCGAGACGGACGTTAAAACTCAACACCGTAAATCCTACATTTATCGCGGCACAAGAAAATGCCGCTGACTGTTCTAAGTTTAGGCGAAATCAGCCCCGAGATGTTGTATCTCGATTTGATGAAACGTGTTCTATCGGACAGCATATTCATCGATCATCCGCTGGCGCATCTCGTTCCGTATCAAATCAAAGTCGGAACGCCGTGGATCAAGCGGCAATTTCTTTGGATGATAAGTGGATTGCTGGCTCGGTACCGGATCACGATGGCCGAGTCGAATGACTCGTTCACGCACGAAGAGAGAGTGCTCGCGATCGCGAACGGAACATTCTGGCCGGCACGGGCGCATACGATGATTGGTCATAAACGGCTCAATAACTTACAAACCTGTGTCGAGAGCGTTCTTCGTCATAGTGTACCGGGAGATCTAATTGAAACTGGAGTTTGGCGCGGCGGTGCCTGCATCTTCATGCGGGCGATACTGAAGGCATATGGGGATGAAACTCGTTCGGTATGGGTCGCGGACTCGTTCGAGGGTCTGCCGTCTCCATCCCCGAATAAGTACAAGGCAGACGAGGGTGATCAATGGCATACCTTCGATATTCTCGCAATTCCACTGGAGGAGGTTCAGAGCAACTTCCGACGTTACGGGTTGCTGGATGACCGTGTTCGGTTTCTCAAAGGGTGGTTTAAAGATACCCTTCCGATAGCACCGATCGATCGATTAGCAGTCCTCAGACTCGATGGCGATATGTATGAGTCTACTATACAGGCGTTGGAAGCTCTATACGATAAATTATCGCCAGGTGGGTTCGTGATCATTGATGATTTTTCTTTGCCACCGTGCGCGCAGGCTGTTGGTGATTTCCGGTCGGCACGAGGGATCAAGGATGCCCTGATAGATATCGATGGTAGCGGATCTTATTGGCAGCGATCCGCTTGAAAGGACTCGAGTTACCCCGTAAGAAGGCGGGCCAGCACCAGTCGGCCCTCATCAAGTAGCGGGTGCCGTAACGCCCACAGCCCGGCCGCCCAAGCCGCCACGCCTATTGACACTGCGGCAAGGACCGCTGGCACCGGCGCATGTGGGGACCAGTCGTAGATTGTCATGACCACCGAGGCGGGTGTGACCGCGACAACGGTCAATATGCCGCTGCGCAGATAGATTGGGGCGGAGTCTCGGGTGCGCGTATCCGTCATCCGTTTCAGGTGAGGACGATTGAGGGCGACGGCGAACAGCACTTCCCAGATCCTCGCGGCGGCGGCACCGGAAAGGCTGATAAAGCATCCGGCGGTGAACAGCACCAGCCCGACAATAGCGCGTACGAACTCGAAGCGTGCTTGCCGCCCGGTCTCCTGGCAGACGACGAACACTTCCCATATCATGGCGATCGAAACCGCGACGATGGAGGACAGGCACAGCAGGCTGAACGGAACCGCGGCAGCCACCCATTGCTCGCCGTACAGGGTCACCACCAGCGGGCCAGAGATAACGGCGAGGCCGGCGAACGCGGGCCACAGCAGCGCGGTCATCATCTGCAGAATGCGCAGGTAGCTGTACCGCAAGGATCCTCCGCGCCGGCGCTGTTCGGCGAAATCGACGAACACGACCCGCACGATGAGAAAGTAGATATTGTCCCACAGCAGGCTGTTCAGGCCTGACGCGCGGGAATACAGCCCGAGCGCGCTCAGGCCGAGCATCCTGCCCATCACCAGTTCGGCCATCCGGTATGCCACCATGTTAACGCCAGAAATCGCCAGCATGTGCAGCCCGTACCGCATGATGTCGCGCCATCCGGCGATACCGAGGTGCACGCTGGCGTGACGCCAGCCAACGACGTTCACCCCGGCGACCGCGACGCAGGCGCCGGCGAGCTGGCCATAGGCCAGACTCATGTAGCTGAAGCCCTTGAACGCGAAGCCAAGCATGACCGCGTTGCTGATCAAAGTACGGGTGAGGTTCACCAGCGCGATCGGGCCGAATTCGCCGCGCCGCTCGATGCCCGCCGCCGGCAGGAACTCGAAGATGCTGATCAGCGGGAGGACCGACATCACCAGCAACAGGCTCCGCACGCCCGGTTCGCCCAGCAGCGCGCCGCCAAGCAAGCTCAGCCCGGCGATGATGACCGACACGATCAGTGCGAGCGCCGCGTTGATGGTGAACAGGGTGGCGAGCAGACCCGGATTTACCTCCGTGGCGCGGACGACGTAGCCTGACAGGCCCAATCCCCGGAGGGTGGCCAGCAAGCCCACGATCGCGAAGGCGATGGCGAACACGCCCATCTCGTAGGGCGTCAGCAGCCGCGCGATCACCAGTGATGTGGCAAATTGCATGATGAACAGGCCCACCTGCGACATGGCCATCCACGCGAGGCTGCGGCGAACTGAAAACGTCATGTCATATCCATCCACTGCCCGCCGGGTGGCGATGGTTCATGCGCGGGCCAATCCAGACATAAGCCCGACCAAGAGTTACCAGTAGGTCAAATTGACCAAGATGATTCCCGGAAAGATATCCCGCCGTTCCCGTCACCAGGAGGTAAACCCCGACCGGAATCATCGTTTGAAGCCAAGCCGCCACCGCAGGCCTTCAATCACTTTGTTGGCAATGTTCCGACCTCTCCGCGCGATCTGTCCTTCCGCTTCGTCGGTTCGCCTCCCAGGTCCTTCGGTAACCGCCGCGGTATGGTCGCGTGATGTCGTTACGAATAGTGAATCCATACGGATCTTACCAAAGCCGATGTTCGGGTCGTTCGCATAATTGTTCGGTAGATGCGAAATCCAGGCACAATTCAATGCCATGCCTGCTGTCTTTGAGAAGGGAACCACGTAGCGACTTTGGAACGATTTTGGTACGTTCTCATGACATAAACCCATGGCTGCCCGTTCACGGACGTCCATATCACTGACGGCGCGACTTTTCCCCCTTTCGAACGAGCGTGTCAGCACATATTCCCCGGCGAGCCGGGTATCGAGAATAAAGCAGGCGGTGTACGGATTAGGAGGATTGACCAGTACAGTTTCGCCAATATCAATGTGAGGTTGCTCGATGACATTCACCGGCGCGACCATATCCGTGCTGACGAAACCATTCAATGCCGCGCTGTATTCCACTCGCAGGAAGGAGGGCAGAACACCCGCTCCATTCAACCTCTCTCGAAAGTCAACAAAATAGCAGAAATTGGCGAAGTCCAGTCTTATGTCATCCTCCAGATAAATAAAGTGCGTGTACTTGCCGTCGTTCTCACCGGCGAACTCTTTTGCGATGATCGCCTTGTGACACCACGTCAGGTCGAATGGATGGGCGAGGTCACCATGGCTTCTTATTGAGGTATTTCTGTCAGGGAATATTTCGTCGCAAAGGCGGCGAAGGAGCTCAAGCTCCACTTCGCCGAATGTGTTAGTGATAAGGACGACGTCCATGGCTGCCACTGGGAAATTCGCCAGAGACCGCAAGACTTCGGCGAGAAACCCCACTCGGGTCGGGTTGAAGTGCACTGTGATGGCGACCAGAATGCGCGCGCCCCGCGCCTGTTCCAACACCGATGAATTAAAGCCGTGATTTCCCATTCGCGGATCCCAATTACATTACTGATTCGGCATTTGGAAAAGATCGTCGCGCCTGGCTCACGTTGCTTTGACCCTGATCAAAAATTGCCAGTTGAGCAGATGGCCGGGCAGAAGCCAGGTCAGGATCTTCAGCGAGTACCATCTTGCTTTCGCCGAGCGAAACTTCGGCCCCCGGCGCACGATGGCCGTCATGTCATGGATGAGGCCGGAACACGTGAGCAATTCAACAGCGGTTTTCCCGGTGAAGAATCGCAGATGGGTCTGGTCGAGCAATCCTTCTGGCGTATAGTTCCACCGGCCTCGTAGGACCAACGGAACGGATACGGAATAGTGGCCAATATTTGGAATCGAAGCGATGATTACGCCATCCGGGTTTAATAATCGATGCAACCGCCTGACGACCGACCATGGATCGACAAGATGCTCCAGAACGTCGAGCGCGAGGATGACATCGAAGCTGCCCGAAGGCAGTTCCATTGTCTCGACATTATCGGATAATACCACATCGAAGACGGATGCCGCGCGTTTCGCCATCTCCGGCACTACCTCAATCCCGACCGCGTGTCGCACGGAATGCTGGGACCGAAGCCATTTTAGCGTCGCACCGGCGCCGCAGCCGATCTCCAGCACCCGGTCCATTCGGTCAGGCAACAATGGGGCGATATCAGTTCTCGCGAAGTCGAAATAGGCGTCCGCCTTTTCCGTATACATGGCGATATCGGAGGTCATCGGCCGGTTCCGTAAACGCTCATGCGAACTTCAACCATTCAAACAATTCGATAAGTCATGATAGACCCTCCACCGCATATACCATCTGTGCCCAGGCTTCGGAACCGGGCGGTCGCCGGGCAGGTTTCCGCGAGGCAGACCTCATCTCGTGAGGGCATCGGCGCAGAGGTTCGCGACGTACCGGGGTAACCGCGCCAGCCCGCATTTGATCCGGGTTCGCATCGCCGGTCTCGTGGCCAACAACGACCGGTATTCGCACAGTTCCGCGAACCGCCGCAACGTGAATGCCCCGTCCATCGCATGCGGCAAACGTCGTTGCAGCTCCGCTTCGATGGCGCGGCTTTCCGCCGTGCTGAGATTGTGATGCTTCTGGGCGAACCGCAGGCAATCAACCAGATCCATCGCCATCTTGCCGCCATCGACGCTGGCGTTCCCCGCGTGGCGGGTAATGGTCACCAGTGGCCGCCAGATCAGCCCAATTCGTGCCGACCGGATGGCCCGCAGCTCGAACTCGAAATCTTCGGCGCTGACACCGCGCATTCGTGGATCAAACCCCCCCAGTGCCCGAAACAGCTCCGCGCGGATCGTCAGGACCGACGGTTGCACGGGATGGAATTCCAGGAAATGCGCGTAGTCATAACGTTCCAGCACGCTCCACCGGTCCGCGGGGTCAACGCCCATGCCTTGCCAGTAGCCCGCCGGCGCGAGTTCCATGAAGCGCGTGCCGTCCTGGATGACATGCCCGTCCTCTCGCTCCCGCAAGGTCCGGCTGTCGCAGAAGGCGAGATCGAACGCATGGCGTGCCTGGAACGCTCGCAGTTCGGCGAGATAGTCGGGGTCCCAAAGATCGTCGTGATCGAGAAACGCGATCCACTCGCCGGTGGCACGCGCGACACCGATGTTGCGTGCCCGCTGCTGACCACCGTTCTCGACCGCGAGGTAGCAGATCGCGCCGCCGAAATGTGCGCAGACCTGTTTTGTGTCATCGGTCGAACCGTCGTCGACGATGATGATTTCGAACGGCGGCACGGTCTGCGCCAGCACCGACTCGATCGTCTTCTTCAACCGGCCGGAAGCGTTGTAGGTCGGCACCACGACCGAAACGCGCGGGGACGCATCCATATCGACCGTCAATCCTGGCTCTTCACGGGGGACAGGCCTGGATCGTGCATCGGTGCATCGGCGGCTGATGCGGGACGCCGGAAAATCTTCAGCACCTCCATCGCCAGACCGCGGAACAGCAGCAGCAGGACGCCGCCATAGGTCGTCGCGCCGACCATGACCAAAATCGCGAAACTCACGGCCTCCGGCAGCGTGTCTGACAGCAGCGGGCGGGTCGTGGCGACGGCGCCCATCATGATGCAGCCCGCGATGATCGGCTGCACCGGCGCGAGCAGCAACAACCGGGTGTTCAGACCGCCGCGCCGGGACGCGATCATCGCGCTCGCCGCGTACATGATCGGGTAGCCCAGAAGCCACGCCCAGGCGACGCCGACGATGCCCCAATGGCAGCCGATGATGAAAGCGGGCGGAAAGATCAGCGCGCCGATGGCGCTGCACCAGAAGCTGGCGCGAGAATCGCCGATCCCCTGCAGGAAGTTCGGTACCACCAGCAAGATCGCCCGGAACGTGACCGCGAGCGCGAGTACGCCGAGCACCGGCTTGGCGGCGGCCCAGTGTGGGCCGAACACCAGATCGACCACTTCGGGCGCGGTGACGGCGAGGCCAAAGAACAGCGGGACCGCGATCGCCGCCATCATCCGCACTGCCTTCAAGGCATAGAACCGGGCCTCGGAGGGCCGCTCCTGGACCAGCGCGAACGCCGGAAACGCGGTCGCGTTGACGATTGGCGCGATCTTGTTCAGCGGCATGGTCGCGAAATTCGACGCGACCACATACACGCCGACCTCGACCGGGCCCAGAAGGCGGCTGATGATCAAGATGTCCGCGGAGGCGAAGATCATCCAGACGATGTATTCGAAGGTCCGGTAAATCCCGAACGAGAACAATGGCCCGATGCCGGCGATTCCGAACCGCGGCCAAGTGTAGTATTCCGAGGCCAGCAAGACGAAGCCAAGCAGCTTGACCACGTTCGTGGTGAGCCAGCCCAGCATGAGGGACCAGACGCCATAACCGCCGAAGGCGAGCAGGATGACGGCGGCCGCGCCGGCCAGCCCGGAGGACAGCTCCATGATGAACATGGGCCGCACCTTGAGGTGTTTGGTCAGGTAAGCGCGCGGCAGCGCGGTCAGGGCGGTGAACAGGAACCCCAGGCTCGACACCTGAATCAGCGGCACGAGGCGTGGATCGTGGTACCACGCCCCGATCGGATACGCCGCCAGCGCCATCAGCGCGCCCAGTACCAGCGCGGAGACCAGCAGCACGCCGAACAGCCGAGCCACCACCATCCTGGAGGTTTCACCCTGCTGCACCAGCGCATCGCCGAAGCCGAGAGAACCGAACCCGAGCATGAAATTCACGAAGATCTGCGACACCGCCATCAGGCCGTAGTCGTCGGGCGAGAGAATCCGGATCACCACCAGGGTCATCGCCCAGGTGACGAGCTGAACGGATACTTTGACGGCGACGAACCATCCGACGGCTGACACGATCGTCTGCTTCAAACTCATACCGTCAGCTCATGGCCATCGTGGTTCACGCGAATTTGTCCGATCGGGCTTCTGATCCTCATCGATGTACCGGCTTCCGATCGCGAAATGCAAGCCGCGGGAAACGCCGCGGCCGCTAAATGCCAAACCGGTCACGAGGTTGCCAGGTGTTTCCTTGACCTGAAGCGGATTGCGTCGTGATTACACGGTGCCTGGCCTGGACATCGGCGGCTCACGCACCGCGGACAGGTCAGATCGATGGGGACGCGTCGGGGGCGGTGAATTGTCATGGCTGGCCGCACAACCGAGTGGACATTGGGCACGAGGCCAGGATAATTGAACCATGGCGCTAAATTCACCGGCTCCCGCGATCAGCGTCCTGATGCCCGCGTACAATGCGGAACTCCACATTTTGCAAAGCGTCAAGAGCGTGTTGGCGCAGACGTTCGAGGATTTCGAGCTTCTGGTGGTGAACGATGGCTCGACCGATCGGACCCTGGAAATCCTTTCCGGGATTTCTGATCCTCGGCTGCGTATTCTGGATAATCCGCGCAACCTTGGGATTGTGGGCTCGCTCAATCGGGCGATGTCGGAGGCCGCCGGCCGGTATATCGCGCGGATAGACGCCGATGATTTTTGCCTGCCGACCCGGTTCGGCAAACAAAAAGCGTTCTTGGACGGGCATCCGCGCACGTTGATCGTCGGCGCCGAGATGTCGGTGCTCGAGCGGGGCGAAATCAAGCGCAGCCGGCAACCCGCCGACGCTGATCCGCGCGTACTGCAGTGGATGCTTCATGTCAGCAATCCCGTCGGGCACGTTTCCATGATGTTCCGCGCCGAGACCGTGAAGGATCTCGGCACCTATCTCCGCGAAGAATTCAAATATGCCGAGGATTTCGATTTCTCCCACCGCGTGATGCGAATGGGCGAAATCGCTGTGCTGCCGGAGTATCTCGTCATCTATCGCCAGCACGACCTGAACCTGACCCGCACGCGGCGGACGGAAATGATCGACCGGACCGCCAGCGTCCTGAAAGGCGTCTACGCGGACCTGTTGGGCGCGAACCACGACGCCGAGGCCGGTCTGGTCGCCGAGCACCTGATCGCCGGGACACCTTTCGCCGACCAATCGGCCGTGGAGCGCCTGGGCGGCTTCCTGAACCTCCTGGTGACTGGCTTCGCCAATGCCTACACGTTGGACCAAGAGCAGTTTCGGAAGGTGACCCAGTACACGGGCAGGCTATGGTGGCGGGTGATTCAGGCCTCGCTGCGGGCCGGTCAGGTCCGTATTCCCGCCCGGCATCACGATTCTTTCCGCTGGAGCGACCAAACCCGTCCCCGGACCTGGCAGATTGCCCGGTCTCTGGTGTCAGGTTTGTTCCCGGTTCAGCCGCGCCTTGGCCGGTATCGCCCCCGGCCGGAACCGCCCGCCATTCAGGGTCCGCTCACCGTCAACGGCGTGCGCTTTACCGAAGTTCCGACCTTCCCGGACGACCCGCCAAGCCTGTACATCGTGGTCGATACCGAGGCTGAGTTCGATTGGAGCAAGGATTTCGACCGCTCCCTGACCAATGTCAGCTCTATGCGTCAGCAGATCTCGGCGCAGGCGATCTTCGATGGTTACGGTGCGCGCCCGATTTATCTGGTCGACTACGCGGTCGCTTCCCAGGCCGAAGGCTACGGGCCGCTGCGCGAGATCTTCGACCGGAAAGGGTGTGCTATTGGCGCGCATCTGCATCCATGGGTCAATCCACCGTTCGAGGAGGCAGTGTCGGAGTACAACTCGTTCGGAGGTAATCTTCCGGCTGATCTGGAAGAACGCAAGCTGCGCACCCTCATCACGACGATCAACAGCAACTTCGGCATCACGCCGCTGTTCTTCAAGGCGGGCCGTTACGGTGTCGGCCGCCACACGATGAACACGCTGGCCCGCCTCGGCTTCGCGGTCGACTTCAGTATCTTGCCGTTGGCCGATCTGCGAGCCAGCGGTGGGCCCGACTTCCGGTTTACCGAGGCTCGCCCGTATCAAGTCGGACACGGTGAGATAACATCCATCCCGATGACCCGCGGACAACTGGGCCTGTTCGCCCCACTGCCACCGAGGTTGCATGGCGCGCTGCGCTCGCCGCTGGCCATCCGTTTGCACCTGCCGGGTATCCTGTCGCGTCTGCATCTGGCCAACACCGTCACACTGACGCCCGAAGGTGTGTCCGCGGAGGAGCAGATCCGCCTGATTCAGTCGATGACGGCGCGCGGATTTCGGGTCTTCACTCTGCACTATCACAGCCCGTCGCTGGCCCGGCGAACGCCGTATGTCAGGACCGAGGCCGAGTTGAGGAATTTCCTCGACAATCTCAAAGCGGTCTGCGCGTTCTTCTTCGAGACTCTGGGCGGTCTACCAGGCAATCCCGTGGATCTGGTGCCACCGTCCATGCGAGACCGGGTCTGGGCTGCTCACGAATTCAGCCGATCCGAGGCGACGCCGGTCGCGTAAGCGGACCACCTTTCATCCAAACCGTGACGCGTGGGCCTGCTCTCTCGGCTTATCCTGGAGCGTGCGCGGACGCGAACGAACGACGTCGGGTGCGGCACATTCCGCCCGCTATCAGACCGGTTTCCCGGTGCCGACAGGATCACCCAACCAACGCCGGTACAGATACTTCAACGGACGCTTGATCCCGAGACGTTCCGATAGCGTGCGGAACCACGGCAATATGATCTGGTCCCATTCGATCTGCGTCCGATACGTCACCATCCCAACCGGGTTCCGGCGGAAATAGCGCGACAAAAAGCGATAATACTGTCCTCTGGTAAAGACCTTGGCATTGCCTCCGATTTTCGCCACCAGCGGCGTGAACCGAGGATAAAGTTTGGTATTGACCAGACGCACCTTCATGAAATTCCCGATCAGGAGGTCGTCGAGATAGCCATACTCCACCGTGGTCAGCAGCGACTGTTTCGGCACGTGGAACACGATGCCCCTGGCATTCGCGTCATCGCCGCGCCGGCTAATCGGGATACGTCGTGTTTCGCCGCCGACCTGAAATTCCACGAAGTCGATATACCGCCGAATCAACTGAAACTTATGCATGAATGTTTCAACGCGGTTCCATTCCTCGGCGGTCAGGCGCGCCGACCAGTCGTCGTCTCCCGTCGTCGCGGTGATCTGGCTTTCATCGGAGATCTGCTGAGGATGGTTCCTGACATACGCGCCACTGTTGAGGTCAACGGTGACAAACGGCTCGATGAGATCGACTTCGGGGCGCGACCAGTAGCGCTTCATATCGGCCCAACTGATGCGGTGGGGATTGGCCCACACGGAATCCTCGCGCACGTAAATGTGCTGCGACGAGGAGCAACAAAAGTGACCAACGCCCAGTTGCGCCGCTGTTCGCGCGACGGTCCACACCGCCCCTGGTTTGCGTTCCTCCGGCGGCCCGACCAGCGACTGACCGGTCTCGTCCACGAAATTAAACATGTCCGCGTCGACCGAGCACAGCGCGAGCAGCCAGGTCTTCTCGCGTGGATAGCCTCTGATCAGGCGGCGGAGAAAATTGAATTCCCCGCACAATGGCGAGTCGTTCAGATCGATGATCAGCGAGCCGTCGGCCTCAATGACCAGAATGGCGTCCTGATTGATATTGTCGATGCACATCACGCGAACGCCGGGCGTCAACCGGTGCCAGCTCCGGTATGGGAGAATGGTGACATCGAACCCCCGTTCCCGCAGATTCGTTGCTATATCGCCGTCGTAATGGTCCGGCAGCAGGAACTGCTTGCCAGCCGGCAACATCCCCAGGGACTCATCGTGCAAATGGTCGGGATGGCCATGCGAAATCCAAATCCAGCCAGCCTCGGTGATATGCTGTATTTGCTGCCGCGAGAGCGGGTGATCCAGCGCCCAACTGCCGAAATAGCAGGTCCCGACCAGCCAGGGATCAGTCGCCAGGACTGGTTTCGCGTCCTCAAAAACCACCACGCTGGCATTGCCAAGGGTTTCGAATCGCGAGCTCATGGAACCGGTCCGACCATTTAATTCAACGTCCGAATCTACTGGTTTGACCTGTGATATGCAAGATCGACCTGCAATGGTGTCAGGGGAGTCGTCGTTCAGCCGCGCCCGACCAGATACACTCCGACCACGATCGCCGCGATCCCCGCGATCGGTCCGGCCGACAGCGTGTCATGGAACAGCACCGCGCCAAACACCGCGGTCAGGACGAAACTCAGGCCGACGAACGGATAAGCCTGGGACAGCTCGGCGCGCGACAGCACACCCAACCAAAGCACGGTGCCCAGACCATACAGCGCCAGGCCGCCAACGATGCCCGGATTGAGCGCCACCGCGCGGATCACGCCGAGTGCGGCACCATCCGCCAACGCCGCCCGCACCGCCGCCCCCGACATCCCCACCTTAAACAGCACCTGGGCCACCGCGCTCATGCAGATGCTCACCAGTGCCAGCGCCAGGATTATGCCTTGCATGGCCACGCGGGGCATGGCCACCCGGGGCATCGCCACCGGTTCGCGCGAAGGATCATGGCAGCGGCATACCGGCGCGCGCGGCGAGCACGACGGCCACCATGGCGCCGACGATCGCCCAGGTGACCCAATCGCGCGCGGCGTACATGATCGGATCGTGGTGCATATAACCGCGTGTGGTGGACAGCCACATTCGGCAGCTCCACAGCAGCGCCAGCGGCACGATGCCCCACAGCAGGGCAGGGGAGGCGTAGCGATCGCCGGTCGTCTCGTACTGCACATAAAGCGCGAGCACCAGGCTGGACGCGAAGGTCGAGCAGACGCCGAACAGCTCGAGGATCATCAGATCGCCGGGCCCGTAGCCTCGCCCGGACACCACCCGCGCGGAGCGGTGCGCGCTGTCGATTACCTCGGCGACGCGCTTGATCAGGGCGAGGCTGAGGAACAGAAAACTCGCGAACGCCAGCAACCAGAGCGAGAGCGAGTGTCCGGTGGCCTCGCCGCCGCCGATCAGCCGAACGGTATAAAGACCGGCCAGCAGGAACACGTCGACCAGCGGCTGGCGTTTGAGCCAGAGGGAATAGCCCAGAGACATCGCCGCGTAGGAGAGAACGATGGCCAGGATACCCGCCTGCCACGCGATCGCGGCCCCGGCCGCCAACAGGACCAGCGAGAGCCCAATACCGGCCGGCAGCGGCGCGGTGCCCGCGGCGAACGGCCGGTGCCGCTTGTGCGGGTGCGCCCGGTCGGCCGCGAGATCGAGCAAATCGTTCGCCAAATAGATCGAGGAGGCGACAACGGAAAACGCCGCGAAAGCCATGATGCCGCCGGCCCAACTGTGCGGGTTCCCCATCGCGTTCGCGGTGAAGATGGGCACGAAGACCAGCAGGTTCTTGACCCATTGGTGCGGCCGCATGGCGCGCAGCAGGGCCGCGGCGCGCGGCGGCCGGTCGTCGATCGCGTGTTCCACCGGCCCCGATGTCCGTACCTTCGACGCGACGCCGCGTGGCACGTTTACCAGGATCGCCGCCGCGGCATGCCGCCACACCGCGAGGTCGGCGCGCGCGTCCCCGGCGTAAACGAAACCGGCGGCACCGAAGCGGGCGACCAGCGCCTCGGCTTTCGCGGCACCTTTGAGGTTGTGGCCCGTGGTCGAGGCGACGACCTCGTCGAACAATCCCAAATGCGCGGCGACGCGTTCGGCCACGGCCTCATTGGCGGCGGTGGCGAGCACGATGCGCCGGCCTTTGGCGCGTTCGGCGCGGATGTAGTCCAGCAACGGCTCGTTGTAGGGCAGCAACGCCGGATCGCAGGGCGCGAGGTCCGCCACACGCGCCTTGAACCCGGACCGGCTGGCGGCGAACGCACCGAAGATGGCGCTCGGGTCCATGGAGCCCAGAAGCGCGATCATCCCCTCCATCAGCGTGTCGGTGCGGACCAGCGTGCCGTCGAGATCGACGCAAAGCGGCAGCAATTCCGCCGAGGCCGCCTCGAAAGAGGCGGCGACGATATCCGCGTCCGCCGATCGTGCGAAAAAACGCGGCATTCCGTCGCCAATTCCGTCGCCGGAATCAGAGGGGTCGGAATTCGCGGGAATCATGCCACCGCTACTGCTCGAAACCATATGGAACCGATTGACATCACGGCTTATCGCCGTTGTAAAGCACGATATGTGGCACCGGTGACCGATGGTATCTGAAATGGCCTTCACTCGCGTTACCGCCCCCGCGTTGCATGGGCGCGACAAAGCAGGTGGAGGCGAACTCCGGTCCGCTGACCTGCTCATGGCGGCCGTGCTCGGCGTGGCGGCGCTGGCATTGTACGTGGTGCTTGGGCTGCGCCTGGCGCGGGGGCAGTACCTCGACTATTACAATCTCGCGTTCGATTTCGATCCGGCCCGCTATGTCAGCACCTTCGCGCTCGCGCCGGCTGATCCGGGGAACTTCAAGCATCCGCTGATCCTGCTGCTTCGCCCGCTCGCCTGGCCGTTCCTTGCGGCTGGCCTGGATCCCAAACAAGCCTCCGCGATGGTGATGGCCTGCTTTGGCGGCGGCACGGTCGCGGTCTGCTTCCTGTTCCTGCGGGTGATCCGGAGCGGGCTGCCGGAGGCGGTGGCGCTGACCGTGCTGTTCGCGGTCACCGGCACGCAGATTTTCACCGCGATCATCGTCGAGGCGTACGGTCCGGCGGGGTTCGGCCTGGCGGCGCTCTGGCTGGTGACGGCGTCTCGGTTGGCCGATGGGAAACCCCGGCTATGGCGGCGTTACGCGATCGCGGTGTTCTCGTTCGGCGTCACGCTGACCAACGTGATGCAGGTGTTCGTCGCCGAACTGCTGGTTTCGTTGCGCGACGCCGGCCCGATCGAGGCGGTGCGCCGCGCGATCGTGTTCGGCCTCGTGCTGACCGGCATCGTCGCGGTGCTCGGCGTTATTGTCTGGCATGACGCGCTGCTGACCGTGCTGGCCGATCCGGTGCTGGCGTTGAAGGAGATCTACTGGCTGCGCACGAAGGGTTTTCGCGTTGGTGGCTTGCAGTTGTTGCGGACGTTTCTGGGCTACTCGTTCGTGTCCCCGGACTACGACTTCCTGCATTTGCCGGAGGGGATCGACATGCGCGATTTCCGCGGCTGGCGGTTCTCCCCGATTGGTTCGGTCGCGGTCTGGTGCTGGCTGGTGTTCCTCGCCATTGGCGCGGTTGGCGCGCTGACCCATCCGCGCACACGATGGCTCGCCGGAGGCATGGCCACGGCGTTGTTGCTGAACCTCGTGTTCCATCTCGATTTTCAGTTTCGCGGCAGTGTCTATATCTACGCCGCGCATATGCACTTTCTGGTGTTCGGGCTGGCGGCCGGGCTGGCGCCGTGGGTGCGTCAGATGAAGACGGCGCGTTGGCTGTATGTCGGCGCTGTGCTGGGGCTGGCCGTTCTGGTCGGCGGAGACAACCTGCCGATCGTGGCGACATTCGCGCAGACGTTCGACAAGGTGGACATCAGTTGCCCGGCGCCGTGCACCGAAGTGCCACAGTGATCGGCCTGGCGGTCGCTGAGGCCTGAGTTTCATATCCGCGTCGCCTCCGGCCGGAACCGCACGCCTGGGCGAGCCAACCCGTCTCCGACCCCGATCGGTGTCCCATCAGCGCGCCAGCAGGCGGCGCCCTCCAGCATGCCGCCGTCATGGAACTGGATCGCGCTCATCCCACCCGCGACGTTGCCGACGCTCGCGACGGGATGGCCGCGATCGGCCAGCGCCTTGAAGACCGCGGCGGGAAAGCCGGCCTCAAGCTCCAGTGCGTTGCCCTGCGTCCAGATGCGCGGCGCCTCGACCGCTTCCCGCACGGTCATCCCGTGATCGATCAGATTGGACAGCGCCTGCATCACACTGGGGAAAATCCGCAGCCCGCCCGGCAAGCCCAAAGCGTAAACCGGCTTGCCGTCGCGCAGCACGATCACCGGCGACATCGATGAGGTAACCCGCTTGCCCGGCGCGATCGAACTCGCATGACCCGGCCGCGGATCGAACACGAACATATAGTTGTTCGGGATCATGCCGGTGCCGGGCACGATATAGCGCGCACCGAACAGACTGTTGATGGTTTGCGTGCTCGCGACGACGTTGCCCATGCCGTCGGCCACCGTCAGATGCGTGGTGTGTGAGCCGCCATCCCCCGGTGCCACCTCGGCGCTCCAGGTTTGGGCTTGCTTCATGTCGATGCGGCCGCGGCGGTCGGCGGCGTAGGCTTTGTCGAGCAACTTCTCCACCGGGACTTTCACGAACGCCGGATCGGCGGTCGCGGCGGCGCGATCGGCGAAGGCGATCTTCAGCGCCTCGGCGAGCAGATGCAGCGTGTCGGGCGAGCCGAAACCGAGCGCTCCGATATCGTAACCTTCGAGGATGTTGAGCATTTGCACGATGTGCAACGGCCCGGACGAGGGCGGCGGCGGGCCGATGATCTCAAAGCCGCGATAGGTGCCGCGGATCGGCTCGCGCGTGATCGTGCGGTAGCGGGTCAGATCCTCATGCGAGAGGTAGCCGCCGGAGTTCGTCATGTGGTCGACGTAGTGGCGGCCGAGCGAGCCGGCGTAAAGGATCGCGGGCCCCTCGCGCGCGATGGAACGCAGTGTCTCGGCGTAATCACCGGTGACCAGCCGCGTGCCCGGCGCGATCGGCAAGCCACGCGGCAGATAAAGTTTCGCGATTTCGGCATCGCGTGTGAGGTCGGCGGCGCAGTCGGACACACATTCGTGCAGATACGGCGTGACCCGGAAACCGCGGGAGGCGTGGCGGATCGCCGGTTCCATCACATCGGCGCGAGGCAACGTGCCGAAACGTTCCAGTGCCTCGCACCAACCCATCAAATTGCCCGGCGTGGCGACGGCGGTCGGGCCAAGGGCGTTCTTCCGCTCGATCGTGTCCATGTTGCCGGGCGCGGCGCGCGGGTCGGGCGTGTAAGTCGTCCGGCCGGTAGCGAGCGGCGCCGTGCTCTGGTTGTCGATCAGGATGTGGGTGCCGTCGGCGAGGCGGATATGTGCCATGCCGCCGCCCAGTACGCCGACCATCATGGGCTCGACGACGGTCAGGGTGAAGAACGCGGCGATCGCGGCGTCGATCGCGTTGCCGCCGGCCGCGAGCATTTCCGCGCCGGCCGCCGAGGCGAGCGCGTGGTTGGTGACGACCATGCCGCGTTTGCCGGTGGCGGATTGCTTTTCGCAGGTGAAGGTCGTGCCGGCGCGAGTGCGCCAGTTTGGCGTTGGCATGGTGGGGTACCTTGAGGACGATGGCGGCGGAGCATCGCGTGGGCAGCCACTGTTGGGAAGTCCGGAACCACGTACCGTGTTTCCTGGCCACCCGTCACAGGTGCGGAGTACATCGCGTCTTGCTATCCTGATCGCACAGGAGGCGTTTCATGGGCGTGATCCAGGTTCAGTTGCCGGACGAACTCAAGTCTCTCATCGACCGCCAGATCGCCGAGGGCAAAATCGCGAGTGAGACCGCGTTCTTTGTCGAGGCGGCACGACGTTTTGTCGAGGATCTCGCCGCTGAAGACGAAGTCATCTCCGAGGCAAAGGCAGGTATCGCCGTCGCGGACGCCGGACGCTTTGTGACCATCGCGTCTTCCGAGGACATTGAAGACCTCCACGAGCGGACGATGGCGCGTTGCCCGATCGTTTGGCGGTTGATCAGGCGTAGTGGCCTGGCGCCTCGTTGGGCGAGCCGCCGATCGCATCGACGATATTCTCCTTGAGAGTGCCCTCCGTTGGGGGATCGACGCCGCTACCCGATATCATCGCCTGATCCTGGCGGCGATGGCAGCGATCGGCGATTGCCCCGGACCTCCCTGGCTCGCGACATATTCCCCGTGTCGCCGGCCTTCGGGCATATCACCTACGTTCAGCGCGACGCCTGGTCGAACGGAACGCGAGGGTCGCTGAACCCCGCCATCTGATCGTTTACCGTCTCGCCCCAGACGGTGCGGTCGAGGTTCTCAGTCTGGTTCACGACCGCATGCCGCTCACCCGAGCCGCGCGCCGGGCACCGCGGGAGGCGGATAACTGGCCATGTCTTGCCAGGCTCGTGTGTCAGCCCCCGATGCCGCCGAGCGCCAGGTACTTCACCTCCAGATAATCCTCGATCCCGTACTTCGACCCCTCGCGTCCCAACCCGGACTGCTTCATCCCACCGAACGGTGCCTCGGCGGTGGAGATGATGCCTTCGTTGATCCCGACGATGCCATATTCCAGCGCCTCCGCCACGCGGAAGATGCGGCCCACGTCGCGGGCGTAGAAATACGATGCCAGACCGAACTGAGTGTCGTTGGCCATCCGGATCGCTTCCGCTTCGGTCTTGAAGCGGAACAACGGTGCGACGGGTCCGAACGTTTCCTCGCGGAAGATCAGCGCATCGGAGGGCACATTCGCCAGGATCGTCGGCTGGAAGAAATTGCCGCCAAGCGCGTGACGCTTACCGCCGGTGACGATCGAGGCGCCGCGTTTGACCGCGTCGCCAATGTGCTCCTCGACCTTGGCGAGGGCGTCGGCGTTGATCAGTGGGCCCTGGCTGACGCCGGCTTCCATGCCGTTGCCGACTATCATCGCCTCCACCGCGGCTTTGAGTTTCCCGGCGAACGCCTCGTAGACGGCGTCCTGCACCAGCAGCCGGTTGGCGCAGACGCAGGTCTGTCCGGTGTTGCGGTATTTGCTGGCCATGGCGCCCAGTACGGCGGCGTCGAGATCGGCGTCGTCGAACACGATGAACGGCGCGTTGCCGCCCAGTTCCATGGAGGTTTTCTTGATGGTTGGGGCGCACATGGCGAGCAGTTTGGCACCCACCTCGGTCGAGCCGGTGAACGACAGCTTCCGCACCATCGGGTTGCTGGTCAGCTCGTCGCCCATCGGGCCGGAGGGGCCGGTCAGCACGTTGCACACGCCCGGCGGCATGCCCGCGCGTTCCGCCAGCACCGCCAGCGCCAGAGCGGAGAACGGGGTCTGGCTCGCCGGCCGGAGCACGCCGGTGCAGCCCGCCGCCCAACCCGGGCCGGCTTTGCGGGTGATCATCGCGGACGGGAAATTCCACGGCGTGATGGCGGCGAACACGCCGATCGGCTCCTTCAGCACCAGGATGCGGCGGCCTTGGGCGTTCCGCGGGATGGTGTCGCCGTAGACGCGCAGTGCCTCATCAGCGAACCATTCGATGAAGCTGGCGGCGTAGGCGATCTCGCCTTTGGACTCGGTCAGCGGCTTGCCTTGCTCGGCGGTCATGATGACGCCGAGATCGTCGGTGTTGGCCAGCATCAGGTCGGAGAGTTTGCGCAGGATGGCGCGGCGTTCCTTGGCCAGCAAGGCGCGCCAGGCCGGAAAGGCGCGGTGCGCGGCCTCGATCGCGCGGCGGGTCTCGGCGGTGCCCATGGCGGGGACCTCGCCGATCGCCTCGAAGGTGGCGGGGTTCTTCACGACGATGGTCTTGCCCCCATCGGCCTCCACCCATTTGCCGTCCAGGTAGTTGGCCTGGCGGAACAAGGTCGGGTCCTTCAGCGGCAGGGGAGAGAGCGGGTTCAACATGGGTGTGTCCTCCTGGTCCGTGGGGTTAACCGGAAGATAGGGCGTTTCGGGGGCTTTGTCAGGGCTGGCGGATCTGGCTCGTGGACCTTGAAGTTGTCATACCTTGCGTTCATCCGGTGGCATGCTTACTGAATCCGGTTCTGAGCCGAGGGAATGGGAAGATGGCACCAGGCGAGACCGATCTCCTGACCCGTAATCCATGGGTCGCCCGGCGCGCGCTGACCGTGGCTGAATACCATCGCATGGGTGAGGTTGGCATCCTGACCGAGGACGACCGTGTCGAACTCATTGAAGGACAGTTGATAGCCATGTCGCCGATCGGCAGCGAGCACGCGGGCACCGTTAACGCGCTTAACCGCCGGCTTGTCCTGGCCGTGGGTGACCGGGGTGTCGTGGCGGTGCAAAATCCGGTGCAACTCGACGACCGCAGTGAACCGCAACCGGATTTCGCGGTTCTGAAGCCGAGGGCCGATGATTACCGCCGGGCAACACCGCGTCCCGACGAGGTGTTGCTGATCATCGAGGTCGCCGATAGCAGCCTGGCTTATGATCGGCGCGTGAAACGATCGCTCTATGCCCGGCATGGCATCCCGGAGTTCTGGATCGTGAACCTCGCGGCGGGCGAGGTGGAAGTTTGCCGGGCACCAGAGGGCGGGCAGTACGCGTCGGTGTCGCATGTTGGGCGCGGGGGTGTCCTGGAGCCTCAGCTATTGCCCGGGGCGGTGATCCCCGTTGCGGCGCTTCTTGGTTAGGATCCACGGTCGTTCGTGGATCCTGGCGGCCCGCGGCAAGGCCCACTGAGGGGACCTGGTCAACCGGTCCGCCGTGACGGATTCTCGCCGTGTGGGTCTTGCCGGTGCCGGCCTCAACCGACTGTTCGCCGAGATAGTTGGCCTCCGGAAATTGGGTGGGTCCCTGATATTGTCTGTTACGGTTGAACTTCTGAATCTATCTCCTTTTCGTTGTCGCCCTTCCAGCTTACTTCCGGCCCTGGGGGCGGCACCAATTTCATTGGAAGAACGACGCATACCGGCGTAGCGTGAAACGCTTCCACTCCTGGATTGGTTGTCGCGGAGGGACCCGTGCTCGACGCCGCCTGCGCCATGAAACTCGGGGCCTGGGCCTTCACCTCGCTTGCCGCGGTGTTGCATGCCAACGAGTTTGAGTTCGCTTCACTGCTCGCCGAGGTCGGCGACCGGAGCATCGAGGCGGGGCATGCGCTGCGCGACCGCCCCCGCGACGTGGTGAGCAAGGCCGCTGGACGGCTGGCGAAACGGATCGAACGCGAACATCGCGAGTGGCTGATCCACGAATTCGGCTCCGATCCACACGGTCGGGCCGAGATGGCGGGGATGCTCGAAGCACTCCCGGCCGTGTTGTCGGAAACCTTGCCGGATCGGCTGACCGTCGCGCATGCCAACCTTGACGCGAGGGAAATCGCGAACCAGGCGGTGAAGAAAGCCGCCGCCTATGACGAACGCTTTCGCGCGGACAGTTTTGGCGAGCGGTTGCTGTGCCGTCTGATAGTCGGCGCATACGAGAGTGCGCGAGAGGACACGGCGTTCGCGGCCGCGATGCGGCTGGCGATCGACCAGGTGCTGCTCGAACGCACCGCTGCCGCGGCCCGAGCT
The DNA here is from genome assembly GCA_937902425.1 of uncultured Acetobacteraceae bacterium. Lineage (GTDB taxonomy): Bacteria > Pseudomonadota > Alphaproteobacteria > Acetobacterales > Acetobacteraceae > Rhodopila. Next base: position 50 of record CALFNB010000024.1, on the reverse strand, counting down.
GATGAGCGCCTTGAAGCCGGCCAGCGGCGCATTGAGCCTCTACTGCAAGC
>CALFNB010000023.1 GCA_937902425.1 uncultured Acetobacteraceae bacterium | reverse complement strand
CGCGGGCTGGTTCACCCAACCGGGCAGCTACGCGCAGACGTTCATCAACAATGGCATCATCTTCGCGCCCACCGCCTCGGTTGGCGCCATGGCGACGCTGGCCGGGCCCTACCTCGGGACCGGGACGCTGTATTTCCCATTCACGCCGCCTTTTTCGAGCGGCGGCGGGGTCGAGCTGACCTCGTCGTTCTTTGGCACCATCGATTTCGCACACAACGCGGGCACGGTCGTCGTCGACTCGCCGTCCAGCTTCATCGGCACGTTCGCCAGCATCACCAGCGACGAAACAATCGTGCTGAAAGGCGTGGAGGGTGATGCGTTCGTCCCCACCGCCACCAATGTGGCGAACAACACCACCACCTACGCGCTGACGGAAGGCGGGGTCACACTCATCACGATGGAGATGACGGCGTTGCCGCCACCGGTGCAGGCGGTGCGCTTCATCCACGGCATCGAAACGATATATTTTTCTTTCAGCGCCACGGCTGACCTGTTGAACGATAGCACGACAATCATCCCTCAAGTCACCACTGTCTTCACGCCCGTCTGCTTTGGCGCTGGCGCTCGCATCGCCACCCCGAATGGCGAGGTCGCGGTCGAGCGGCTCGTGGTCGGCGATAGGGTGTTGACTCATTTCGCTGGTGAACGACGCGTGACGTGGATCGGCCATCGCACCGTCGACTGCCGCCGACAGCCGGATCCCACCACGATGTTTCCGGTGCGCATCGTCGCCGGCGCGTTTGGCGACGGACTGCCGCGCCGCGAGCTGTACCTGTCGCCCGCCCACGCGCTGTTCATCCACGGCGTGCTGATCCCGGCGAAATGTCTGCTCAACGACGCGACGATCACCCAGGTGCCGACCGACACCATCACTTATTACCATATCGAACTGGACGAGCACGACGTGGTGTTCGCCGAGGGGCTGTCGGCGGAATCCTACCTCGACACCGGCAACCGACCCTCGTTCGTCAACGGCGGCGTGTCGCTGACGCTGTTTCCCGAATTCGAGGTCGCGGCGTGGGAGACACTGGGCTGCGCCCCACTGTCGATCACCGGCGAGACGGTCAGGCGCGCGCGAACGTCTGGCTGCCCGCGCCGCCGCGCCGGTCGCGCGGGTCACGCGCGCCGCCTGACCCGTCACCGGTCCCTGCCACTCCAGCAGCCCCGAGAGAAACCAACCGGTGTGACTGGCGGGATTGGCGGTGATGTGTTCCGGCGTACCCTTGGCGACGATCAGGCCGCCGGACCAGACGCACGATTCTGGCGATCCGGAATCGCCGGTGGAGCTGAACGAGCCGCCGCGGTTCTCGTTCAATTACCGCGAGGCCGGCGGGTATATTGAAACGTTAACGTTGATAACGAAAAGAAAGTGTCGGCGATTTCCTTCGATCCGACCGCGGCATTCTTCCATCGCTTCCTGAAGTAATCTTCTGACCGCCGCGCGTGGGCCCATGCCGGACCCACGCGCCAGCGGCGAGCGGTGCGAGTCCGCTTCGCGCTTCAGTTATCGACAGACATCACCGGTTCGGGTGCGCGCGGCCAAATGTGGACGAGATCCCGGTAACACGCGCGGCCGATCCAGTAAAGGAGCATGCTCGATTCGGCGCGGCGTGTGGTATCAGCGCGCTGACCGGGATCGCCGTTCTGGCGCGACCTCCGCGCGAGCAGTTGGGTATGTGCCCAGGAGGCAGATGATGGCCGTGATCGTCAATACCGGGTCGACTCTCACCATCACGCAAGCGAATGGCCTGACGCTGACCGCCGACAGTACCATCGAGGCGGGCGGGGTTCTCGATGGCGCTGGCACGATCGCCGGCCCGTTCGCGCTGATCAATGACGGCTTTATCGAGAGCACCGTTAGCAAAGGCACGGTTGAGATCGACAGCGCGGCGTTTACCAACAACGGGCTCGTCATGACGACCGCGGCGGATACCACGATGGTGATCGGGAGCTCGGTCGCGGTGTCGAATTTCTCCAATGGCACGTTGACCGGCGGAACCTGGAACGTGGAGGACCGTTCCACCCTGCTGTTTGAACCGGGCGTGATCACCACCGATAACGCGACGATCGCCGTGTCGGGATCCGGATCATTCGAAGACTTCAATAGTCTTACCGGTAGCATACAACCCATCCTCAACTCGTTGTCGGTGGTGGGAACGTCCGGAATACTCGACTTGCGTAATCAGAACTGGGCTGCTTCCGGGCCGATCGTCGACAACGGCGAAGTGGTAGCGATCATTACCACAATATCCGCGGTCGGCGGCATCACGATAGCCGCCAACGCATCCCTGATCGATACCGATTCCCCATTTTTGTCTCCGCTGACCGTGAATGGCACCCTGGATGTGAACGGGTCGCTGTTCCTGCCTTCCACGGTCGCCGGTTCGGGACCGATTGTCGTGGATTCGAGCGGCGAGCTGCGGTTGCAACCAGGCGCTTACACCCCAGCCATCATCAACAATGGCCCCATTGTCAACGATCCGGGAGGCATCGTCACCTTCGCCGGCGGCATCAGCGGCTCCGGCGGGTTTGTCATCAATGGCGGGTCCGACGCGGCATCGACATCCGGTTTTGAATTGCCGGCGTCGTTGACAAACAATACCGTGGTGTTCCCTTCCGATTACGGCGAAGTTATTCTTGATTCAGCCTCGACATTCACCGGCAGACTTGCTGACTTCGACAATAATGACACGATCGTTCTGAGAAATCTGATCGCGAATTCGGCAAGCCTTGGTACCATCTTCACGGCTAACGGCTATATCCTGACGGTCAGCAACAACGGCATTCCGGTCGCCGCGTTGAGCCTGGATCCCAAGGTCTCCCTGCAAGGTCCAAATCAGTACTACGGCAATGCAACGTTCACCGCGACGCCCGATCTGTTGAAGAACCTCACGACGATTACCGCGTCCGGCATCATTTACGTGATCTGTTTCCGTGCCGGTACGCGCATTGCCACCCCGAATGGCGACGTGCCGGTCGAGCAACTCGCCGCCGGCGATCGGGTCCTGACCCATTTCGCGGGTGAGCGGCGCGTGGTCTGGATCGGTCAGCGCACCATCGACTGCCGCCGGCATCCCGACCCATCGACGATTCTCCCTGTCCGCGTAACGGCCGATGCGTTTGGTCCAGGCCGGCCACGCCGCGACCTGTTCCTGTCGCCAGGCCACGCGCTGTTTGTTGACGGCGTGTTGATCCCGGTGAAGTGTCTGATCGATGGAGAAACGATCCGCCAGGTGGACACGGACACCGTGACATATTTCCATGTCGAACTGGATGAGCACGATGTCCTGTTCGCCGAGGGGTTGGGCGCCGAATCTTACCTGGACACCGGCAATCGGCCTCAATTCGCCAACGGTGGTCCTTCGGTGGCGCTGTTCCCTGACTTCAGGGACCTGACCTGGGAAGCGCTGGGTTGCGCACCGCTGGTGATGACCGGCGCACCGGTCGCCAACCTTCGGGCGATGCTGGCGCGGCGCACGGCATCCGCGACGAACCCCCCGAAGTTGGCCCTTACGCCCGCCGCCTGACTCGTTTCGGCGGCACCGTCCGTTCCAGTAGTGCCGCGAGAAAATGCCCGGTGTGACTGTCGGGATTGGCCGCGATGTCTTCCGGTGTGCCCTCGGCGACGACCAGCCCGCCGCCGTCGCCACCCTCCGGACCCAGATCAAGAATCCAATCCGCCGTCTTGATCACTTCCAGATTGTGCTCGATCACGATCACGGTGTTGCCCTGATCGACCAGCGCGTGCAGCACTTCCAGCAGTTTGCGCACATCCTCGAAATGCAACCCCGTAGTGGGCTCATCGAGAATATACAGCGTACGCCCGGTCGCGCGCCGCGCCAGTTCCTTGGACAGCTTGATGCGTTGCGCCTCACCGCCTGACAGCGTCGTCGCCTGCTGGCCAAGCGCGATATACCCCAACCCGACCTGCTGCAGGATTTTCAAGCGGTCATGGATGCGGTTTTGCGCGCTGAAATACGGCACCGCCTCATCCACGGTCATCGCCAGCACTTCGGCGATCGACTTGTCGCGGAACTTGATCTCCAGAGTTTCCCGATTGTAGCGGCGGCCTTTGCACGTATCGCAGGTGACATAAACATCCGGCAGGAAGTGCATCTCGATCTTAAGCAGCCCGTCGCCCTGGCACGCCTCGCACCGTCCGCCCTTCACGTTGAACGAAAACCTTCCGGGCTTGTAACCGCGAGCCCGCGACTCCGGCAGCTCCGCGAACCAGTCGCGAATTGGCGCGAACAGATCGGTATAGGTCGCCGGATTGGAACGCGGGGTGCGGCCGATCGGCGATTGGTCGATGTCGATGATCTTGTCGAGCTGATCCAGCCCCTCGATCCGGTCGTGCGGCGAGGGCGACTCTCCAGCGCCCATCAGCCGCCGCGCCGCCGCCTTATACAGCGTGTCGATTACCAGCGAGGACTTCCCGCCGCCCGACACGCCGGTCACACAGGTAAACGTCCCGAGCGGGAACGCCGCGTCGATATTTTTCAGGTTGTTGGCGCGCGCGCCGATGACCTTCACAACGCGGTCTTTCTGCACCGGCCGGCGCATCCGCGGCACCTCGATCCGCCGCCGGCCCGACAGATAATCCCCCGTCAGCGACGCGGGATTCGCGGCGACCTCAGCCGGCGTGCCCTCAGCGATGATGCGACCGCCATTGACGCCGGCCTCCGGGCCGATATCGATCAGGTGATCGGCGGCACGAATCGCATCCTCGTCATGTTCCACGACCAGAACGGTGTTGCCCAGATCGCGCAGCCGCCGCAACGTCCCGAGCAAACGTTCGTTGTCGCGCTGATGCAGCCCGATCGAGGGCTCGTCCAGCACGTACAGCACGCCCGTCAGCCCGGAGCCGATTTGACTCGCGAGCCGGATCCGTTGCGACTCGCCACCGGACAGGGTCGCCGAGCCGCGCGCCAGAGTCAGATAATCCAGCCCCACATCAACAAGAAATCGCAGCCGGTCGTGGATTTCGCGCAGGATCCGGCCGGCGATTTCGGCACGCTGTGGGGTCAGGGTCGGCAGCACGCCGTCGAACCAGTCCAGCGCGCCCAATATCGAGAGTTCCGATGCCTCGGCGATGTTCGAACCACCAACACGAACCGACAGCGCCTCGGGCTTCAGGCGCGCGCCGCCGCACGTGGCGCAAGGCTTTTCGGACTGATAGCGAGACAATTCCTCCCGCACCCAGGCGCTGTCGGTTTCCCGTAGCCGGCGGTCGAGGTTGTGCAGCACGCCCTCGAACGGTTTGGTCACCGTGTATGCACGCACACCGTCCTTGTAGGTGAACGACACCGGATCCGAACCCGTTCCATTCAGCACCGCCTCGCGCGCCGCCGCCGGCAGCGCGGTCCAGGGAGTCTTCGTGGTAACGCCAAGATGCCGCGCCAGACTTTGCAAGGTCTGATCGTAATACGGACTTTGCGCACCGGACCACGGCGCGACGGCGCCATCGGCGAGGCCGAGTCGCTCATCCGGTACCACCAGGTCGGGATCGAAGAAACTCTCAACGCCCAGTCCGTCGCAGGCGGGACAGGCGCCATGCGGGGAATTGAAGCTGAACAGCCGCGGCTCGATTTCCTCTATCGTAAACCCCGACACCGGGCAGGCGAACTTCGACGAGAACACAGTGCGTTCAGCGGTGTCGGCGTTTTCCGCGTAGACCACGCCCTCGGACAATGCCAGTGCGGTCTCGAAACTATCCGCCAACCGGGAGCCGACGCCGTCACGCACGACGATGCGGTCCACCACGGCCTCGATCTCGTGGCGGATCTTGCGGTTCAGCGCGGGGACCTCGGCGATTTCATACAGCTTGCCGTCGACTTTCACGCGGGTGAAGCCGCGGCGTTGCAGTTCGGCCAGTTCCTTGCGGTATTCGCCCTTGCGGTCGCGCACCACCGGCGCCAGCAGCAGCAGTCGCGTGCCCTCCGGCATCGCCAGCACGCGATCGACCATCTGGGAGACGGTCTGCGCCTCGATCGGCAGGCCGGTCACCGGCGAGTAGGGCACCCCGACCCGGGCCCACAGCAGCCGCATGTAGTCGTGGATCTCGGTCACCGTGCCGACAGTCGAACGCGGATTGCGGCTGGTGGTTTTTTGCTCGATCGAGATGGCGGGCGACAGACCCTCGATGCTGTCCACGTCGGGCTTGCCCATCAGTTCCAGGAACTGGCGGGCGTAAGCGGACAGCGACTCGACATAGCGGCGCTGGCCCTCGGCGTAGATCGTGTCGAACGCCAACGAGGATTTGCCCGATCCGGACAGGCCGGTGATGACCGTCAGCGAGTCGCGCGGGATCGTGACATCGATGTTCTTCAGGTTGTGCTCGCGCGCGCCGCGCACGACAATCGCGTTCTGCCGCGCTACAACAGTCTTTCCATGCTCCTGAGGTGCGATAATGGAGCCGTCCATCGGTCCTGATACCCCTGTTCCGGCGAGTTGATTTGTTCTATGGATGTTCCCCACGACCATGGCAAATCTCGCCGGATCCTGGAAGGGGGGTCGTGCAAGGGTTGTTAACCAATGGCCCTTACCCTAAGGCATTATCTGTTATGAAGGGAGCCGAGCGATGGCTGGCAGCGTCAACAAGGTGATCCTGGTGGGTAACCTGGGTCGTGACCCTGAGGTTCGCAATACCCAGGATGGAACCAAGATCGCCAATTTCACCCTCGCCACGAGCGAGACGTGGAACGACAAGGCGTCCGGTGAACGAAAGGAAAAAACCGAGTGGCATCGCGTCGCGGTGTTCAACGAACGGGCCGCTGACTTCGCCGAGCGATACCTGAAAAAGGGCGCCAAAGTCTACGTCGAGGGTTCGTTGCAAACGCGCAAATGGACCGATCAGGGCGGTCAGGAACGCTATACGACCGAGGTCGTGATCGGCCGGTTCAACGGTCAGTTGACGTCGCTGGAAGGGCGGGCCAGCGGCGGCGACTCGGGGGGCTTCGCCGAGCCGCCCATGGGGGGTGGGGCGACTCCGCCGCGGGAGCGGGCACCGGCGGCGGCGCGCCCGGCCGCGGCTGCTCGTGGCGGGGCTGGGACTCCGTCGTGGGACGCACCGCGTGGCGGCGATCTGGACGACGAGATTCCGTTCTGACCCGTACCTGGGAATACAACGTCAACGACGCGGCCCGAGCGGCGCGCCGGCGACCGCAATTGAACGTCCGGCTGTCCTTCACCAGTCGGTAAGCGGAGTCTCCGGCACGGCGATGTCAGCACGCGCGAGAAAATATGCGCCCGTCTCGGTCCGGTACCATGCTTCGAACGTTGCCAGCGCGGCCGCAACGTCCGGGACCGCCGCGTCCTCGTCGGGCGCGGGATGGGTCGTGAGGGCAACAGCCTCAGCCACCGAGCTCAGACGGCTGAGGATGGTTTCGTGCCGGTCACGTCCCCGCTCCAACGCGAATTCCGCCGCGACAAAGGCGATGACCGCCGCCACGGCGGTGTCAAATGCATCTTGCCTGGCCGCCTCACGCGCCATGTCAACGACCAAATTCAGGCGCCGGAAGGCAAACACGCGCTCCCGCTCAAGCGCCTCAAGACGCGGCCGTAACGACGCGCGGAACCTCTTCTCGTTTTCCTCGGCCGCCTGAGCCGCCGCCTGCAACGAGCCGACAAGACCGCTGAGCGTGCCATTCATACCGATATGCTCTCCAGGTCAGGGTGTGACCGCGATGTATCGCTGGCGACGTCCGGACTTTCCGCCGCCGTGCCTGGAAAAAGGTCTTGCCGGAGTGGATTGGGTCGCCTCAGGTCGCCGCGCCGGTGTGTCACGCCGTGGCGGTCCAGGAATTCCAGGATCTGGATCGCCACCTTGCGTCCGCTGCCAATCCGGTCGCGAAATTCCCCGGCCGGGAACCAGCCGTCATCGCGGGCCGCCGCGATCTGGCGCACGATCGACACCATTTCAGCGGTGGTTGTTCTGGTGAAGAAATGGTCGTGGGCGATCTCATCGACACGCGACGCCCGCTGCGACCGGCGCATCAGCGTGCGCACCGCGGCCTCGTCCAGGTCCATCGCCGCGGCGATGTCACGCACTCGGGGTGGCCGGAACCGTTCCTCGCCGGACAGTAAAGGCAGAATTTCGGCCCAGAGTGCCTCGTCATTCGCCGTCAGGGTGACGGAATGGGTGGACAGGCGAACCCAGGCGCCGTCGACCGCGATTCCGCCGGTTTCCCGCGGGTGAAGCAGGATGGCGCGGAACGGCGCCGCGGCGAGGCGCGGCGCGATCTGCTTTCGGAGACGTTCCAGGCTCATCCCGGCGTGGTCAGGGTTCTCGGAATGATAAACCTCAAGCGCGGCGGTCATTTCCTGGCCCATTCGATGCAGGACGGTTCGGCTGGCCACGTGATTTTCGCCGTCGATCCTGAGCACCAGAAGATCGAGCCGTTCGATCAACTCAGGTCCGGCCGCGGCCCGCAGGCAACGGTCGGCGAGGAAACCCGGAAGCGCCAGGACATGCGGCGGTTCCGCCAACAGGCCGGATAGCGCGGCCGCCGGATCGGTCTCCCGCGCGGCATCACGGACCCGCGCCCGCTCAGCGGAGCGCCGCCGGCGCGCGGGCGCCCGCAAATCCAGGAAACGGCCGCCGCCAATGGTCCGGGCCTGCGACACATCGCGCAGGATGAAACGATCGAGGTCGCACGCGGCGATCGGATGCTCCAGGATCAACTGCACGTCGGCGATTTCCCCCGGCCGCGGAGGTTCACTCAAATGGATCACGCGGGCGCCCACCTCCGCTGTCCCGGTATGGAGGCGCACTGGCATCGATTGGGCTGGCGGCTTTTTCTCCCCAGGCAGCACGCGCAGTTCGGCGTCGATACGCGACGTCGGGGCGTGGACCAATCCATCCAGCACCACGTCGCCGCGCCCGACCGTCTCTTTGCTGATCCCTGGGCCAACCAGATTCAACGCCGCGCGATCGCCCGCCTGGGCCGCGGGCGCGCGGCGGTTCTGGACGTGAATGGACCGGATCCGCGCGGGCAGGCCGGACGGCGACACGATCACCGGGTCGCCCACCGCGGCCGTGCCGTCCACGACCGTGCCGGTCACCACGGTTCCCGCCCCTGACAAGATGAATGACCGGTCGACCGCCAGGCGAAAGGCCCGCGTCGTATCGCGCCTTCCGGCCCGTGCCGCCTCACGGTCCAGACGATCGGTCAGGCGATCAAGCCCCATCCCGCTCACCACCGACACCGGCAGCACATCCGCGCCTTCGAGCGTCGTGCCGATCAAGGTCTCGGCGATTTCCAGTTCCCGCAGCAGCAGCGTTTCATCGTCAACGAGATCGGCCTTCGATAGCACGACCAGACCGCGGCTGAGGCCAAGCAGATCGAGGATCTCCAGATGCTCGCGGGTCTGCGGCATCACCCCGTCATCAGCGGCGATCACCAGCAGTACGAAATCAATCCCATGGGCGCCCGCCACCATGGTGCGCACGAACCGTTCGTGGCCCGGCACATCGACGAACCCGATCACCGAGCCATCCGGCCGCGGCAGATACGCGAAGCCAAGGTCGATGGTGATGCCGCGGGCCTTTTCCTCCTTGAGCCGGTTGGTATCGACACCGGTCAGCGCCTTCACCAGCGTGGTTTTGCCGTGATCGATATGCCCGGAGGTGCCGACGATCATGGCGCGCCTTCGCCATTCCAGGGTGGCTTGCTCGCGATGTCTCGGGCGATTTCGCCGGCGCGGAGACGGCCCAGGATATCGAGGCTTGCCTCAGCCGCCGCCATGTAGGTGTTGGCCAGCCGGGACCCGCGATCTCGGGCGAGCAACAGGAGAACCATCGCGCGGGCCGGATCGCGATCCACGCCCTGGCCGAGGAAATTCGCGGCGCCGAGCATGGCGGCTCCATCAGGGTCGCCGGCTGCGACGGCCCGGGTCCACCAGGCGACGGCTTCGGCTGGATCGCGTTCGACTCCAAGCGCGTGATGGTAGAACATCCCCATCCGGGTCATGGAGGAGGCGACCCCGGCATCGGCCGCCTTGCTCGCCCAGACGCGGGCCTCGGTGGGATCGTACGGCGCGACTTCGCCTTCGAGCAACATCCAGGACAGCATGTCCTGGGCGGGCGCATCGCCAGAATCCGCGGCCTTGCGATACCAGGACAGAGCCGCCGCGGGGTCCTGCTGGCCGCCAACGCCGCGGAACAGAGCGGTGGCGAAATTACGCTGGCCGGACGGGTCCCCCCCTTCCGCCGCCACTTTCAGCCAGGCCGCCGCGCGAGCCGGGTCGGGCTCGACACCCAAACCGTCGAGGAAGCAGGCGCCGACATTGTTGGCGGCCCTGGCGACCCCCCGATGGGCGAGCGGTCCCCATATCGCCAGCGCGGCTTTGTATTCGCCCGCGCTGGCCAATGTCAGCGCTTCGGCCAGTTGTGCCTCCACCGATGCTTCGGCGGGCCGCGTGCGTTGGAACAAGGAGCGGAGCGACGCCACCGGCTCAGGTCCCGAGCAGGAACAGATTCATTCCGGCCCGCCGGTAGCCGGATTCCAGCACCAGCAAATCCA
>CALFNB010000022.1 GCA_937902425.1 uncultured Acetobacteraceae bacterium | reverse complement strand
ATGTTTCGAACGTCGGTGCGAACGCGCACAACACCGATGCAGCCATGAAGATCGACAGCGCGACCATCATCATCAGCCGCCGGCCAAACAGGTCCGCGAGCCGGCCGTACGCGGGCGCGGCGATCGTGCTCGCGATCAGATTGGCGATGATTAACCACGACAGTCGTTCAACCTCGCCATAGGAGGCCGCGATGGCCGGCAACGCCGTCGCGACGACGGTGCCGTCGGCGGCGGCGAGAAACACCGGCAGCACGACCGGCGGCACGATGGTGCGGAACAAATGGCGCGGCGGAACGACATCGATCACATCCCCCGGTGCCGGGTGTGGGCTCGCTTCGCCTGGTGCCGGGCGGGTCATCGCATCATCACTCACCGAGCACGCCGCCATGTACTCCGCCCGGTGCGCGGCGCCAGGAAGTCATCGAACGTATCCTCAATGTTTTACGTTGGCGCCGAGTAGTGCCACGATAAGCCGAAGCCGCGAAGCGTCTCGGGCCGGCTGGCGAAGCGCTCCGCCGGGAAGACCTGATGCCGCGCCCAGATGAGCCTCGCTCGGGTCGCCCGCGGATGCGTTGACACAGATCAATATGAGTCATGCCGCGATGGCCAAGGTTCCGGCGCAAATCAAGGAGCCCGCAAGCCCAGTACCATGAGAGCCACCGTCGTCCGTTCGCTCGGATCGCCGTTGTCGATCGAGGAAGTGCCGGTCCCCGTCCCAGGCCCCGGCGAAGTCCTGGTCCGGATCGTCGCGACAGGTGTATGTCACACTGATTTGCATGCCGCTGACGGTGATTGGCCAGTAAAGCCCAGTCTGCCGTTCATTCCTGGGCATGAAGGCGCTGGCGTCGTTGCCGCGCTGGGTTCGGGTGTGACCGGGCCAATCTTCGAAGTCGTGCTGAAGCGCATTACAATCCGCGGGTCGATCGTCGGCACCCGCAAGGATCTGGCCGAGGCTCTCGCCTTCGCGGCCGAGGGCAAGGTGAAGGCCCATATCCATGAAGCGAAGCTGGACGATATCAATCGGATATTAGCCAACCTGAAAGCGGGCAACGTCGATGTGCGGATGGTCGTGACGTTGTAATCACCGGCCCGGCCGCAAAGCCCGCCCCTTGATGACGGAGTTCCCGCCGAACCGCTCGCGCAACGCGTCGATCGCCGCCTGTGCGGCCGCCATCCGAGGCGTCGCCGTGTCCGCGAGATCGCCGTGATCCGCCTGATTCCGTGGCACCAGTGGATTGGCGCCAATGCCGATCAAGCGAAACGCGGTGCCCGTCGCTTCGCGCACCAGCAAGCCGCGCGCGGCCCCGAACAGCCGGTCGGGCAGCACGGTCGGCGCGGTCAGGCGCACGGCACGCGTCCGCGATGCGAAAGTCGTGGTCTTCAATTTCAACACGACTCCCGCCGCGGCGAGGTCCTGGTCTTTCAACCGGCGTGCCAACTTCTCCGACAGGCGCCACAAATGACGTTCCAAATCCGCAATGGAGATCAGGTCGTCTCCGAATGTCGTTTCGGCGCTGACCGACTTCGTTTCGTGTCCGGGATGCACGGTGCGCGCATCCTCGCCCCGCGCGCGACGAACCAACGCCGGGCCGTCGTCGCCAAATCGCCGTACCGCGTCGCGATCGTTCAGCACCTGCAAGTGTCCGAGCCGCGTGATCCCCATCGTCTCCAGCTTTCGCGCCAACGCCGGACCGATGCCAGGCAGCAACCGCACCGGTTCGTTCGCCAGCAAACCCCGTGCCTCCGCCGCCCCGATCACCGCGAAGCCACGTGGTTTGTTCCGGCCGGCGGCGATCTTTCCCAGCAGCCGGTTGGCCGCGAGGCCAATGGAGACGGTGATGCCGACATCCCGCTCGACGCGCCCAGCGAACCGCGCCAGCACCACGGCGGGCGGCGCGCCATGCAGGGCCTCGGTGCCCGCCAGGTCCATGACCGCCTCGTCGATCGACAGCGGCACCACCAACGGCGTGAGTTCGTTCATCAACACCCGCACGGCGCGCGACGCCTTGGTATATTTCTCGAAGTCCGGCCGGATCACCACCGCGTCGGGGCAGGCCTTCAATGCCTTGAACATCGGCATCGCGCTCTTCACGCCGTACATGCGCGCGACGTAACAGGCGGCGGTGACAACGCCTCGTTTACCGCCGCCGACGATCACCGGGCATGATGCGAGCTCGGGGCGGTCGCGCTTCTCCACGCTGGCGTAGAACGCATCGCAATCGACATGGGCGATGGTGAGGCGAAACAACTCCGGGTGCGAAACAACCCGTCCGGGCCGGCAGCTCGGGCACGCCAGCGCGGCGTCGGGCAGGATCGAGCAGCAATCGCGGCATAGCGCGGGCATGTTTATCCCGGCGGCCATAGCCAGGCGGCACCGCGCACACCCGACGAATCGCCATGCAAAGCCCGCACGATCGGTGTTTTGATAACGTCGCTGAAGACGTAACATTTCAACAGCGGTGGCACGCCGGAGTAAAGATGTGCCATGTTCGATAACCCGCCCCCGAGAACGATCACGTCCGGATCAAGGAAGTTGACGATCTGGGCCAGGCCGCGCGCCAACCGGTCGGCGTGACGGGCCAGTGCCTCGCGTGCTTTCGTTTCGCCGGCGGCGGCGCGGGCGGGAATGCCGGATGCATCGCGGGTTCCCTCGCCGTCGCAATCGCGGGCCAGCGAGGGGCCGGCAACCCAGGTCTCCAAACAGCCATGGTTGCCGCACCAGCAGGCCGGGCCGGGTAACTCATCGGGCCGGGGCCACGGTAGTGGGTTGTGACCCCACTCGCCGGCGACCCGGTTCGGCCCTTGGATCACGCGTCCATGCACGACGATGCCGCCGCCGCAGCCGGTGCCCAGTATGACGCCGAACACGACGGGCTGGCCGGCACCGGCGCCGTCGGTGGCCTCGCTGAGGGCAAAGCAATTGGCGTCGTTCTCGACCCGGACCGGGCGGTCGAGCGCCTGACTGATGTCGCGATCGAAGGTGTGGCCGTTCAAAGCGATGGAATTGGCGTTCTTCACCAGGCCGGTCGCCGGACTGATCACCCCCGGTATGCCGATGCCGACCGATGCGGAGGCGCCGATGCGGGCCTCGGCGGCGCGGACCAAAGCGGCGATGCCGGCCAGCGTCGCGTCGTAGCCGGTGGGAGTCGCGATGCGCTCGCGCAGCAATTCAGCGCCGTCCGGGCCGAGCAATGCGATTTCAATCTTGGTGCCGCCCAGGTCGACGCCGATACGGTATTGGGACATGGCGGATATGACCTCGTGCTGAGGCGGGGTGCTGAGGCGGGGTGCGGCGGCGGGTGGGCGTCACCGCGTAAAACACCGTGGACCCGGCAAATTCTCGCGTATTTCGATCCGATCGGGAAGGTGTCCCGTTAACGCCGCCGCCACCACACCCTTGCCCGATTCCTGACCGATCCCCACAATGTGCGCATGAGCGAAACCCTGCTCGACGTCAAAGGCATGAGCTGCCCGCTGCCCGTCCTGCGTGCCAACCGCTCGCTGAGGTCGATGGCGCCGGGCGAGCGGTTGCGCGTGCTCGCCACCGACCGCGCCGCAATCGCCGATTTCAAGGCGTTCTGCCAGGAAACCGGCCACGCCCTGATCGCGATGAGCGAAGAGGCCGGCGTGCTGAGTTTCGTCATCCGCCGGCGCCCTGATCCCCCCGCGGCCGATCCGCCCGCAAAGGACGCAGCTCCAAAGGAAACGTGACGTGGCCACCGCGCTGATTACGCATGCCGCTTGCCTGGAGCATGACCCGGGCCCCTATCACCCGGAATGCCCCGACCGGTTGCGTGCGGTACTGAAGGCGCTCGATGCACCGGAGTTCGCCGCTCTGCTCCGGGAAGAGGCGCCTCGCGCGACCATGGAGCAGTTGATCCGCGTCCATCCGGCGCGGATCGTTGACGCCATTCTCGCCATCCGGCCCGAGGAAGGCGACACCACGAATATCGATGCCGACACCGCCATGAGCGCCGGCAGCGCCGAGGCGGCATTGCGCGCGGCGGGTGCTGGCGTGCTCGGCGTTGATCTCGTCATGCGCGGCGCCGCCGCCAACGCCTTCGCCGCCGTGCGTCCCCCTGGGCATCACGCCGAGCCGTCCCGCCCCATGGGGTTCTGCCTGTTCAACAACGCCGGGATCGCGGCCCAGCATGCGCGGGCCGCGCATGGATTGCGGCGCGTGGCGGTGCTGGATTTCGACGTGCACCACGGTAACGGCACCCAGTCGCTGGTCGCGCAGAATCCGGAGTTGTTTTACGGCTCCACGCACCAGCACCCGTTCTATCCCGGCACCGGTGACGCCTGGGAACGCGGCATCGCCAACAACGTCATCAACGTGCCGCTGCGCGCGCGCGACTCGTCCGACGCGTTTCGCGACGCCTGGGCTGGCACCATCATCCCGGCGCTGGAGGCATTCGCGCCGGAGTTTCTGATCATTTCCGCCGGCTTCGACGCCCATCGCGAGGATCCGCTGGCGCAGCTCCGCCTGGAGACGAACGACTTCGCCTGGATTACCGATGCTCTGGTGGCGGTCGCCCGGAAACATTGCGGCGGACGCGTGGTGTCGATGCTGGAGGGCGGCTACGACCTCGAAGCCCTGGCCGCCAGCGCCTCGATCCATGTGCGTGGCCTGATGAACCTGTGAGGGAGCCGAGAATGGCCGATGCCACCCAGCCCGACGTGACCAAGATGTCGTTCGAGGACGCTTTGGCCGAACTGGAGCAGATCGTTCGCGCTCTGGAAGGCGGGCAGCAAAAACTGGAGGACGCGATCACCGCCTATGAACGCGGCGCGGCTCTGCGGAAGCATTGTGAGGCCAAGCTGGCCGAGGCGGAGGCCAGGGTCGCCGCGATTGTGCGGTCCGCCGATGGGACGGTGACGACCCGTCCGATGGAATGAGGAGCTTTTGGGAATGAGAATTTCGTTCGAGGATGAGCAAAATTCGTACACTCTGTAAGCTTTGCGTAAGGTGGGTCCGGTTATGAGAAGGCTTCTGTTCCCCTTGAACTGTCTTTCGGCCGGGCCCCGTCTGGGACCCGGCCATTTTTTTTCACGCCCCATTTTTTCGCACCTCACGTGCTTGAATTGATACGAGCGACCGGTGAAGCAACGGGCTGATCAGATGCTGGTGGCTCGCGGTCTGGTGGAGAGCCGTGCGCGCGCTCAGGCGTTGATCATGGCGGGAAAGGTGTTTTTCGGGGACCGGGCGGTGGCGAAGGCGGGAGACCTGTTGCCCGAGGACGCGATGTTGTCGGTACGCGGCCAGGATCACCCGTGGGTTTCGCGCGGTGGCCTGAAGCTGGATCACGCGTTGCGGCATTTCGGGTTGTCGCCGTCCGGGCTTGTGTGCCTCGACGTCGGCGCGTCGACCGGTGGGTTCACCGACGTATTGCTGGCGCATGGCGCGGCCAAGGTGCACGCGGTGGATGTCGGACACGGCCAACTGGCCTGGAAGCTGCGTTCGGATCCGCGGGTCGTGGTGCATGAGAAGACGAACGCCCGGTATCTGACCGCGGCGATGGTCCCCGATCCGATCGAGGTCCTGGTCTGCGATGCGAGCTTCATTGGCCTCGCCACCATCCTGCCCGCCTGTCTTGCTCTGTGTGTCCCAGGTGCCTGGGCTGTCGCTCTGATCAAACCGCAGTTCGAAGCCGGGCCAGGAGCGGTGGGTGCCAAGGGCGTCGTGCGTGATCCCGCGGTGCACGAGGCGGTTCGCGAACGCGTTAAGGCATGGTGGAGCGCGTTGCCGGGATGGGTGGTGCTGGGCATCGAGGAAAGCCCGATTACCGGCCCTGAGGGGAATAAGGAGTTTTTGATCGCCGCCCGGTTTGAGGGGGTGCCTGCATCAGGTTGAGCTTCCGCAACGACGCTTCCGCGACGATCGCGCCAGCTCCGGCTTGTTGGAGAACCAACGCCGAGCCTTTACTCTGTAGTCGCGTCAGATGCACCAGGCCGGTCCGCACGAAGTGGATGACGCGGATCGGGTCGCCAAGATGGAACAGGTATTGGCTCGGCCCAAACACGAGAGTCTGGGCCCGAAGGTGCCGCAAATGGCGTTCCAGATTGACCGACATGATAAATATCATGTGCCGTGGCGGGGCGTAATGGCAAGAAGAGCCCACCAACAAGGGAGCTCATGATGCGACGCACAGCCTTTTTGCTTGCTTTTCTGATCCCAGGGCTCGCCTTCGCGCAGTCGATGCACGACCATCAAATGACCGGAATGTCCAGCACCGGCCGACAGCCCGTCCAACCTGGCCAGGCAGCATTCGCCGCCATTCAGGAGATCGTCGAGATTCTTGAGGCCGATCCGGCGACCGACTGGCACAAGGTGAATATCGACGCACTACGTCAACATTTGATCGACATGGACAATGTGACGCTGCACGCCGAGGCAACAGGCGAACCCATCGAAGGCGGGATGCGCTTCATTGTCTCTGGTACCGGCGCGATACGGGATTCGATTCAGCGGATGGTCCTGGCGCACGCGCGGACGATGAATGGCGTTGGCGATTGGAAATTCGCCGCCTCCGACACGGAGACCGGAGCGGTCCTCACTGTGCAAGTGCCTGTCAAGGATGTCGAGAAGCTTCGCGGCCTCGGGTTTTTTGGGGTGATGACACGCGGCATGCATCATCAGGCGCATCATCTTATGATCGCAAGGGGTAACGATCCGCACCATTGACGGTTGTACCGGGAGTCAGCCCGCTTGCCATTCGTGTCAGACGCGCACCTCGTCGTTTCGGTGCGTGCCAGCCTCGGCTTGCCGCGTAACGACTCTATTGCCCAGGTAAGCCTGGGTCGGTCGCGATAAAGGCCGCGCGAGCCGACATCGAATGCCACCACACCGACAATTTTGGATGCCGTGCCAACACGGCGCGCCCTTCTTCCGCCGCGTTGAAGTACGCCATCATCGGAGCCAAATGGAGATCGGCGAGCGTCAATTGATCGGCGACCAGGAAACCGCCGCCCTCTGCGAGCGCTTCAAGGGCACCCAGAACGCGTTCGGATGAAACGATCCCGGACCTGACCTCGCTCTCATCGGCGGGCTGTCCGGTGCACGGTTTAAAAACCCGATGCGAGAAAACCTGCCGGACCATGGGCCAGTACCCGTACGCATCGATAATCCCTATGATCTGTGTCAGACGTGCACGAGCGCGGTTGCCGGTGGGTTGCAAGGGCGCGCCTGTGAACGTTTCGTCTATGTATCGGGTGATCGCGGCGGTCTCGTACAGAACGAAGCCGTCATGTACCAGAGTGGGAACCCGCCGAAATGGATGCTTCGTCAGGTATTCGGATGGCATGTCCGTCGCGAATGGGTTGACCTCGACATAATCGTGACTGACGCCCTTCTCCCGCAGAACCAACCGCGCGATCCACGAATAGACGCTGTAGTGGTAAGCATGCAGTTCGACGGTCACGGATGGCTACCTTTGATCCGGTCACAATGCCTCAAGCATATCCACGATCTTCTTCTCGACGACGATTCCCTCCACCCGACGGCGCGCACGCTCCTGAAACGCGCGCTCCGACGGGATGCGGATTTCCTCGACGCCGTCCTGCTTTGGCAGTGCCTTGATCGTGTCGATCAGTTCGCTCATCTGCCGTTGAAACGCGTTATCCGGCTGCGTGAGGCCAGGATCGATCGCGATGAACAGAAAGCCGTAGTCGTTGACCACGCCTCGACCCAAAGCTGCTCCCGCGATCAGGCCGAGTGCCTGGATACAGAATGACAAGCCGTAGCCTTTATGTCCGCCCCATGGAGCGACGCCACCCTTCAGCGCCTGTGACGCATCGCGGGTCGGATTCCCCTCCTGGTCAAAACCGGTGCCTTCTGGAAGCTCATGCCCCAGGCGCGCCATCAGCTGCACATCGCCCCACATGACCGAGGCGGTACCGATGTCCCACACCACCGGGCCATTCGTTGACGGAAACCCGATCGAGATCGGGTTGGTGCCAAGTAACGGCGCGCGGCTGCCGGGTGGTAAAACATGCGGACTGGCACTGCAGGTATGGATCGCCACCAGATCGTGCCGTACGATATTCTCAACGTACCACGCGTTGCGTCCGCTGTAGAAACTATTGTACACGCCGACGATGCTCAATCCGGTGTCTTTGGCTTTCCGCGCGGCGATCTCCGCGCCCCGAAACGCCGCGATGTAGCCAATCGTGTTGCCGCCATCGACCAGCGCGGACGACGGCGTTTCTCGCACGATGGATGGCTCGGTCCGGGCCTGCCGGTTCCGCGCTTCTTCCGCGATGGTCAGAATGCGCGCCAGACTCGCGAACGGGTATCCGCACAGCGCGTTATCCACCAACTGGTCGGTGATGATCGTCGCGCCGGCCGCGTCATATCCGCACCGGCTCAGAGCCCGCATGGCGATCACGCGCGCCTGGGTCTCGGTCAACCGGATCGTGTCGGGCCGATCTTCATCCAGCAACAAATTCCGGCGCATCGGTCAGCGCCCCTTGAACGGGCCGGCTGGCCGCTTTTCGACGAAGGCGTGCGCGGACTCGAGGAAGTCCTCGGACAAATTCAGTTTCGCCGCGCGCACCGTTCGCACCGCCTCCTGCTGCACTTTCTTCAATTCCCACCGGCGCAGTTGCACCGTGTGGCGTACCCCCAAAGGCGGGTTCTTCGCGATCGTCCGTCCCAGTTCATGGGCCGCCGCCAGATATTCCCCTTTTGGTGCGACCTGATCGATGATGTTGACGCGCAACGCTTCCTCGGCGGTGAAGAAGCGGCCGGTCAGGCTAACCTGAACCGCCAGCGATCCACCGCCGCGAAAGTTCAGCAGTGCCCAATACTTCGCGCCGGACAATCCGCGCGGCGCTTCGGTGACCTGGAATTTCGTGCCCTCTTCCGCGACGATCAGATCGCATTCCAGCGCGATGCCCAATGCCAGGCCCAGTACGTAACCGTGCGCGGCGCAGATCACCGGCTTCCAGTTCACACAGTCGATCAGCAGGTTTTCGGAATTCGCATCCCGCGCCTGTGGCCCGCCATGCTTCTCCATCTCCTCCCGGGACCGCAACTGCCGCTGCCGCACGTCGGCACCGGAGGAAAACGCCCGTCCCGCACCGGTCAGTACCGCGACGTCCGCCTCGGGGTCGAGATCGAACCGGCGCATCGCCGCGAGTGCTTCCCGCGTCATGTCGTCGTTGAACGCATTCAGCCGCGAGGGCCGGTTGAAGGTGATGGTCGCGACGCGATCGCGGCACTCGTACAGCACCAGGGGCTCGGGTTCGTCCGCCATCGGTCGTCTCCTCGTATCTCAGACAGGCAGTTTGCCCCGGGCCGGACTCCAACGCCAGACTTGCAACCCATCCCTCGCCGCCCGATACATCCGTCATGAACGACACCACCAGTGCCCCCGTTGGCCCCGCTGTTGGCCCCGCTGGCGCGGCCGATGGGCCGCGCTACGATTTTCGCGACGCCGAGCCGAAATGGCAGGCCGCCTGGTCCGAGCGCGCCTGCTTCGCGGTCGCCGATGTTCCGACCGACGGCAAGCCGAAATACTACGTGCTGGAGATGTTTCCTTATCCCTCCGGCAAAATCCACATGGGTCACGTCCGCAACTACACCTTGGGCGACGTGGTCGCGCGGTACAAGCGCGCTCGAGGCTTCGCCGTCCTGCATCCGATGGGCTGGGACGCGTTTGGCCTGCCAGCGGAGAATGCCGCCCGCGAACGGGGTATCCATCCCGCCAAATGGACCCACGAAAACATCGACGCCATGCGCGCCGAACTAAAGCGTATGGGTCTTTCGCTCGACTGGGCGCGCGAGTTCGCCACCTGCGACCCCGAGTATTACCAGCATCAGCAGAAGCTGTTCCTGGACTTCATGAAAGCCGGCCTGGTCGAGCGCAAGGAAAGCTGGGTCAACTGGGATCCCGTCGATGGCACCGTGCTGGCCAATGAGCAGGTGATCGACGGCAAAGGCTGGCGGTCGGGCGCGCCGGTGGAGAAGAAGCAACTCAGCCAGTGGTTCTTCTCCATTACCAAATATGCGCCGGAACTGCTGTCCGCGCTGGACACGATGGACCGCTGGCCGGAACGCGTTCGGCTGATGCAGTCGAACTGGATCGGCCGCAGCGAGGGCGCGCGGTTGCGGTTCGAGCGGGCGCCCTGGAAACCGGACAACGCCAGCTTCCCGATTGACCTGGATGAGCCTGACGCCGGTTACGACAAGATCGAGGTCTATACGACCCGGCCGGATACGCTGTTCGGCATGTCGTTCCTGGCGATCGCGCCGGAACACCCGCTCGCCGCCGCGGTCGGCGCGCGGGACCCAAAAGCGGCGGCTTTCATCGCCGAGTGCCGTAGCATGGGCACCAGTGAAGCGGCCATCGAAACCGCCGAAAAACATGGCCATGACACCGGCCTCCGGGTGAAACACCCATTCATCGAGGGCGCGACCTATCCGGTGTGGATCGCCAACTTCGTGCTGATGGAATATGGCACCGGCGCGATCTTCGGCTGCCCGGCGCACGATCAGCGCGATCTGGATTTCGCGCGGAAATATAAACTCGCCGTCCCGCCGGTCGTACTGCCGCCAGGCGCCGACCCGGCGACATTCGCGATCGGGAAGGAGGCCTACGTCGGTCCCGGCACCGCCTATAACTCGGAGTTTCTGAACGGACTCGACGTCGATGCCGCGAAGCGCGCCGCGATCGACGCGCTGGCCGCCAGGCGGATGGGCGAGGGCGTGACCAACTGGCGCCTGCGCGACTGGGGCGTTTCCCGTCAACGCTATTGGGGCTGCCCGATCCCGGTCATCCACTGCGACTCCTGCGGGGTCGTGCCGGTGCCGGATGACCAGTTGCCGGTGCGCCTGCCGGACGACGTGACGTTCGACCGGCCCGGCAACCCGCTCGATCATCACCCGACCTGGAAGCATGTGGACTGCCCGCGCTGTGGCAAACCGGCCCGCCGCGAGACCGACACGTGCGACACGTTTGTCGACAGTTCCTGGTATTTCGCACGTTACTGCTGCGCGTCGGCGACCGATCGGCCGCTGGTGCGCGCGGCGGTCGATCACTGGATGCCGGTCGATCAATATATCGGTGGTATCGAGCATGCGATCCTGCACCTGCTGTATTCGCGCTTCTTCACCCGCGGGATGAAGGACACCGGCCACATCGCCGTCGAGGAGCCGTTCGCCGGTTTGTTCACTCAGGGTATGGTGAACCACGAATCCTACCGCACCGCCGCGGGCCCGAACGGCATGTGGCTGTATCCCGAGGAAGTGGAAAAGCAGCCCGATGGCACCGCCCGCCATCGCGTTACCGGTGAGCCGGTCATCGTCGGCCGCGTCGAGGCGATGAGCAAATCCAGGCGCAACACAATCGACCCTGGCGACATCATCAACCGTTACGGTGCCGACACCGCGCGTTGGTTCATCCTGTCGGACAACCCGCCCGAGCGCGACATGGAATGGACCGAGGCGGGTGTCGCGGGTGCCTTCCGCTTCACCCAGCGCGTGTTCCGCCTGGCGGAAGGCGTCGGGCCGGCGGCGCCGAAGCCTGACACCGTTGGCTCGCACGGCCGCACGCTGCGCCGTGTCACGCACAAGACCATCGCCGCCGTGACCGGCGCACTAGAGGATTTCGCATTTAATGTGGCGGTCGCCCGGCTGTATGAACTCGCCAACGCCATTACCGATGCCGAGCGCGCCGCCGCCGAACCTGGGCTCGATTGGGCGCGCCGCGAAGCCGTGGAAGTGCTGGCCCGCCTCAGTGCCCCAATGATGCCGCACCTCGCCGAGGAGGTGATGGCCCTTTTGCATCCAGATGCCACCACGCTGGTCGCGGATTTTCCATGGCCGGAGGCCGAACCTGACCTGCTGATCGCCGACAGTGTCACCATCGCGGTGCAAATCATGGGCAAGCTGCGCGGCACTGTCGCCGTGCCGCCCGACTCGGCCGCTGATGCCGTGATCGCCGCCGCCGAGGCCGAGCCGAATGTCGCCAATGCTCTGGCCGGCAAACGCATCGTCAGGCGGATCCACGTCCCCAACCGCATCGTCAACTTCGTGATCGCCGGATGACACAGCATTCCCCGGGGCGCCGCGCCGCGCTGCTGATTGGTCTCGGCGGAGTCTTGACCGGCTGCGGTTTCCAGCCCGTCTATATGGCGAACGGCGACGGTCCGGGACCGTCAGCCGGCCTCGCCGAGATCGAGGTCAAGCCGATTTACGAACGACCCGGCCAGATCCTGCGGCAGGCGCTGTTGGGGCGCTTCAGGACCGAATCCGGTACACCGCGCAAATTCGACCTCCTGGTGACTTTCTGGATTACCGGTGAGGCGCAGGGTGTGCTCAATTTCACCCAGCCAACGCGCATCCGGCTGGTCGCCAACTCGACCTGGTTGCTGTCCGGCCGCGACGCCAAACAAACAAGGCTGACCGAGGGCACCGATCGCCTGGTCGACGGTTTCGATCTGTTCGACGCCCA
Source organism: uncultured Acetobacteraceae bacterium (assembly GCA_937902425.1). Lineage (GTDB taxonomy): Bacteria > Pseudomonadota > Alphaproteobacteria > Acetobacterales > Acetobacteraceae > Rhodopila. The sequence goes on along the minus strand of CALFNB010000022.1, from coordinate 6,225 downwards.
GTACTTCGCGATGGATCTCGCCAACGAAGCGGTGCAGCGCAGGCTGGCCGAGGCGATGGCGGACCGAATCACCCTCCGCCTCGCCATGTGGTTCCATCAACATCCGTCGGCGGTGGGATGAAGCTCGCGCCGGCGGGAGTGGCGGCGTTTCTGCGCGATCCCGGTCCGTGCCGTGTCGTGCTGTTATATGGCGACGATGCCGGGATGATCCGTGACCGGGCGGTCGCCCTGGTCCGCGCGGTCGCCGGCGCTTTGGACGATCCGTTTCTGGTGGTTGAACTGACCCGCGACGAGATCGCGCGTTTGCCGGACGAGGCCGCGTCGCTGCCGCTGACCGGCGGCCGCCGTGTCGTGCGGGTGCGCGACGCGACAGACGCCGCGGCGCCGCAGATCAGGACGGTGCTGAAGTCGAAGTCACCCGCCCTGGTGGTGCTGGAAGGCGCTGGTCTCGGCACACGCTCCCGCCTTCGCACGGAACTGGAGGCCGCGCCGGATGGGGTCGCGATCGGCTGTTATCCCGAAGAAGGCCACGCACTGGAGACCACGATCCGGGACACGCTGAAACAAGCCGGGGTGGCGATCGAGCCGGACGCACTGTCCTGGCTGTCCGGCCAACTCGGCGCGGATCGCGCGGCGACGCGAGCGGAACTGGAGAAACTCGCGCTCTATGCCGGGCCAGGTGGACGGGTGGATCTGGACGCGGCGATAGCGTGTGTCGGCGATCTGTCGGGGTTGTCTCTGGATGACGCCTTGTTCGCCGCGACGATTGGCGACGTGGCGACCACCGACCGGGCGCTGGAACTGGCGATCGCGGAGGGGGCGGCACCGGTCCAGGTGCTGCGGGCCGGTATCATGCATCTGCAGCGGCTGCAGCGTGCTCGGATGGCAATGGAGGAGTCCGGTCTGAGCGCCGCCGAAGCCAGCAGATCGCTGCGTCCCCCATTGTTCTACCGCCGCGTCGCCGCTTTCAACCGTGCCCTGGGCTTGTGGTCGGGGTCCGCCGTCGCGGCCGCGATCAATGGCCTCGCGGAGGCGGAACGAGGCTGCAAACGGACCGGGTGGCCGGATCAGACCTTGTGCCGCAACGCCGTACTGGTGGTGGCAAGGCGGGCAGCGGCCACACGGATGACGCGCAATTAATCTTTAGTAAGACAATTTAAGTAGAAAAAGACTTTCCACCCCGCCATTGCCATGCCATAGTGGTTGCAAGACGATTTCAGCCGTGGGGGTTCGAACCTCCTTATAAAGGATCAGAGATGTCCTATCCAGCCCGCGCGAGGCCACTTCCCGAACGGGACGGCGATGAGCCGGCCCTGCTTACATGGGACGATCTGGACGTGGTCCAGCGTCTGCTCACGGAACTCGCGCCGGGCTGGTCGGCGGAGTTGAACCAGGCAAGTCCCGACGAATCGACGATCGTGGTGATCCCGGAAGGGGCGAATGATCTGATCGGCCCAGCGTTCGTTTTGCATCGCAGCGGGGGGCGCGTTCATTTGGACCAGTTCCGCTGGGACGAATACCGGAAGCTGGGTGGGTTCCGGTCGTTGGATGATGCTTTGCCGTCGTTGCGGGCACGGATATCGCTGCTGGTGTCCCGAAGCGCGCCAATCTGAACCAGGGAGCAATGCGATGCGCGCCAGACACCTTATATCGAAGCGGTTTTGTTTGCCGCTCGGTGCGGCCCTGGCGGTCGCGATCGTGCTGGTGGCGAACCGAGGCCAGCCGGTTTCCAACCTTGAGGGCGCGGGCATTGTGTATGTCTACTTTCCATCGCTGTGCGCGGCGCCCGGGGACTCGCATGACTGCCATGAGATCCCAGGTCAGTCCCGCCCGGCGTTTGGCAGCATGGTCGCGTGCTCGGCTTACGCCGACGTGCAGCTGGGGCAGGAGAATAATCCAAATCTGATGGCGAGTTGCATGAAGCAGCGGGAAGTTTGATCGGGACCGCGGGTTTTCCCGCGGCCGGTTTTCTGGTTGCCGCTGCCTCCAATCCGAATGCGCCCCTGGATCAGGTGTAAAGCCCTGGGCTGCCGGTAGGCCAGGGTGGAACCTATAGGTTCTGTTACGCGGCCGGCACTCTGCCGAACGACGGTTGCGGCCAATCGAAGCGCTGTTTCGTCTGGACTAAGGATGGTAACCGAAACGCTCCATCCAGGGGCCAAGACGCCGTTCGATGTCCTTCACCTGGGTCGCGTCCAAGGTATGACGCCAACGCCCGACTTCTCCCGTTCGGTTCAAATGATGCGTGTGCCACTGCGTTTCCATATGCACACGATGGCCGGGAAACCCGTCGTCCACGGTTTCGTTGGGGTCAAACTCCTGGATCATTGCCTCGATCGCCGTGCGCCGTGTCTGCTGAAACAGCCTGTCGCGGTCCTGTGGAGTGAGCGTACGCGAAAAGGCGCTGGCGAACCGGTCCAGGGTGGTTGGATCGTCGATAAACCCATCTTCATATCGCAGAAGGACGCTTCTTGGGTCGCGAATGAAGCGCTCGGCGTGCAGGGCGGATCGGGTCACCGCCTCCAGCGCGGACGCGAAATCCGGAAGCATGTAGGTCATCGCGGAGGCAACAGCGTCCCGCGGATCGCGAACCGAGATCCAGATGCGGTCAGCGTGTTGAGAGACGAGTGCGGTCGCCGTTGCGTCCGTATGATGGGATTTGATGATGAGCCGATCGGATTCCGGCCATCCGGGCGGAAGTTGATCCGTCGACTCCGCATAAACGCCGATATGGGGTTTCCCTGGAAACAGGGTGTTACCAACGGCCCGGATGGCATTGAACATCCAGGTCGAGCCGCTTGAATACATGCCAAGGCACCATTGGATGCGAACCGATTTACTGGACTCCGGCGGTGCCAGATTGAAAATGACCTTTGGCAGGAAGCGCTGGGGGCCGGCGTCGCCGTCCCAATGCAAAGTCAAATTTTCAGCGCTGGGTGCTCCGGAATAGCGCATGGGTATGTCGTCAGCGATCGGGTATTCAGCGAGCGTCGCACAGTGGATGGTAACGACAGCCGGTCCCGCGACATTGGTCCACGGGATTTGAGCCGCGCCGTCCGTCCAGCGCCAAATTGTGACCCCTTCACGCTCGGCGTCATACCAACCCCCGGTCAGGCGCGGGTCGTCAGCGGGTATCACGAGCACACCGGCGTCGGAGCGGATGCTGATCTCGGTAACCCTCACACCCAGGTGGCGGCCATCGGTTGCAAAGGGCAGGGCAAGATTGGTCCGAGTTGTGAACCGCGACACCAGCAAAACCGACCGCACGTTCCAGGGCACGACAAAGCTATACACCCCTCCATTGACTTGCACGGGACGAATGACCGCTCCATCAGCAGTCAGCCGAACCTCGGCGTCTCGCGTGGATCGTGAGACAGCTAATGGAAGGAACGGCGCCTCGGTTGGTTGATAGGCGCTCGACCAGTTCGTCGCGACCATGTTGGCTTCCACTGCCACTGCCTCACTTGAGAGGGTGCCGCCACGAGGACTCCCTGGTTCACGACGAGGATTTCGCTCGGACATGATCGTATGCGCTGCCCTGGAATGACCGCTGTTGATCAATCATATGATCCGCGGTGATCAGACTCGCAACCAGCAGACGTGTCCGGCCGGTCGACCTTCAACAACTCATGACCCGGTAGCTTCAGCACTGGCGGCACAAACCTTTCCGGAGTTCACCGAAAGCCAGATTGACCACCTGGGATGCACCAGAAGGGGCCGGTCAGCCACCCGTGACAGTAATGTGTTCGAGCGGATGGTGGGCAACCGTCGGAAAAGTTTACAGAGGCGACGATGACGCCAGGAGCGCCTCTTCTAAAGCATTGAATTAACACCGTTCTCCGGCTTGGCATGGCGTTTGCTTATAGCCTACCATCTACGGGAAGCCGGAAGAAGAAGAAGGATCGGATGATGAAATTTTCCTATGTGGCGATCGGGCTGGCGACCGTGCTCGCTTCCGGTTCAGCGAATGCGGGGCCAGCCATAGCTTTTGATACTCTGAGTGCCTCCAATGGTACTCCTGTTAATGGCACGCTTCTTGATAACCGATCTTTCAGCATGAGGCAGGGTTCGGTCGGAACGTCCGGGTCGCCGCTTGGCGATGAGGTCAATATTTTGACCACCACGGCTATTTCGTCGGTAACAATGCGGCTGACTGACGCCACGAACACCGACGGCGGGTCTGTTTTGGTTTATCTGGTGCCTAATCAGTTGGGCAACACCCCGATGTCGTCCGGCCTCACCCTGGCGAGTTCCAAGATTTTGCTCGGAACCATTTCCGACAGCAGCCTTCCGACGAGCCTCACTGGTTGTTCGATAACCCAATGCAATAGCACATTGTGGCCGGACACGGTCGTCGCGGCCGGCCAATATTGGCTCGCGCTGGTGAATGGCACGGATACCGCCAACGGCGGGTCGGCATCTGCCTCGTCCCTCGCGGCTTGGTGGACCAATGGGAATGGCTCGGGGATCGGCACGGCCGGCGAGAGCAACGGCCATGTTCAGGCGGATGGAACGTTCCATATAGTCGCCGACGTCAGTAGCACCGCGACGTTCGAGGCGCAGGTTACGACACCGGAGCCCGCCAGTTTGGCGCTCCTAGGGGTTGGCCTCGCGGCTTTGGGCTTCCGCGGTCGTGGAAAAAAGAAGCCCTTGGCGTAAACACCCCGGAGTAGCCGCCATCTCGGCGTCGCGCGTCGGAAAAATTTACACGTGACATGGCCGGGCTTGTGGCCGTGTCACGGCAAGCACCATAATCGGGCCGGTCCGCACAGGTCGCGCCTGAGAAGCTGGATCATTCCGGTGGCCCGATGTGGCCCTTGCCGAAAACCGCGAAGCCGGCTGCCCGGTTCTCCTGCCGATCCAGGATGCGGACGGCGAAATACCGCGGCGGGGCGCCATGGGGCTGTTCACCAAATCACGCGCCGCCGCGGAAGCGGAAATCGGTTTTGACACCCAGACCCCACGAGCCTACGTTCAACACACATCGTGGTTCAGGTGCCTTGGACGCGAGGGCGCGGTCGTTTGATACGTCAGGCGAGACATTCCAGATGATCGCTTCGATCGCGGATTATTGGGCTTCATGAATTTAGTCGGCCGGCAGGGATTCGCCGCTGGGTCTAACGATCGTGCTCGCCTCTTCTCCTGGAGCGCGGCATGATCGATACCGGAAGCGGCGTCCTCATCGCGACGATCTGCAATACGATCCGCGAAGCCAGCCGCTATGCCCTCTGGGTCTCCGATGGCACGCGACAGTACGTCGTCGATTTGTCGGGGTACATCCTCGGCCCAGGCGGGCTGACCGGTATCGCCTATCGCGACAAGCGGCTTTATGTCGCGGTGCAAGCTGCGGAGACCCGTGTCCTCGTACTCGATCTGGCGCTGAATGTGGTTGGCTCGATTGTGGATGACCGATTCCGCGAACTGCACTCCCTGCACGTCGCGGGAGATGCGCTGTTCATGGCATCGCCGGCAAATGGCCTCGTGTTGAGGCATGATTTTGGCACCGGCGACACCGACGTGGTGGCGGATTTCGGGCGGCCATCCTGGGTTGCCGGGGTTCATGTCACTGCGGACGACGTCTGGATTTGCGCCCATAATCTGTCTTTCATCGATGCCGCGGCACAGGGAGGCGGGGTCTACAGCGTCAGGCGGGGCCAAACGGTCCTGGACGGCCTGGGCAAGCCGCATACCCTGATGGAGTATCGCGGCGGCTTCCTGGTCCTCGACAGCGTTAACTCCGGTGTCGTGATTTTCGATCTCGCGGGAACGAGACACGTTATCCGGCTGGAAGGTTGGCTACGCGGCGCGGCGGTCACCGCGAAAGGCCGGCTGCTCGTGGCTGGAGGACCGCACCGATTGGTCTCTCGCAAGAACCCGGCTGATGTGGTCGAGCAGGGCCTGCGGGACACCGCGACCAATCGCCTGCAAGTATTTGAGTTGGACGATGAAACGCTCACACGGACTTATTTGCCGGAGATGCCCGGGTTCGAAATTTATGACCTGCTGATATTGCCCGCGGGCATCGACCTGACCCCGGACGAGGATCGAATCGTCAAGGTTGAGCGCGGTATGTTCGCACGCCTTTATTACGCCGCGTTGATGAAAGGCCTTGCCCGTGGAAACGGCTGAGCCTGGTGATCGGATTGGTCCGGCCCGGCTGCTTGCGGGCGGTCAGTTCGGCGGCGTCGACCATCAGCGACAGAACGTCTTTGGACCCCGGATTTC
>CALFNB010000021.1 GCA_937902425.1 uncultured Acetobacteraceae bacterium | reverse complement strand
GAATCGGGCAAGCATTTTTGTCACAGGCAAGCAAATCCGAAGTGCGATTCGCCTGAAGTGACATCCTTGTTGACCCGGCGCCCCGGACCCTGGAACATACGTCGCGGAACGTCCGCATGAATTTCAGAGCCCCCCGCCGCCCGCAGTTCTTCTACACCACCGCCCCGCTGCCATGCCCGTACGTGGCGGGCCGGACGGAGCGGAAGGTCGTGACCGAAATAACCGGCCCAGGAACGGAGGCGTTGCACGACCGGTTGTCGCGGGCGGGGTTCCGGCGCAGCCATAACATCGCCTATGCGCCGGTTTGTCCATCCTGCCAGTCCTGCATCCCGATCCGCATTCCCGTCGCCACTTTTCAGCCGGGCGTCACGTTGCGCCGGATCGCCAAGGCGAATGCTCATGTGGAGGCGTTCGTCGTGGCGCCGCGGGCCACCGCCGAGCAGTTTCAGCTGTTCCAGCGCTACCAGCAGGCCAGGCATGGCGGCGGCGACATGGCCACCATGAGCTTCTACGACTACCGCGCCATGGTGGAGGACACCCCGGTCGAGACCTTCCTCGCGGAGTTCCGCGATCCCGATACACGGTTGATCAGCACCTGCCTGACCGACCGGCTCGGCGACGGGTTGTCGGCGGTTTACAGTTTCTATGCCCCGACATTGGAGAAGCGATCGCTCGGCACGCACGCGATCCTGTGGCTGATCGAGCGGGCGCGCCAACTGGGGCTGCCTTATGTGTATCTGGGCTATTGGGTACCGGAGAGCCGCAAAATGGCCTACAAGGCGCGATTCCGGCCGTCGGAGGTGCTGATTTCCGGCACCTGGCGGACATTGACCGACGCGGACATGGATATCCAGGGCAGCTCGGTTTCGGAGCCGGCGCTGGTCACGGAGCCCACGATCTGAACGCCGAACCCGACTGGCTGCTCTGGGCGCGCGAGTTGCTGGCGACGGCGCAAACCGGCCTGACCTACACCCAGGATCCGCATGACCGGGAACGCTATCAGGCGCTGCGCCGTCTGGGCTCTCGCATCATGGCCGCGCACACCGGGACCGACCGAACCCGGATCGAGGCGCTGTTCGAGGCCGAGACCGGTTACGCGACGCCCAAGATCGGCGTCCGCGGCGCGGTATTCGACGACGACGGCCGCCTGTTGCTCATCCGCGAGACGGCGGACAATCATCGCTGGTCGCTCCCCGGCGGTTGGGCCGAGGTCAACCAGACCCCGGCGCAATCCGTGATCCGGGAAATCTTGGAGGAATCCGGTTATCATGCTCGCCCGTTGAAGCTGGCCGCTGTTTGGGACCGCGCCCGGCAGGCGCATCCGCCGGCGCCTTACTCCGTGGTCCGGCTGTTCTTCGTTTGCGCGCTGGAGGGCGGCGAGGCACGCACCAGCCTGGAAACCAGCGGCCACGGCTGGTTTCACGAAGCCGAGGTGCCGAGCGAATTGTCGCTCGGCCGCACTTCGCCGAAGCACATCGCGCGGATGTTCGCGCATTGGCGGGAGCCAGGGTTGCCGACCGAGTTCGATTGAACCGGGCTGACAACGAGACTGGTTTCGATTGATACCAGATAAGGTTTTATCAGTAACGATTCTCGTGCGGGCACGGGTGGAAAGGGGGTAACATGCTTACGCCTCCTCTCATTTTTATACCGTACCAAAAGTATCGGCGAAAACCGTTTGTTCCGCGAGCATTACCGCAAACCGCTCGATCGACGGGACCAGCCGCTGTTCTGGCATATTGGGGATAAGATCGTACAGCATGCAGCCCTGACGGAACAGCGAATGGGTGCGCCGCTTGCTGGTGTTTGATTTGAGCAACCGGTCATAACCGAGTGCCTCTCCGGCCGCCCCGAGCAATGTCAGCAAAGCGATGGCCAGAGCGTTCAACAACCACAGACGATCGCGGCGGATGGGCGATTGTACGTGGATCGCCCCCATGCCCATCCCGAAGCGCATGTCCTTGGTATCGCGAACGCCGCATTCGATGCCCCACCGCCTGCCATACAGCCTGGTAAGGTCGCTGGCTTTCGCGTCCTTGTAACTGGTGGCCAGGCACAGGCTCCCTTCATGTCCTTGTCGCGAACACAAACCACGGTTCCCACCTGGTATCGATCGGCCGTCACCATGGCATCGCGTAAAATGGTCGCTCGCCCGCCCGGTCCAACCCAGCCAAGGGCGGTGCGGTTCTCGCCGTCCGCCGCCGTCACTTTGATGTTGCCGCGGAAGCGAATGACGTAATCGAAGTGCGGCTCCTCGGTGAGCACCCGGTAGAGTTTTTGATCGCCGAAGCCGCGATCCGCGACGATACAGACCTTGATATCGGCCGGCGGCATGTCGGCCAGCCGGACCAACACCTTATATTCATACTCGTTGCGATGGTTCTTGAGCGTTGCGGTGTCCACCGTGAGCCATACCAGCGGCGTCGCGCGGCCATGTCGGGTCATCAGGGACAGCATGATCGTCGTCTGGCTGTCGTGATCGAAATCGGTCCAGTCCATCGCGACCTTTATATCGGTGCGAACCCCCACCACGTAACGGACCCAGTGGGGCAGCGCGGCGTCGATGTCGATCCCCTCGTTGGACAGTAGCCGGTCCACCTGCTTGATCGCGTGTTTGGTGATCAGGCCGCGTGCCAACGCGAGCCCCTCTGACCGATCGTATTGACCGCCAGCGACGCGGTTCTGATCACGCCGAGGGTGGCATTGGCCAGTGACAGAACACGTTTGGCATGCGGATCGCCGTCGAACCGGCTGGTCAGGAAGCGGTTCACGTCCTGAAAGCCAAGGGTCTTGTTCGGTTTCATCGTTTTCCCCGCGCATCGTGTCGCATGCGGGGAGATTCGATGATCGAGGGATTCGGGCAACCGGAATGTGACGAACAACCTATTAAGAATCCGGACCGGATCGCCAGGATCCTTTTTAAAAAGCCAAGGCACTCAGCTTGATTCTTTTGTTGCGTGACGGATTTGGCCGGAACATGAGGGGATGCTTAAGGGTAACATGCCGATGAGATCACCACGGACATCTTCTTTGGCGATTATGGCGGCAATCGGATGGGCGGGTAGACAGCGCCATCATACTGCCGCGCCAGGTAACGACGGCGGGAACGCAAGAAAAAGCTTTACAACGGAGACACCGAGACGATGCATATTTCCGGACTTCTTCTCGGTGTCTCGGTGTCTCGGTGTCTCGGTGTCTCCGTGGTAAAGCTTACATGGCCTGACCGCCCACGAAACCGCGACAATGACCGGCGAGGCCAATACCGCCCCCTGGCTCATTCGAAGCCGTCACGAGCCTGGTTCCCCACCACCCGTAAGCCCCGCCGCCGAACACACGGAGACGCCTCGGCCGGCAAATCCAGTGGCGGCAGCGGTGCCTGATCGCGGGGACCAAAGAAAGGCCTGTTCCTGATGCCCGAGGAATACCGCGATGTGGCCGCTTGATGGCATGACCCGGACCAAGCAGTGGTGCGGAACGTATATCATGATTTTGCATGGTTTTGGCATATGGCCAATCTCATCTTCGTCATTGGGCCGCGGCCCGGCAGCATTACCACAAGGACACTGAGAGACAGAGAATCCCACACAAGATACAATGGTGTCCGTATTTGCAAATCGCGAAGTGAGTACATCAGACCTGTTGTGAAAGTTCGGCATGAAATCTAACCCATTGACAAGACTCGACTCTACCCAGAGTTGAAATTTCGTAATTTCAATGGGTTGCAGATTTAAATTTTCTGGTCGACGACTTTCACAACGAGCCTGTTCCTTCCAGCGGCCGGAATCACCGCGACAGTTTCGTTACCTGCACGCGCCGATTGATCGCCGCCATCGGATCGTTGGGATCGTAAAGCTGCGTCTTGCCGTAGCCGACCACCTCGAGGTTACTGGGATCCAACCGATGGTGTTGTCCCAGATAGGTCCGCACCGCCATCGCACGCGCCTCGGAAAGCTTTTGGTTGTAGCTGTCCGATCCAACCGCGTCGGTATGTCCCGCGATCCGGAACCGCTCATTCCGCAGGATCGGATCGGACAACGCCTTACCCAGCGCGTCGAGCGAAATCATGCCGTCATTGCTCAACTGCGCCGAATTAAATTCGAAATTCACGATCAGGTTGACCGAGGACTCCTGAGCTGGCGCCTGTGTACCCTCCACC
>CALFNB010000020.1 GCA_937902425.1 uncultured Acetobacteraceae bacterium | reverse complement strand
CTCATGCCAAAAACGTTCGGTTTGAAAGTGCGACTGTGGCAGGGAGGAACCTTCGGCACGAGCAAGGCGGAGGGTGTGGCCAGAGACTTTCGCAGGGATAAGCAGTCTTGCGGGTGCGCAGTTCGGCAAGCGATACGGCATGGTTGCTCAGTCGGTGAGGGCGGGGCTGACGGCGCAACTTACCGGACGGGCTGAGAACGGCCTGTGCTACCGCTCCAGAAACGCGTCGGCTTGTCTATGCGGTGGGTCGGATGGCCGGGGCGAGCAGCGGGGCGCTGACGGTGTGTGGCTGCCAAATGTGGTGTAGTGTTGCAGTGTTGCAGGTTGAATGTCTGCAAGGGGTGCAGGCTGTGTAAAAACGTCGTACCGTAACGGCAATGAACAATCTTGTTGCGTTCCCGTGTGAAGCCTCGAATCTTTCGCTCTGCCGAGGATCGAGGCCCGATAGGATATTGCGCCACCGTAGCTGGCCACATCGTTTTTACACAGGCTCGGTGGTGAGCGGACGTAGAGGACACGCGCCATCGACGGCGGCTTTGCGCCCATGTAGGTCGTTCCGGGTCACCTCACCGTCGTTCGAATGCAGACGTTCGGCGAAGCGCAGCGATCCGGAACGTGCCATGGTCCTGGCCGCCGTCGTTCATCGCCTCCTCTCCCGCCGCTTTCCCCCCAGGTATGTGAGAATGCAGGTATGTGAGAATGGCCAGGTAGCGGGGTCTATTGAACAGCTTACCGTTCGATAAATCCAGAGAGCTCTTCCTTGGCCCACGCGATCACCTGCGGAATGGTCTGTCCTGCATGGAGCCGCGCGAGCATGGTCGGCAACGTTCCGCGAGTGAATGCTCGCACTGCGATCGCGGGCGGCGCGGGCGACATGGCGATGTATGGCCGCGCGTTGTGGAACGGCCGTAACGGATAATTATAGCACAAACCCGCCGGTGGCCCGACCTGGTTCCAGATGGGGAAGTCGGTCATCGAGGCGAAAGGCGGAATGTCGTATCCAACGACGGAATTGCATCGTTCCTCGATTTGCTCCCGCTGCATCAGATGCGCGATGATGTCCTTCGCGGCACTCTTGTTCTCGGCGAACGTCCAGATGCCCCAGTAGTTGGTCGAGTACGCCTCGAACCGCCCGGCGGGGCCAGCCGGCGCCGGAAATGTCCACGAGTCGCCGGAGATTTCCGGCGCGTCCTTCTGCGCGACCCACCAGGGTGAGGGTGGGTTGAAGATCAGCGTCGTTTTGCCTGAGATATAGGCTCGGTTGTTTGAGGCGTCGTCGTAAGCGACCGCGTTGGCCGGCAGGAATTTTACCAGTTTCTGGCTGTATTCCAGTACGCGCCGGACCGGATCGGAATCGACGGTTATCTCGCCGTTCCTGTCGACAAGTTCCGCGCCGAACGAGGCGAACATCTGCCCGACCCACCCGGTGGAATCGCTGGTCGTTCCCAGACCCGTCGCAAATGGCAGGCCCATTTTGTGGCTGGCCTCCGCGACCGTGAGATAGGTGTCGTAGTTCCAGTTTCCGGCCGACGGTGATCCCCCGGCCTTGACCGGATACATGTCCAGAACATCCATGCCGGCCTGCTTCAGAAGACCGACCCGGCCGAGCGCGTTGTAATAGAACGACATCGTGCTGATCGGCACGCCCCGCCACCGGCCTTCGACCTTGCCGAGATATTCGCAGATCTCGTTGGTCGGGCCGTACTGGGCCGTCAATTTTCCCATGACGTCATCCATGGGGATCATCTGGTCGGCGTTGTTGTGCACCTCCCACACGGGGAATAGTTGAATATCGTGCCCGGATTTGGCCAGCGCCTGCGCCGACCGGGTATTCAGCACGGCCTGACCTCCGAGGAAGTCGGCCTTCACCTCGACCTTGTTCGTGCCGGCCCATGCCAGGATCTGCTTGCGCATCGTGTCGTTGCCGGCGGCGATCCAGTGATCGGGCACGACCATCGACAATTTTCCGGCGGCACCGGCGGTGCGGATATGCACCAGAGGCAGCGCGGTGGCGCCGGTCAGCGCCCAGCGCCGGGTCAGCGAGCGCGCGGTCATCTCAGTGCGCTCCCTGTGCGATGGCAGGCATGGCCACCACCCCGGCGTGCCCACCGCGAACCCACGACGGATTGATATCGATTTCGTCCGGGCACGAAATGTGCGCCCGTGTCGTGTTTTCGCTTCGCGCCATCAACCGCCCCTTCAGCCTCGTCGTCTGGTCCCGTGTCTGGGTGTCCATATGGCGTTTCCTCGTTTTGTTCGGGACGTTTCCGGCAGCATAGGCACGGACCGCCAGGGGCTCCAAGAGCCGGCGGGTTGGTGGCTTGTAACGCTGCTCGCACCGGAGATCGTGGAAGCGATCCTGGATGGGCGGCAGGAGCCGGAGAAGACGCTGCCGGTGTTGATGAGGGCGTTTCCGGTGGAGTTGGGCGTGGAACAGAACTCAAAACGGCATGAATGCCCCTAACGGACCGCGGCATCCGATAACATGACGTTATATGACGTTAACAAAATGGTTGGTAACGGAATCTGATTTGGTCCAGGACATTGACGAGGCCCCTATCGGGGCGCAGGCATTGAGCAACGAAGGCACGGGAGCGAACAATGTCTGCCTCGACGTCCGCCGATAAGGCCCTGGAAGCCGTGACGATGCGTGCCGTATCCTGGCGGTTGATGCCATTCCTGCTCGCCGCCTATGGCATTTGCATTATCGACCGGGTGAATGTCGGGTTCGCCGCCTTGCAGATGAACAAGGCGGTCGGCATCGATCCGAAGACCTACGGTCTCGGTGTCGGCGTTTTTTTCATCGGCTACTTCATCCTTGAAGTGCCGAGCAATCTCGCTCTGGAACGGTTCGGTGCTCGTAAGTGGATCGCGCGCATCATGATCAGTTGGGGCCTGGTGTCCGGCGCATTCGCGCTGATTGGCGGCCCGATCTCGTTCCTGGCGCTGCGTTTCCTGCTCGGCGCCGCCGAGGCCGGGTTCTTCCCGGGCGTGATCCTGTATTTGACCTACTGGTTTCCCGCCGTTTACCGCGCGAAAATCATTGGCATCTTCATGGTCGCGATCCCGGTGGCCGGCATGATCGGTTCGCCGATCTCCGGCGCCGTTCTTGGCATGGATGGCATACTTGGCCTGGGCGGCTGGCAATGGATCTTTCTGTTGGAAGCGCTCCCCGCCATCCTTCTGGGAATCTATGCTTTCGTGGCCCTGACTGATCGGCCGAAGAACGCGACGTGGCTGCCGCGCGATCAGCAGGCCTGGCTGACCGCGACGCTCGAGATGGAGCGGTCCCGGGCGCCGAAAATTCTGCACACGTCGGTCTGGAAAGTGATGACCAACAAATATGTGCTGATCATGGGGCTGGTCTATGCGGGCGCGGCGGGTGGCTCGACCTCGTTGTCTTATTGGATGCCACAACTGGTGAAAGCCCATGGTTTGACCAATTTCCAGACCGGGCTCGTCAACGCGGTTCCCTTCGCGATCGCGGCGGTCTGGATGATTCTGTGGGGTCATAACTCCGACCGCACGGGGGAGCGGGTTTGGCATAATGCCTTGCCGCTGGCCTGGATGGTCGTGGCGATGGTTCTGACGTTCTGGGCGGGCTCGCTGTGGACGCTCATTCCGCTCCTGACGCTGGTCGCGGCGGGGACCTATGCCAGCAAAGGGCCATTCTGGTCATTGTCGTCAGAGTGGCTGGGCCCGGCCGCGGCGGCCACGGGTCTCGCGCAGATCAACGCCCTGGGCAATCTGTCAGGCTTCGTCTTCAATTATCTGATCGGCTGGATCAGGGACGAGACCGGCAGTTACGCGGCGGCACTCATGCCAATCGCGGCGGTCGCGACGGTTGGAACGGTCTGCGTGCTGGTCATCGGCCGTGGTCAGCCGCGCACGGTGGCGATGCAGCACTGAAGGAGTCCGCGCCGCTTTGGTTCATCACCAGGGCGGCGCGAGTCACGCGAGCCGCAATTGGGATATCGGTCGAGGATTTGCGGCTGAGCCCGCTTGCGCGCCACTGCCTCCAACCGATCAGAACTGGGAAGGGTCTCGACAGCCTGGTCCAGGATCGCGGGCGAATTCATGGCCTCTCGGCATCAACTTCTGGCGCTGAAATGCGTCCAGCCCTCCGAAGCAAGATCGAGTGGCTGGCCGAGATCGTCGAGTACCACCACACGGTGCTGGTCGCCCCCCAACGACCCCGCCATGCGACCGATGGGCGTGATCGGCACGCCGGCCGATCGTGACAATTCGCCGATCCGGGCCGCTGCCGCCGGGGCCGCCGTGAACAGGATTTCGTAATCGTCACCACCCGTCAGCGCGGTCGCGAGGCGCCGACGGTCACCTTCTATCGCGACGCGGGCGGCGGGTGACAGCGGGATCGACCGGGTTTTGATGATCGCGGAGAGGCGCGAGACCGTGCAAATGTGCCGCAGATCACCGACAAGTCCATCCGAAACGTCGAGCCCCGCGGTGGCGGTGCCGATCAGAGCTGGGCCCAAAACGACGCGCGGCTGGGGCAGGCGATATCGATCGACGAGAAACGCGGCCGAGGCCCCATCGAGCGCGGGCAGCGCGGCGCGTAACGCTGAGAGCCCGAGCGCGGCGTCGCCGATCGTGCCCGTGACGAAGACGCTGTCGCCTGCTTGCGCGCCGCCGCGCCGGATGATCCGGTTGATCGGCGCCTCGCCAAAGGCGGTGACCGCGATCGTGATCCGGCCTGAGGTCGAACTCATGTCGCCGCCGATCAGATGCACGCCATATTCGGCCTGGTCGTGGGCAAGGCCAGCGGCAAAATCGGCGATCCACGCCTCATCGACCGTACCTGGCAATACGAGGTCCAACAGATAGGCGCGCGGGACCGCACCCTTCGCGGCGAGATCGGAGAGGTTAACCCGCAACCCCTTGCGCGCGATGAGATCGGCCGGATCGTCCGGCGGGAAATCGATACCGCCGACGATCACGTCGGATTTCACCACGAGTTCATTTTTGGGTGCCGGGCTGATCACGGCTGCATCGTCGAGCAACCCGTACGCGCCGGGAAAGTCTCGCGCGAGCGGTGCGAAATACCGGGCGATCAGCTCAAACTCACCAGGCAGGCGCGGTTTCGGTGTCTTCACCTCGTCTCTCTCCGCCAGTGTGTCACGCTGTTCTGTCTCACCGCCACATCCCGCGCATGCGTGCACCGACATCAATACGGATCTGCCTTGATTCTCCTCGCCCAGCCTCCGTGTTCACCGCTACCGGCCATGTCCCGCAGTCAAACAACTTCAGCAAATCGGCCGGGATGAAGCGTGTTCGTGACGCATAGACATGGCGGTCACCATGCGAAACCTGCCCGTGTGTAAAGAAGCGCTGTGGGGTGAGGAGATGCAGGCTGTCCTTTGCTCGTGTCATGGCGACATAAAGCAGACGGCGCTCCTCTTCGAGTTCCGCGCTCGTTCCCGTTCCGAGGTCGGACGGAATACAGCCATCGATGACATTGAGCACGAAGACGGATTTCCATTCCTGTCCTTTTGAGGAGTGGATCGTGGAGAGGATCAGATAATCCTCGTCCAGGAGCGGTACACCCGCCTGATCGCTCGTGGCGTCAGGTGGATCAAGCGTCAATTCGGTCAGGAAGCGCTCCCGTGACGGGTAGCCCGCCGCGATCTGCTCAAGCTGAAGCAGGTCGGCGCGGCGCACGGGTGCATCCTCGTGAATGCGCTCAAGGTGGGGTTCATACCAGCGGCGCGCGCACCCGATCTCGTCGGGGGCCAACCATTTTCGCGAGAACGGAGGCGGCGCAGGGTTTCGACCAGCCCGGTCCAGCCATCGCCCGACCGCGGCGGGGCCGGAATATCGCCAAGAGCCCCGATTGGGTCCGGCTGTTCGGCCATCAGGTCCAGAACGCGCTGCGCGGACGCTGGTCCCACACCCGGCAGAAGCTGCAGGATGCGAAAGCCGACGACCCGATCGCGCGGGTTCTCGACGAAACGCAGCACCCCCAGCAAATCCTTGACGTGCGCGGTATCGAGAAATTTCAGTCCGCCGAACTTCACAAAGGGGATGTTACGGCGGGTCAACTCGATCTCGAGCGGGCCGCTATGATGCGAGGTCCGGAAAAGAACGGCCTGCTGTTTCAGGCTCGTGCCGACCTCCCGGTTCTCCAGGATGCGCTCGACCACATAGCGGGCCTGATCAGCCTCGTCGCGAACACTGACCAGCTCGGGACGCTCGGCAGACTGGCGATCCGTCCAAAGATTCTTGGTGAAGCGCTCACTGGCGAGATCGATCACGCCGTTGGCGGCGGCGAGGATTGTCTGTGTCGATCGATAATTCCGATCAAGCGTGATGATCTCGGCCGGTGGGCTGAACTGATCGGGGAAGTCGAGGATATTGCGCACCGTCGCGGCACGGAACGAATAGATCGACTGCGCGTCGTCGCCGACCACCGTCACGCCGGTGCCACCAGGCTTCAGCGCCAGAAGGATGCTGGATTG
>CALFNB010000019.1 GCA_937902425.1 uncultured Acetobacteraceae bacterium | reverse complement strand
CTCTGGAAAGTTTGCCTTTCGACACGTTTACGGCCATTGCCACGCATGTAGCCGCGGGCGGTGCTTTGATGGCAAGCGGTGGACAGCCGTTCTTCGATCCGCTGTACCTCGCGCCGGGCGCCCAGTGGCTCGGTGCGGCGGCTTACCAGCAGGCAACCGGATCCCCTCCGCCGCAGGGCACCTTCATCCCTCCGCGGATCCCGACCGTGTCGCCCTCGAGCGAGCAGTTCACATCCGGCTCCGGGCTGCGGGTGCCGGTCCCTCGCGGCCGGGGACTCTTTTCGTGGTCCGACTCGGTGGGGCGGTATCGAGTCATCGGGGATTTGTCGGATCCCGCGGCCACCATCTATGTCAATAGCAACTATGGTCCGGGAATTTTGCCTGCCACGCGATCGTTCATCGTGTGGCTGCCGTGGCCGCAACTCTTCGATCCTTTGCGCGCCGGGTTGGTTGCCGCATTGAAAGGCGCGCCGTCCCGCCTCTCTTTCCAGACCGCTGGTGCGGACCAGATCGTGTGGCTGCCGGGCGAGGCGATCACTGGCGGCCTGAGCATCGACAATGGTGCCGGCTCCAGCGTCCAGGCGAGTTTGCAGTGGTCGATTGCGGGAGCCTCCGGTGTTACTCCCCAACCGCCGATGCCTTTGTCCCTCACCGCCGGCCAACTCCTCACCATCCCACTCCAGATTGGAGTCCTGCCCATTGGAGACTACACGCTCAGTTTTCGTCTGCTGATCGGAAACCAGGAGGTGGATCGCGCGGGTAGCCCGGTGCGCGTGCTGGACCCGACTGCGTCATGGCAGCCGGAGCAGAAGATCCGCGTGGTCAATGGCGGCTTTTCCGCCGGCGGCCAGCATGTCTTCCTGCGGGCGGTGAATTACTGGCCTCGCCTGCCGCGAGCGTACGGACGAAGCTGGCTCGAAGCCGGCACGTACGATCCGGATGTGGTGGAAGCCGACCTGACCGAAATCGCCGCCCTCGGCTTCAATCTGGTCAGTATTCAATACAGCGACTACGAAGGATTCTCGGCGCAGGAGGGGCGGGCGCTGATCGATTTCCTGGGGCGCTGCCGTAATCATGGCATCTGGGCTCAGGTCTCCCTGGCGGCTACCGTACTGAACGGCGCTTACGGCGGCCAGATTTCGCCCACCCTGGATACCCACCTGCAAGCCGCCTGGCTTCCAGGAAACGACCGGGTATTTGCCTATGATTTGCTCTGGGAACCGATGGTCGGCATGCACGATACCGGCGGCCAGGGCAGGATCGTCAACGGTGCGATTGTGCCGAACACCGGCCGCATGGTCATGGATCCGGACTGGCGCGCCTGGGTCAACGATCAATACGGGTCACTCGCAAATGCGCAACAGATCTGGGGCTTCACGCCGCCTGTGGATTCGACCGGGCAACTGACCAATCCTCTCGACGACCAGGTTGAAAACGACGGGCAGTGGCGGATCATGATGGCGGCCTATCGCCGGTTTCTGGACGATTACCTGGGCCGCAACCTGGGAGCCATCGCCCGCCAGATCCGGCGCAGCGATCCCGATACGCTCCTCACCTATCGCAACTGGATCACCATGACGTCCACGCACAACGCCAACACCGGCTATGACATCGGAACCGCTGCCGCGCACCTGGACGTGTTCGAACCCGAACGTTACGCGCCGGCGCTTCTCTGGCCGGACGACCGGCCGTATGGTTTGATCGCCGCCTACAGCCGCTACCGGTCCGGCGGAAAGCCGGTGCTGTGGGCCGAATACGGCGCGGATATCGGCGGGAACGGCGGCACTCCCGCGTCCGAAACGGCCCAGGGCGCGATCTGCGACACGATGATGCGCCAGGTCGCGGATGACGGCTCGAACGGCGCGGCGGTGTGGTGGTGGCCGGGTGGTACCAGTCCCATAGATGGGACCGATTATGGCATCGTGAATCCCGACGGCAGTCCGCGCGACGGCGCCAAAATCCTGGCGCAATGGAACGCCACCTTCGCGGGTGCGCCGCCCGATCTGGCCTCCAATCCTCCGGCCACCCTGCTCGTGGACCGCGATGCCGATGCACGCGGCTCCTACGGCCTGTTCCTCAACAATCAGGACGCGTATCTGCAGGTGCGCCAGGCGGGGCAAACGGCCGTGCTGGCCGATTCGGGGACCGGGACGGATACGTCCAGCATGCCGCTGATCCAGGTGGGCAACGCTCCTTACGCCGGCACCGGTCCACTAAAGTTCGCCAATGGCGAGTTGGCAGGCATGCACGTGGTGTGTCCCAGCCTCGATGTGACGGTGGAAAACGGCTCCACGGTGGCGGTGGCCAGCGGCGCGGCTTGCCAGGTGACCCCGACGCTGGTCAATACCGGCGAGGCGCAATGGTTCCCTGCATCCGCCGCGATCGGGGGCGTGACCCTGCACACCAGCGCCGGCGATGTTCCGCTCGCGGCTTCCCTCGCTCCGCTCCAACGGACGGCGATGGGGCCGCTCACGGTCACTATGGGACAGAGTGCGACCACTCTTACCGGGCGGCTCAGAATTGCCGGCACGGGCGAATTTGGGGAAGTCCTCAACCTGACGCTGTCGCTCGATTCGACTGCCACCGGGTCGTGCGCGATTTCTCTGAGCGGCGGTGGACCGATTTCCGCTCCCGCCGCAGGCGCCGCCGCGGCAGTCAACGTAACCACCGCCACGGGATGCGCCTGGACGGTATCGTCGTCCGATCCCTGGGTGACGGTCACCCCGGCATCCGCATCGGGCAGCGGCGCGGTCAGCTACACGGTCCTGGCGAATTACGGCCCCGCGCGGCAGACGACCATCATTGTGGCCGGCCGCCCGATCACGGTGGCCCAGGATGCAGTGGCCAATCCGACGCTCGCTCCATCCCCGGTGCTGTCCACCACCAGCCTGAGTTTCGGCAACCAGGTTGTGGGCAGGGCGGGCGCCGCACAGGCGATCCAATTGACCAACGCGGCAACGGTGGCGTTGAACCTTTCGGCGATCACGATCGGGGGAACCGACGGCGGCGATTTCTCGGAGAGCAACTCCTGCGGCCCGACGGTCGCCGCGGGCACGAGTTGCACCATCCAGGTGATCTTCACGCCGCTGGCCACAGGCATGCGGACCGCCACGCTATTCATCGCCGGCAACACCAGCGGGAGGCCGCAGGCGGTGAGCCTTTCGGGCGCCGGAACCGCCACGGGACCGGCTCCCACCGTTCAGGCGATCGTGGACTCGTGGGGTTACAGCCCCGGGATTGCACCGGGGTTGTGGGTGACAATGGGCGGAGCCAATCTGGCGGGTCCTCCGCAGACCTGGAACCTGGCTGGCGTTCAAACGCTGCCAGTGACGCTGGGAGGAACAACCGTCACCTTCAACGGCGCGCCTGCCGCACTGGCCTACGTGAGCGCGACGCAAATCAACGCGCTGGTTCCAGCCAGCGCAACGCCCGGCAAGGTTCAGGTGGTGGTCGACGTGAACGGCGTGAGCAGCAGTCCTTATTTGATCGCTGCCACCACGGCCCAGCCGGCGGTCTATGCGCCGCCAGACGCGAGCGGCACCACCTTCTTCGTGACCGCCGCATTGGCCGGCACCGCCGCGCTCATAGGCAACAACGCCCTCGACCCTCGGGTAGTGCGGCCCGCCTACCCAGGCGACACTCTCGACATCTACATGATCGGTCTGGGTTCCACGCTCGATCCGTCGGAGTTCCTCACCGATCAGGTATTCGCCGGCGCGTTCCCGGTGAGCGTACCGGTTACCGCAACCGTGGGGGGCGAGCCGTCCACCGTTCTGTTCGCCGGGCTGACCGCGCCCGGGCTCTACCTCGTTAGGATCGTGGTGCCGCAGAACCTCCCGCCCGGCGCCCAGCCGCTCCAGGTTTCGGCAGGGGCCTTCACGACCCGGTCCGGGCTGGTGCTTCAAATGGGGTCTCCTCCGGCATGAGAACAAACACCGCCGCCGCCATCATGATGGTCTGAGACCGCTATGCTGAGCCGCCGTGAACTTCTGGTGCTGGGTGCCGCCATGCCGAAATTGACGCCCGGGACGATATCCCCATTCGCGACGGTCTGCCGCAAATGGACTACCACGTCCACATCGGCGGCGAACTGACGGTCGCTCAGGCCGTCCAAATCTCCGAACGGCGCGGAATGAAGTTGAGGCGGACTCGGTTACGCCGTCAGCGATGACGCCTCGCTCGACACTTGGTTGCACTCGCTGGATGGGCAACCGGTGTTTTAAGGCATCGAAGCCGAAACCGTCCATTGGATGTCTGCCTTTTGCAAAGAGATTGCCCGGTTGGACTACATTTCTGAGTGCGGAGCTTCCGACAAGGCCAGGACAAGGTGAAATCGGGCCCATCCTTCGGGTCACTGGACGAAAGACGGGGTTATCGGTAACTTGACCTGCTCACTTGGCCGCGTAGTCGCCAACCCGTTGAGTGACCAAGTCCACTTTGCAGGCGGGTGCGCTGAGAGGCGATATCTACGATTATCGGTAGCTGCGAACTGCCCGCCGGGACACGGTCCCTGTGGGTGGCGGATCTATGCC
>CALFNB010000018.1 GCA_937902425.1 uncultured Acetobacteraceae bacterium | reverse complement strand
ACAGGTGCGTTTCCGTCGTTCTCACCCGTTCCGGAACCGTCGACCGCGCTGCTGATGCCGCTGCTGGTGGTCGCGCTGTTGGTAATCCGGATACCGGCGGTTCGTTCATTTCTTGGCGGTGGCCGCTGGTTCATCGGCGCCCGCTGAAGCGGTCGGAACACTCGCCTGGACGCGCGATGGCGTGTCGTCATGGAACACGCCAGCGGAAAACGGTGTGCCGCCGGTGGCCTGGGCGATCATGCCCGGAAAACTGTCCGATGGCGCCGTGGTGCAGGCCTTCGAATAAGTCGTTCCACGCTTCGCCAGCGCGGCGAGCGCGCCGTTCGGATGGCTTCCGATCCACAGCCGAAGATCGACCTCATGCATGCCGTCCACGCTGATCAGCAGCCGGTGGCCCGCCCGAGGCGATTTGCCGTCGTCCGCGCGCGCGGTCGTGGTGAGGCTGAGTCAAGCCGCACCTGCGAGCAGCCATTTTCTGAATGACATTTTCGGTTCCTCCGCGAAGTAACTCGCAAAACGGCGAGCGAGTGCTTTAAGCGGAACGAACGCCTGTTTGTGCGTTAAGCTGTCATGACGTTATCGGTTCGTATCGGCAGCACAGCGAATTATACCAGCCGGCGAAAGTGTCGACTCTCGCCCGTCACGTCATCTCCGGGCCTGGTCCAGAGATAACGAGGAACATGCCCACGCCATGCGTCAATGTTTAAGCGTGTTGGTATTATATCGGTGACAAATACAACAACCACGATTGATGGCGACAGAATCCGCACCCCGCCCGGAACGCCGCTTTGCTCACTGTCTCGTTGCAGTCCTTGGTGGCGTTGGTGGAACCCGTATGGTCTCACACTTTGTCGTCATGTCCGCCCGAGACATCGAATTTGTCACCCCGCGGCACAATTTCGGACGCGCCGAACCGGCATCCGGACCTCCCAATTTAATTCGTTCCGATATGGGCCCGCTGGGCGGCGAGCGCCGTCCTGAGCCGGAGGGCATCAGGAACATATTCGTCAAACATCCCCGATGAATACAGGGTGATTGGCTGAATTTTCCATGACGATTTCACGTCGGACCAACAATCGCCGCGATCGCGACCGCCATGACCGGGTCAGAACGAACTGGCCTCGCCATCATCCCAGTTCAATACGCGCCGTCCCCGTCCGTCCGGCGAATAACCAAAGCGCACGACCGCGCGGCGGGTCACTTTCGGCGCGTCCGGCAACATCGCCGTGGCGGTCATCGCGATCACCTGGGCTTCCGTCCCCGCCGACGCGACCGGTGGTGCGCCCGCGAGCCGCAGCGCGCCAAGCACGCCGGGCTGATGGCCGCGGAGCTCGCACGTCGACCCGGCGATGGCGACCGGCCGTGGTTCGGGCAATCGCCTGATCAGCACGCCCAGGAAGCTACCGATGAACGGTGACAGCAGAACCGGCGCGACCCACGCTGGTACACCTGACAGAAAGTTTGGGAGTGTGTCCACACGGCGGCTCTGACCATGGACCGCCGTATCGCGCAACGGGCAGCTCGCATTTTGTTTTTATGACAATTCTGTGCCGTAATGTTACGCCATGCGTTGGTTTACCGTGACGATGCACCACTGGCATCCCGGTGAGTTCCCGTACGACCGCCGGCGATGGGATCCGCGATGCATGGACTGAAGCCGGGCGTTCCCGTCAGCCGGCGTCGCGCACGGTAATATCGCCGGCCGTCACTCGTTGCTCTCCCGCGGTCATGCCTGGCCAGGCCGCGCCAATTTGTCGCCACAAGGTTTATTTTTGCGATCTCACTACCGCACTCGCGGGACTACCACTTCAACGGCGACGGGCCGCGCTCCGCGTCAGGTCATTTCATCGGAGCCAGTTTGTCATCAACCGGTCACGGATATTCGAAAAATTATAGCGAAACTGACGCAGTTCCGACAAAGACGGACCAAGGCGATGGCGGTAGAAATCATGGCCAATGCATCAGTGCACTGATTGAACCCATTTGAGATCTGATGTTCATCAGACCGCGCGGAACGGCGTTGTCTGTACGTGAAACCAATACGGTGAAGTCTCGACATGGCGAATATCCGCCGATGTTGACCTTAGGGGAACAAAATGAAGATGATCCAGTTTTCGCGTCTGACGCGGGCCATGTTGCTTGCGTCCACCGCACTCGCGGCACCGCATCTGACGTACGCCAACGTCAATCTCCCGCTGCCGACCGGCCAATACGTCACGCCAACAGCGCCGGCCGGCGCGGTTCAGCAACAGCTGAACCCAGGCCTCGCCGCCTACCCGAACTTCGTCGCCGGTGAGGCGGTGCGGTCGCGGCTCAGCCCGGACGGCACCACGCTGGCCATCATCTGCGCGGGCCAGAACACGCTCTATACTCCGGCCGGCGTACTCGATACGGCGAATTCGACGCAGTATATCTTTCTTTATAACGTCGCGGGCACCAACAGGACGAAACCCGTGCTGACGCAGGTGATCCATCAGGCGAACGCCCATGTTGGCCTGGTCTGGGCGCCGGATGGCAACACCCTGTATGCCGCGGGCGGCAATGACGACGCGGTTTACGCCTATACCAAATCCGGCGGCACATGGACCCAATCCGCCAAAATCGCACTTGGTCATGGCGCGACGCATGCCAACCAGGGCGTCGGCCTTGGCGTTCAGCCCAACGCGGGCGTACTGGGCATTTCCCCCGATGGCAATACTCTCGTGGCGGCGAATAACTATAATGACTCGATCTGTGTGATCGACACCGCGACCGGAACGGTCCGCTATGAGCACGACCTGCGTCCCTGGTTCGCCAACAATGAGGCCACCAACGGCGTGCCTGGAGGAACCTACCCGTTCGCCGTTGTCCTGAAGGATAACGGCACCGCCTATGTCTCCGCCAACCGCGACCGTGAGGTCGTCGTCGTCGATATCTCATCGCCGACCGCCGGTCATCTGATCAAGCGTATCAAGCTCGACGGCAACCCGCTTGGGACGACGTTGAACGCGGCGCGGACAACGCTTTATGTCGCCCAGGACAACGCCGATGAGGTCGCGGTGATCGATACCGCGACCAATGCCTCGTCGCCAACATCGACACCCACGCTCCGGCCGAGATGCTGAAGTCAGTCGATACGCATGGCCATGACCAAAATGCGGGGGATGGCGATCATCACACATCCAACGGAAACGGCGGGCCAAAGAACACGGGCAAATATACCGGCGCGGCCCCAATCGCGGTCACGATCTCCCCGGACGGCAGCACATTGTACGCGGTCAATGACGGCGCGAACTCGGTCGCCGTGATCCCGCTGAGCGGAGGAAATGCCAACAAGGTCTCCGGCCTGATTCCGACCGCCTACGCGCCCAAGGACATCACCTTCAGCGCCGATGGTTCATGGATGTATATCATCAACGGCAAGAGCCAAACGGGTCCCAATCCGGACCATCTGTATGGCTACACGGCCCGGCTGACGAGCATCACCTATCCGGGCGGCAACGCGGCCGCCGCCGCGGCGGCGACGGGGTCGAACGAGTACCAGTTCCAGCTGGAACACGCGTCTCTGGTCAGCGCCCGCGTGCCGACCAAAGACGATCTGGACCGCCTGACGGAACAGGTGGCGACGAACAATTTCTATTCGGTTGAACCTGATCCGGGTGATACGGAGGTGATGGCATTCCTGCGCTCGCGAATTAAGCACGTGATCTACATCGTGAAGGAAAATCGCACATTCGATCAGATCCTGGGCGACCTCACCAACGGCTCGAACGCCGATCCGGCGCTGGCCGTATTCGGCAAGGCCATCACGCCGAACTTCCATCGCCTGTCGACCAACTTCGTGACACTGGATAATTTCATGGATCCCGGTGACGGCAGCATGGATGGCTGGTCCTGGGCGACTCAGGGCCGCGTAACCAGCACTGAGGGGATCACGCAGCAGATCAACTACGCCGGGGTCAATCGCGGTCTGTCCTATGAATCCGAAGGGTCGAACCGCAATGTGCCGGTTGGGCTGCCGACGACCGCTGCCCGCGACAATGCGACTGGCGGGGCATTCAGCAGCGCCTCCGCGAGCCTCGCCGGCGGCACCGCCAACCTGCTTGTCGGCATCGCGAATCACGCGGCCGCCGACGCGCCGTTCGGGATCCAGCAAGGCTACATTTTCAACGCCGTGGTGCAGGCCGGGTTGACGGTGCGGAATTACGGCTTCCTGGTGAACAGTATCGGCAGCGCCGGTACGATCGCCGCGCCGGTGTCCGATCCATTCACCGCCGGTATCATTCAGGTCGCCCCGCTCGCTCCGTCGTTGCTGACTTATACCGACCTTTATTTCCGCGGCTACGACAACAACTACGCTGACGTGTGGCGCTACAACGAGTGGAAGCGTGAGTTCGATGGATATGTGTCCAACAACAATCTTCCCAGCCTGCAAACGGTCCGGTTCAGCCACGATCACACCGGCAGCTTCGGCACCGCGCTCGGCGGCGTGAATACGCCGGAGACTCAGCAGGCCGACGACGACCTGGCCGTCGGTCGTCTCGTCGAAGCGGTGGCGCACAGTCCCTACGCCGACAGCACCGTGATCATCGTCACCGAGGATGACTGCCAGGACGGTCCGGATCACGTCGACTCGCATCGCGCGACGGCCTATGTCGTGGGCGCGTACGTGAAAAAGAACGCCGTGGTCAGCACCCGCTACAGTCAGGTCAGTGTGCTGCGCACGATCGAGGACATTCTGGGTACCCAACACATCAACCTGAACACCGCCTATCAGCGGCCGATGTCCGATGTGTTCGACATCCGCTCGCCGGCCGCGTGGACGTATAGCGCGGTCGCCTCGACGGTGCTGTCCACGACGTCGCTGTCAGCGGTCGACATCGGGGTAAAATACGCGGACGGACCGACGGTCGTTCCGAAGCACGACGCGGCTTACTGGGACAACGCGACGCGCGGCTTCGACTTCTCCGACGCCGATCGCGTGCCCCCTGATCTCTACAACGAGGTTCTGTGGGAAGGCCTGATGGACGGCAAGCCCTGGCCGACCCATCGCAGCGGCCTTCAAATGGGCACCAAGAACGTCACCAACAAGTAACGATGATCCACGAGAAGGCAGGCGGGACGATCCAGTCCCGCCCGTTCATCGTACCCCTGTCGCCGTGAGGCGGTTCGCCCGGATCGGATCGAGATCAGGTTTGCCGGCGCCCGTGCCGCGCCAATCTGACTTATCCTCACGCTCCTGTGTTCCGCTTTATCCGGTCCGCCCTCTCACGTTGACGGCGCCGAAACGCGAAACCCACGGACGGCGCACTTTAGCTGAACCAACAATGAATTTGCTCGTTACGATCACGCGCGCTGCCGTCGTCATTGTCGGCCTTCGCGATTGGGACCGCTCTGTCGACCGGGGGCACTCATGTTGCCTCGGCGCAAATACGAAACGATACGCGCCGGCCGCGCCGACACGATGCCGCTGTCCCCGGGCCGCCCACGCCGCGGCGAGAGCGGCCCGGGCCAACGTCACGGCGTGGCGTGGCGCCACCGCACGCGCCTGAGCCTCCGGGCACGCCGCCAGTCGGTGGGAGATGGCTGGCACCATCGCGGGGATCGCCAACCGGCCGTCTGTTCAATAACGTCCGGCAAGCAAATTCGTGGCGTGTTCCAGCGCCTCCATACACTCGTCGGCATCGCCTTCCGGGATTTCCGATCCCGCGCGATTCAGATCGGCCTGGATCAGCCGCTTGATCCTGGGTGATCCGGTGAAATCTTCCGCCTGCTTGCTGAGTTCCACCCGTCGCGTCGAGCATGCCGCCAGATCGTCGGCCCGCGCGGCCGCCGCGGCCATGGCGAGGCAAACCAGGCCAACAGCAACTTTCCGCATGGTGTTCGTTCTCCATTTCCAACGCTCGTATGCGGTGCCACTTATCTCGGCGATCGCCTTCGTCCGGTGAGACTTCCCACGTTGCGCATGTCAGGCGATTTTCACCGCCTTTATGTCGAACGCGATGGACAAAACCGCGAAGCCTCGTTGACGTTTCCGTGAAATATCCAAGGTCGCGGATCAGGCGCTTCTCACGTACGGGGGTCTGTCGCTCGAGTCCCCACGGCCATCGCCGTTGCCCGGAGATATGACGGCCCCGCCCGGTCGGGGAGGGCGTGTGCGTCATTTGGCTGCCCATGGCCGGGCATGGGCGCCGGGGATGGGGGCCGGGCAGGATCGAGGAACACCGGACGCGAATCACGTGCGATGCTGATCCCGGCATCCCGGAGCGAGGCCAGCAGATACCCCTCATCAAGCCTCAGGTAGCGGACCAACAGGCGCACATACAGTCCCATGAAAACCGGCCCATGCCCATCCGAGCGACCGTCATCCGTCATGCTCATGGCGTGCGCGATTTCGTGCAGCAGGCACCATGCCGGTGTCCGCTCCGGCAAACAAACGGACAGCCGATTGGCGCATGCGATCACCGCCGTCGCCCGCCGTGACAACCGCTCCACCGCCGGCGGCCAGAGCAGGTCCATGTCCGACCAGATCGCACCGACCATGGACCGTGCCGCGGCGAACGCGATGGTCGTTCGATCGTGGGGCGCGACGACCCGGTTCTCCCAGGCGTAGACCGCGCCGCGTTGATGATCGCGCGGGCGGCTCAGCCGAGCAGACCCAAAGCACCGCCCTGTACAGGGCGGCTCAGGTTGACGCGGTCGCCGGCCGCCCACCCGTCGCGAAACGCCGAGGCGATCCGGCGTTGTCCAATGGCGGTCATCGATACCAGCCGCACATTCGTCTCGCGAAACGCGTCTTCGACGACGCGGTGCCTGGCGAGGATCAACGCGGTGCCAGTCGACCGTTGGGCGCGGACCGACGCTTCCCGGGCGTGATGCATGGCGTCCAGCCGGGCCGACACCCGTG
>CALFNB010000017.1 GCA_937902425.1 uncultured Acetobacteraceae bacterium | reverse complement strand
TCTTGATCACCTCCTGCGAGGCCACCGGCCCCTGGGCGATGATCTGTTTGGCGCCCTCCAAAGTCGTGACTTCCGTGTAGGCGTTCAGGTTCTGCGGCATTCCCAGTCCGACGAACACCAGCCCGACGACGATGGAGATCGGCAGTAGGATGTACAGTACGCAGCGGGTCATATCGATCCAGAAATTACCGATCGTGTTCGCCGAGCGGCGAGCGAAGCCGCGGATCAGAGCGACCGCCAGCGCGATGCCCGTCGCGGCGGAGACAAAATTGTGCACCGTCAGCCCGGCCATCTGCACCAGGTAGCTCATCGTCGTTTCCGGCACGTACGATTGCCAGTTGGTGTTGGTGACGAAGCTGACCGAGGTGTTGAACGCCAGATCGGGTGAGACCGGATCGAGCGACTGCGGATTGAACGGCAGCACGGCCTGCAGCCGCTGCAAGCCGTACAGCACGACAAAGCCGGCGAAACTGAACGCCAACATGGCGACCGCATAGGCGATCCAGTGTTGCTCCTGTGTCTCATCGACGCCGCTGACGCGGTACAGCCCGCGCTCGATCGGCCCGAGCACCGGGGAAAGTGGCGTGTGTTCCCCGTTGAACACGCGGGTCATGTAGCCGCCGAGGGGCCTGGTCAGGAGAATAAGCAGACCGCAGTATACCGCGATCTGCAGCCAGCCGTTGAAGGTCATGGAAGGGTCATCCTGGGAATGTCCGCCATCAGAATCGTTCTGGGCGGATCAACGCGTAGATCAGATATACCAGCAGGCCGATCGACACGATCGAACCCAGTACGTAGTCGAGGATCATGGCGCGCTCCTCACAGATGATCGCAGGCGAGCGCGTAAAGCGCGCACACCCCGAGGAAAATGGCACCAATCACAAGGTACGTGATGTCGAGCATGGGAATACTCCTTGCGTCAGCAGCGTGAGGGCCTGGACGGTGGATTGATCCGGCGGGCAGTAGCAACTGTCTCCGGTCGCATGCTCCGGTGCGGCATCGAGATAGCGGGTCGGATATAAAGGTTCCATATGGATGGACTCCTTCCGGCATAAAGACGGCCTGAATATCGCAACAATAATCCGCGCCGTATCACTACCATGACGGTCCGGACGCGACTGCGCGGACCATCGGAGTTCTCGCGGTACCGGCCCGCTGCTCGGTTGGTTTGAAGCGCAACCTGTAAAAGGTACGACCGCGGGCACTCGAGGTCATTGATCTGCGTCAACCGCCGCCGGTGCGATCGGCGGGAATCACCACATTATCCCAGCAGAACCTGCATCAGCAGGCCCAGACCGAGACAGATGGCGATAATGCCGCCGGCATCCTTGAAGAACTCGCCGGCCGTAAATCGTGGGCTGGAATTTTCGACGACCGTGTCCTCGACGTCGAGAGCACGTTGCCTCATACCTGCTTCGATATGGATATTTCTCACGTGACTCACCTTACAACCGCTGACCGCATGCGGTGCGAACCGCGGGCGCCGCGGATGCACAGAAATAAAGCGCGATGAAATTAAGAATCCATTCCGAGCGGCCCGCTGCCTGATAAAGATCACGTGTAGCCCACGGAAAACCGCGAATTTACCGTGCATTTCGCACAAACCGCGCGTGGGCAGGCGCGCGATCGCGGCAGTGCGGTGGGCCACCAGGGCATAAGCCCGCGTCAGGCGCCATTGTTTCTTTATTCCATCGGACCATATCCTGCTGCCCAGAAACCCATGGGATCCTCGCCGTGCCCGACATGCTGATGCTGGCGCTGATCGTTCTGGCGGTCGTGGCTCCCGCCGCTTATGCCAGCTTCTGCCGGCGGATCTGAGCATGACACTCGCCAGTACGACACAGCTTCTCCTTTGGCTGATCCTGCTGCTCGTCGCGGTGCGTCCACTGGGATTTTATATGCACCAGGTATTCGCCGGCGAGGCAACGCCGCTGTCGCCGCTGCTGCGTCCCGTCGAGTTGACGCTCTACCGCGTGGCCGGCGTACGGCCCGACCAGGAACAGAAGTGGCAAGATTACGCGCTGTCGTTCCTCGTCTACCATCTGCCGGGCATGCTGCTGTTGTATCTTCTTTCCCGCCTGCAGGACCGGCTGCCGCTGAACCCCGCCGGTCAGGCCGCCGTGCCACCCGACCTCGCTCTGAACACCGCGATCAGTTTCGCCACCAACACCAGTTGGCAATCCTATGGCGGCGAGACCGCGCTCAGTTACCTGACGCAAATGGCTAGGATCGCGGTGCAGAGTTTTCTGTCAGCCGCCGCGGGCATCGCCGTGGCGCTCGCATTGATCCGCGGCTTCGCCCGCCGCGGCACGGATACGATCGGTAATTTCTGGGTCGATACGACCCGCGCGACACTATATGTTCTGCTGCCGATCTGTATCCTGGCCTCGCTGATCATGGCCTGGCAGGGCGTGCCGCAGACATTCTCCGGCCCGATCGACGCGACCACGTTGGAAGGCATGAAGCAGGTGATCCCGCTTGGTCCCATCGCGTCACAGGAAGCCATAAAACTGCTCAGCGGCGATGGCGGCGGCTTCTTCAATGCGCAGTCGGCGCATCCGTTCGAGAATCCGACGACGATCACCAATCTGTTGGGCATACTGCTGATGCCGTTGCTCGGGGCGGCGCTCACCAACACCTTCGGCCGAATGGTCGGCGATGAGCGCCAGGGCTGGGCTTTGCTCGCCACGATGCTGTTGCTGCTGCTGGTCGGCGCGGTGGCGTTGCAGGGCATCGAAGCCGGCGGCAATCCGTTATTGGCCAGTGCGGGCCTCAACCAACATATGGGCAATATGGAAGGCAAGGAGCTGCGCTTCGGCGTGTCCGGTTCGACGTTGTTCTCCGAGATGGGCACCGCCACCTCGTCCGGCGCTGTCAACGCGATGCACGATAGCTACCTGCCGTTGGGCGGCCTGGTGCTTCTGGGCAACATGATG
The DNA here is from genome assembly GCA_937902425.1 of uncultured Acetobacteraceae bacterium. GTDB lineage: Bacteria > Pseudomonadota > Alphaproteobacteria > Acetobacterales > Acetobacteraceae > Rhodopila. The sequence continues at coordinate 4,328 of CALFNB010000017.1, read as the reverse complement.
CTCGACGAGGTGATCATCGGCGGCCCAGGATCCGGGCTGTTCGGAATGCTGCTGTTCGCGATCGTTGCGGTGTTCATCGCCGGGCTGATGATCGGGCGCACCCCGGAATACCTCGGCAACAAGATCGAGGCGCGTGAGGTCAAATTGACGATGCTGGCCCTGCTCGCGGTTCCCTCGGCGCTGCTGTTGCCAACCGCGCTGGCGGTGGTGATCCCGGCCGGCCTCACCGCACTGGGCAATGCGGGCCCGCACGGTTTCACCGAGGTGCTGTATGCGTATTCCTCGGCGGTCAACACCAACGGCAGCTCTTTCTCTGGGCTTTCCACGAACACACCGTTCTACAACCTGACGCTGGCGCTGGGGATGGCGGTTGGCCGCTTCATGGTCATCGTGCCCGTGCTGGCACTCGCGGGGTCGCTGGCCACTCGGCGGCGTGTCGCCGCGTCACACGGCACGCTGCCCACCACAGGGGGCCTGTGGGTCGGTCTGCTGCTCGGCGTGATCGTGATCGTCGGGGGCCTCACGTATCTCCCGGCCCTGGCGCTCGGGCCCGTCGCCGAGCATGTGGCGATGCTGCGTGGTACGATGTTCTGACCTCGCGTCTGGCGTCGAATCTCGTGCTCTTAACGGAAACTCAATACTCCTTCCAACACGGCCCCATCGAATCTGAATGTGGTCCCGGCCATGTTGGCCATCATGAGCAACTGGTCCATCGATTATCACCACGCCCAACTGCTCCGCCTGCTGAGCATGGTCATCGTCTTCGGAGTGCTGTGCCCGAGCGTGTGCCTCGTTTTCGTGGCCGGCTCCAGATTGGCCCGGCGTGTCGCGGAACGTGCCACCCGCCGGCCGCGCATAACGCGGGGTCAAATGACATGATACATGCGCGATTATCGCAACGCCCTGAACGTGGCGTTGCCGACGGAGGCGTCCTCATCTCGGCCGCGGTGCGGGCCCGTGACCATGGAGAAGCGCTTTTCAGAGCCGCGCCGGCGTCCACGGCGAGACCCCGGTATGAAGCGCGACGAAGCCCATCGAGCCTGACCGGCCAGGAGATGGCGGGCGGCAGGGCCAAGAATCCTGACCTGTCTGGCATCACGCGGATCGCCGCCCTGTTGCGGCGGTGCGCGCGGCTGATCTCAGCCGAGTGGCTCATGTCGCGATGGCGCGGGACGCCCGACGAGACGATCATCGCATCCCACCGCTCGGTCGAAATTCGCCAAACGGCGGCGGCCTGTATCGCGCGGACATGCGTGAAAGGCGATGCGGCCCAGGCCCGGGTAACGGCGCTGCGCCGCCTCGCGAAGTATACCAATGGAGCGAATCGGGGCGCGGTTTGCCTCCGTGTGGAGCGGCCGGTCATACAACAACAACTGGAACCACGCCGATGGCGGGTCAGCGTGCGTCTGTCCGACGTCGAGAATGCCCGTACCGCACCAGCGCCACTCGCACCCAAGGTGGAGGTCGTCGCACGGGAACCGGAGATGCTGGCGGTTGTTCGCATGGACGGACGCCCGAGCCATGACATGGTCTCTTTCGGTGACGCGATCATTCTTGACGCGATCAGCGATACGGAATGGGTTGCGATCGGCCCCGCGATAATCCGGCTTCACATGTCTGGACCAATTCTACGGTTCATCGGCGGCTTTGAAGTCGCGGTCCCGGTGTCCGCCCGAAACGGCAATGCCACAACCGGCATCCGCTAACCAATGATGGAGCGTTTGCCAGCCGGGTAAGCGGCCACGACGACCGCATCGTGCGTAAACCCCCAGCGCGCTCGCCTCACGGATGGCGCATTCGGATGGACCTGGCAATGTCCGAAATATTTCGGGTGATCGTCGCAATCGGCTTGTTGGTTTCGACTGGCACCAAAGCCCAGGAGCCGGTCTCCGGGCGCGACGAACCATCGCGATCGATGGAACTGTGCCAGGCGTTTCCCTGGGATGAGCCGGTTGAACAAACGTTCACCGTGGGCTCGGTGGTACGCTGGCGCCAAACCGCTCCTGACGTGCGGCGGCGACAGAAACCCGTCCACGTACGAGGTTTTTAAAGCTTGTCCGCCGGTGTTGAAACCGCCTGCATGGTTTGAACGGACAGCCGGCGCCAGCGCCGTGCGTCCGCGATGGCATTCCACACTGACCGGAAACGGTTCCCTCGCCGGGCCTGAGCCGCTGGCAGCCTGTCGGGCTTGGCCGAAAATCGCCGATCTTCGGAGTTTTATGTCTCGAATATGGCGCCAAACATAATATCATATCCTGTACTCCCGAAATAGCTAATGATTATTGCGTCAGCGCCCTAAGTCCGACAGGCAGCCAGTACCGCGATCATCTGTATCGATCAACTCACCCGAGTCGTGATCTGTTGGGTCGGCCGCTTCCCGCCCGAAACTCTGATGTTCAACCCACGGCATGTGCTGCGCGTCGTGTTGTCGTGGATTGATCTCGAAGGATTGGTGAACACCGCCATCGAGCAAATCCGGGCTTACGCCACGACCGATGCCGCGGTCAGTCCGCGGCTGCTGCGATTACCGCACGACGTCGCCATCACGGTAGAGGACGACTCGCTTCGTCTGCACATGATCGAACGCGGCCAGCGCGTTGTCGACGGATGCCGAGGCCGCCTGCCAGCGGATGACCTCGCGCGCCTGGAGCAGCGTCAGGGCGAATTGGCGCGACTTCGCGTTCGCCCGAACAATCCCGTTCACCCCGAATGAATCGCTTGCGCCGTTCGCGGCGGCGATCGGAGACATTGGTTTGCTGTTTCGGTGCAGCCCGTCAGGAGTCGGAGGGCAGGCGAAGCGGGCCGGAACCTGAGGTCCCGGCCCACCGTCGTCAAACAACCCGCCGCGGATCAGAACGTTACGACGACATCGGTGCCGATCGTGAAGGCACCCGAATCCTTAAAGGTCGTCGGCCCTGTCGGATTGAATACCTTCTTTCCACCCAAAGATTGGTCATAACGAATTTCCGGCCGGATCATCAGGCCGGTGAGCGGCGCTGGCACGTCGGGCTTATAGGTCACACCAAGGGTCAAAGCGCCGTACGTTGCCTGCCCCGGGAAATAGGCCCCCGACAGCAGCGGCAATCCCTTTTCCGCCCGCACCGGATCGTCGTTGCCCTCGAACGAGGCGACGAAGAAGCCATTGTCATCACGGAAGACTTCCGCACGGCCATTCAACGTCAATGTGTCGGTCAATGCGTATGCCGCGTAGCCGGCGACACCGATCGCGTTCGCCGGCCCGCTGCGCGTACCCGCGGCGGACAACACGCCAAAGTCGTCGCGCGCCCAGGTGGCCTCGCCGGTCAGCGTCAACTTGTCGTTCGCCTTCCAGACCACCACGACGTCGTTATAGTACCGCATGTAGTTATTGGCATCGAACCCCAACGGCGCCAACGCACGAGTCGGGTTTTCCGGTCCCATATGCGACAGCGCCAGCACCGTCAGATTGCCGTCCATCATATTGAGCCCGAAGCCAACGATGCCGGCTATGGAGTTGTTGTTATCCCCATACGGCCCGAACGTCGTGTTCGTTCCGGTGTCCAGGCCCACATACAGATCCAGCAACCCGGTCACGTGCGCGGTCGCCAGAAATCCGGTATGCTTGAACGGCAGCGCATAATTGAAGATGTAGGAGTGCGAGTAAAACGGATTGGTCGACGGATCGATCAGTTCCGCTCCGAGCGGCGTCGCGAACAGACCCGCCTTGACATCGAGACCACCGGAGAACGCCGAAACCGGGAAGTGCAGCGTGCCGCTTGCTTCCACCACATCGAGCTGGTTGCGCTGATCGGCCGGTAATGCCTCATCGAGGAACCCGAGGTAGTGCGTGTAGCGCGCATCCGAGCCATACAGTAACGACAGTTTGAAGGCCCAGTCGAAACCGGTGGCGGCCGGGTCGAGCTTCTTTTCCGCACCGAGCAGTACCTGGTTCAGTTGGACCTGATTGGGATGGTCCGTGAACGACTGACCGATATTCAGTTTCGGAGTGGATGGATTGCCGATGATGCCAGCCTCGATGACCGCCGAGAGATGGATCCCGTTGACCCAGTAGCCCGGGGGTGGTGCGGCGGGCGCCGCCGGCGCGGGGGCCTCGGGCGCCGCGGTTGGGGCTGGCGTGGTCTGCGCGTGGAGCAAGGTGGGAACCACCCCGGTCAGGCACGTCGCGGCTGCCAGCCACGTCCGGAACGATATTCCAGCAGTACGCATGTCGAATTTTCCTATTGCTTGTCAGTTACAGCGGGGGCGCCCCGAGAACACGAGGCGCCCCCAACATCGAAACCGACGGTCAGAACACCTGCTCGCCGTGCAGAACGATGTCCAATCCTTCG
>CALFNB010000016.1 GCA_937902425.1 uncultured Acetobacteraceae bacterium | reverse complement strand
CCGATAGAACGATTATGGGGATTGATGCACAGACACACCACCCACAACAAGTGCTACGCCACGTTCAAGGATTTCAGTATCGCGATGCTGACTTTCCTGCGCGAGGACGTGCCAGCGAACTGGCGCGAGTGGTGCGATGAGGTCACGGACAATTTCCGTATCATAAACCCAACGGAATTCCGGATTATCGCGTGAGCGGGGTATAAGATACCGCCTCAGTGGTTGGATGAGCCAGGTTTCGGCCAAAAGACAGGCCAACTGGTTCTTGATTTCATGCGAAGTAGCAGCCGAGTTGTGTCAGTGAAATACTAGCCGGTTCCTATGTTTTTCGAAAATGGTAGAATCGGGCAGGCGCACCGCTTCCTTGAAGTCACAAGTCCGCGGCGGCAAGGCGAGAGTTGGGATTTGTTGACCAATTGGACGCCTTCTCCTGGAGCCTGGAATGTCCTGCCGCGAAAATGGATAAGAATGGTTTTTTTCGCGGAACAAGACTGGGGGCCAGACGATCAGCCAGCATGATGAGCACGACAGCGGCGGGACGGCAATCCCGCTTCCGGCCCGAGAGGATCGCGGCTATATTGCCGTCATGCCAGCCCGCAAGCCTCCCGACCCCAACGAAAAGCCCCAGATCGAGCGTTTCCGCGAGATGGCGCGGGAACTCGGCTGCGATGAGGATGAAGAGGCATTCTGGGCCAAGGTGGTGCAGATCGCTCGACACAAGCCGAAGGATGAGCCAAAGAAGCCAAGCAAATGACCTGGCGGCGCGGCCTCATCTGCACCGCGCTCGTTGCGTCATTTGCTCTGTCGATTGTGGCGCGCGCCCAAGAAACCGGCCCCTCCGCGCATCGCATCTATATGTTGTGCATGATGGAGGACCCGACATGCGGGCCGCTATTCGTTGCCCTCGCCAGGGATGTTATCGACAACCCCGTCCACAGGGGTCAACGTTATCGCTGTCCCGCGTTTAATGGAGGCACCGTAAGCGTCCGGCCAGCCACGCGGTTGCCTTCCCGACCCCCTATCGAGTACGTGTCGCGCTTCAACGATTCCGTGTACCTGGGTCAATGTTGAGACACGCCAGTATATGTGCCCAGCTTGATGTCGTAGGCCGCGCGCACCGTCCTGGCCTCGTCCCGTCAGTCGTATTTCAGGCGAAATGGCAGTCCAAGCTCTTTGAGAACTGGCGCTTCGTGACGGGCGAGATTATCGTTTTCGATATCCAGCTTGGGTTGGTTCACGCCCTTGGTGACCTTCATCGCGGCGGCGTAGTTGTTTTCAAACCAGGCTGGTTTCTCGATGTACTGCTTCGCGTGGCCAAGCTCGTGCATCATACTGACGCCAAGTGGAATGGCTTTTCCCGAAATCTTCATTCCGCTTTCAATGTTCACCACGGCGACGCCCCCGGTGAAGCCCGTCAGAGCATTGTCGGCTGCGAGAGCACTCGGCGGAATGAACATCGAGTCAAAGCCCCCTTCATTATTGATGAACAAAATACCAATATTTTGCTTGGCCTCGTCCATGAACACAGCAATCAACTGTGCGGTCGAGCTGGCACTCACCTGGCCGAGATAGTCCAAAAATACACTCGACGGTTTGGCAATTGGGGTAGGGAAGCTGCCGATAGCTGTCTGAATGACTTCGTGTGCCATGAACTACCTCCAACATGAACCGTTGTGCGAATTATGTCCGCGACCGATCGTGTCACGACGGACGTATCCGGTTCAACCACGGATGACGGCATTCCACAATGGCTGGTTTTGGGGCCATCCATCGCTCCGGCTTGCGCGGATAAACAGCACCAGCATCGCCGTGGGTTGCGACGCGCACATGAAAGCCAAATGGGCATGGTTCTGCCCTTTTCCGCACTAAAAAGTGCAGAACTATGCCCGTTTCCGGCCTCCCGGCCGAGCGCCTCTTCTGGTATGATGGTCATGTCGCTTGGCTGCCTGGCGACTCATCCGTGATCGCCGGTAGCCTGGACTAATTGCCTAAATCTCGGGTGTGTTTGCAAAGTATACAATCGCCCTGTCGATGCCGTCGTTTCAGTCGATCGTCCCATCCATCGTCGAACACGATCAGATCGCGTCCGGGCTCGCGTTGAACGCGACCCAGTTCAATCTCTCGCGTGTACTTGGACCCGCCATCGCCGGCGTCCTGATGGCGATTGTCGGAGCGGTGGGATGCTTCGCGCTTAACGCGGCGTCCTATCTGCCATTCAGCTGGGTCGCGTTGTGGATTTTGCCACGAGGCAAGCCGCCGCCGGCAATCGTCGGATCATTCGCGGAAGGTTCTCTCTGGCACGACATACGAGACATCCTCCGCACGCCCGATCCGCGTGGCGCGCTGCTGACCGTGCTGCTGACCAGCACGCTGTGCGGACCGCTGATAGTCTTCTGCCCGGTCCTGGTGAAGACCATGCTGCATGGCGATGTCAGCGGTTTCAGTGTGGCGATCGCGGCGTTTGGGGTTGGCGGCCTGGTGGGCTCGATCGGACTGCTCGGTATCGATGCCGGTCGAGACCGACGACGCATCAGTTCGTGGTTCGCCCAGTACCATGGGCCGACATTGGTTCTGGCGGCGCTCAATCCCTGGTTCTGGGGATTGCCCGCCGTGCTGGCGCTCGCGGGCGTGGCAATGACCGTCAGCAACACGTCCGCGAACACTCTGTTGCAAACCACATCGTTACCGGGACCGCGGGGGCAAACCGTCAGCCTGTATATGCTCGCGATGCGAGGCGGCGTTTCGGTCGGCAGCCTGTTGACGGGATTATCCGTGAGCCTGCTCGGCGTGCGCGATGCGTTGTTGATCAATGGCCTGCTCGCGGTGGCGGCACAGTTCGCGGTGGGACACCGTTGGATCGATCGCCCGGAGCAGGTCCCCGCGCGGAATTGATCCAGCGCAACGACAACACCTCGGCAAACCGCGATGAAGGCGAAAACCCGGAGCGACGCATGTCCACGGAGACCGCCGCGGCGTTCACCATCCGCCGCACCGCGTATATCGATCGGAACGGCAAAGCGCTCGGTCCCTTGCCGTCGTTCGCCGACGACTTCGCCACCCTGGCAACGCTGTACCGCGCCATGGTGCGCACCCGCGCATTCGATGCCAGAGCCGTCTCTCTGCAGCGCACCGGCCGACTGGGCACCTTCGCCTCGTCCCTGGGGCAGGAGGCGGTCGGTGTCGGCGCCGCCGCGGCCATGCGGGCGGAGGATGTTCTGGTACCCTCGTTCCGCGACCAGGCGGCGCAGCTTTGGCGGGGCGTGACGCCGGCGGAGTTGCTGTTCTACTGGGGCGGCGACGAACGCGGCAGCGACTTCGCCGGCCCGCGCGAGGACTTTCCCATCTGTGTTCCGGTCGCCAGCCATGCGCCGCACGCGGCGGGTGTGGCACTCGCGCTGAAAATTGCGGCACGAGGCCCGCGCGGTGGTCTGCATCCTGGGTGACGGCGCGACCTCGAAAGGCGACTTTCAGGAGGCGCTGACGATGGCGGGCGTCTGGCGGCCGCCTCTGGTGATGCTGATCGCCAACAACCAATGGGCGATTTCCGTCCCGCGCGCGGCTCAGTGCGCGGCCGAAACGTTGGCGCAAAAATCCATCGCCGCCGGTATCGCGGGCGAGCAGGTCGACGGCAACGACGCGATCGCCGTGCGGGACCGCGTCGCCACCGCTCTGGAGCGCGCCCGCGCCGGGGATGGCGCGACCGTGATCGAGGCGCTGACGTATCGATTGAGCGATCACACCACGTCCGACGACGCCCGCCGCTACCGTGACGACACCGAGGTCAGCGAACATTGGCATGACGATCCGGTCGCCCGGCTGCGCGCTTACATGACCGGGCTGGCGGCGTGGAGCCGGGCGCACGAAGAGCATGTCATCGCCGATGCCGCGGCCGAGATGGAGGCGGCGGCCGCGACATGGCTGGGTTCCTCGCGACAACCGGTCACCGCCATGTTCGACTTTCTGTTCCAGACGTTGCCCTCCCGGCTCGCCGCGCAGCGCGCCCAGGTTGTGGCGGAGGAAAACGGCGATGTCTGATGTGACGATGGTCGAAGCCATCCGGCTGACGCTCGCATGGGCCATGCGAGAGGACCCGGCGGTGTTGCTGCTTGGCGAGGACATCGGCAAGGACGGCGGCGTGTTCCGTGCGACCGATGGGTTACTGGCGCGGTTCGGGCCGGAGCGGGTGCTGGACACGCCCTTGGCCGAGGCGGGCATCGCCGGCGTGTCGGTCGGCCTGGCAGCCCAGAGTTTCCGCCCGGTGGTGGAGATCCAGTTCATGGGGTTCGCATATGCGACCCTCGATCAAATGCTGAACCACGCGGCGCGGATGCGCACCCGCACGCGCGGCCGGTTGACCTGCCCGATGGTACTGCGAACGCCGTGCGGGGGCGGCATCCACGCGCCGGAGCACCACTCCGAAAGCGGCGAGGCCTGCTTCGCCAATGTCCCCGGCCTGCGCGTTGTCGTTCCGTCCTCGCCTATGCGCGCCTACGGTCTGCTGCTGGCGGCGATCCGCGATCCCGATCCGGTCGTCTTCCTGGAGCCGGCCCGCTTGTATCGATCCGCGCGCGAACCGGTCGCCGACGATGGCACGGCATCGGCTCTGGACCGCTGCTTCGTTTTGCGCGAGGGCGCCGATGTCACGCTGGTCGGGTGGGGCGGCCTGGTCCCCGACATGCTGGACGCGGCGGAACGCCTCGCCGGCGAGAACGTGGCGGCGGAGGTGATCGATGCCGCCACGCTGGTGCCGCTGGACATGGAGACGATCCTGGCCTCGGTGGCGAAGACCGGCCGCTGCGTGATCTGTCACGAAGCTCCGCTGACCGGCGGGTTCGGCGCCGAGATCGCCGCGCGGCTGGCTGGCCCAGGTCTGCTGTCGCTGCTGGCGCCGGTGGAGCGAGTGACCGGCTACGATACGATCATGCCGCTGCCGCGGCTGGAAGACGCGTATATTCCTGGAACAAAACGAATTCTGGCGGCGGTCCGACGCGCGATGCGGCACGGCTGACCGAATACAATCGAGGAATATGACGATGGCGGCCGAACAAACCTTCGTACTTCCGGACCTCGGCGAGGGCCTGAGCGAAGCCGAAATCGTCGCCTGGCATGTCGCCGAAGGGGATCACGTGGTCGCCGATCAGCCGCTGGTCTCGGTTGAGACCGACAAGGCGGTGGTGGAGATCCCGTCGCCCTGGTCTGGCCGGATCGCGCGTCTGCTGGCGGAGCTTCACGCTCGGATCGCGGTTGGCGCGCCATTGGCGTTGTTCGGTGAAACGGCGGGGACCGACACCGGCACGGTGGTTGGCTCGCTGACGCCCGGCGGGGTGGCGGACGCCGGCGTGACGGTGCGCGCTTCGCGGCCCGCCAGCCGGCCCAGAGCGGCGCCGGCGGTGCGGGCCTTGGCGGCATCGCACCGGATCGATCTGGCCTCGCTTACCGGCAGCGGACCGGATGGCGAAGTCACCCGGGCCGACGTCGAACGCGCGGTGGCGGACCTGGAGACCGTCGGAGCGGTCCCGCTGAGCGGCGTGCGGCGGGCGATGGCGGTGCGCATGGCGGAGGCGGGAGCAACGGTCGTGCCAGCGACAATGACCGATGAAGCCGACGTCACCGCATGGACGCAGCAGACACCGATCACGGCGCGCCTCGTGCTGGCGCTCGCCGCCGGATGCGCGGCTGAGCCGGCGCTCAATGCCTCGTTTGACGGCCAGGTCATGACCAGGCGCCTGAACACCGCGGTGCATGTCGGCCTGGCCGCGGACACGCGAGACGGGCTGTTCGTGCCGGTGCTGCATGACGTCAACGCGGCCAACGCGGAGACCATTTCCATACGCCTTGAGACGTTGCTGGAGGCGGTCGCGGCCCGCACGATCGCGCCGGATGCGTTACGTGGCGCGACGATCTCGCTGTCCAATTTCGGCATGCTCGGTGGACTGTTCGCGAGCCTGGTCGTGGTGCCGCCGCAGGTCGCCATTCTGGGCTCTGGCCGCATCCACGCGCGGGTTGTTCCAGACGGCGACAGCGGGTTCGCGACACGGCGCGTGTTGCCGTTGTCGCTGACCTTCGACCATCGCGCGGTGACGGGCGGCGAGGCGGCGCGCTTTCTGGCCGCGGTCATCGCGCATCTCGCGACAGCATCCTGACCAGGAGTGACGTTCATGGCAGACGGATTTCAATTCGCGGATGCGCTGGGACCAGCGAAGATCGTGCATCTCCACACCCCATCGGTTGGGCTGAAGGCAATCGTCGTCATCGACAACCTGGCGCGAGGGCCATCGATGGGTGGGGTCCGCATGGCGGCGGACGTGACGCTGGAAGAATGTTTTCGCCTGGCACGCGCGATGACCTTGAAGAACGCCGCCGCCGGCCTGCCGCATGGCGGCGGAAAGTCGGTGATTTTCGCCGACCCGAGAATGCCGGCGGACCAGAAGCAGAACCTGATCCGCGCCTTCGCAGCCGCCATTCGCGATTTGACCGACTACATTCCGGGCCCCGACATGGGTACCGACGAGGGCTGCATGGCGTGGATCCGGGATGAGATCGGCCGTTCGGCCGGATTGCCGAAAGCCCTCGGCGGCATCCCGCTGGACGAAATCGGCGCCACCGGTTTCGGCCTCGCGGTGTCCATCGAGGCGGCTCTGCCGTGCGTGGGATTTTCGCTGGATGGGGCGCGGGTCGCGGTGCAGGGTTATGGCGCGGTTGGGCAGCACGCGGCGCGGTTTCTTGCCGGGAAGGGCGCGCGGCTGGTCGCGGCGGCGGACTCCAGTGGGACGGTAGTGGACGCCAACGGCCTCGATCTGACCGCGCTGTCCGCGCACAAGGCGAAGCACCTGCCGCTGTCCGCGTTTCCGGCCGGTGAGACGCGCGACCGCGACGCGATCATCGATGTGCCGTGCGACATCTGGATCCCGGCGGCGCGGCCCGACGTGCTGCATGTCGGCAATGTCGGCCGACTGCGCGCGAAACTGGTCGCGCAGGGCGCCAACATCCCGGCGACACCGGAGGCCGAGACCGCTTTGCACAAAGCTGGCATTCTGGTGCTGCCGGACTTCATCGCCAATGCCGGTGGCGTGATTTGTGCCGCGGTTGAGTATCATGGCGGCACCGAGGCGGCGGCGTTCGCGATGATCGCGGAAAAGATCGCCGCGAACACACGCGAGGTGTTGCGTCTCGCGTCGGCGGAAAAGTGCGAGCCGCGGCGGGCGGCGCTGGTCCTGGCCGAACAACGGGTCGAGGAGGCCGCGAGGTTTCGCCGCTGGCACTGAACAACGATCAGACTCGGCATTGTTCAATCGGCGGTTGTCATTATGACTGACAGAGGTACTTCGGTGTCATCCTCAGTAGTCCGTCATCATCCTGGGGTTCGACCCGAGGATCACTGTCGGTGCGCACTTCGCGAGTTTGGAGATGATTTCGATGCCGGGGGCGCCACGGATACTCGGCTCGGGTGACAACATGACGATGCGCTTCGGACGGGTCACTGTCTCGGCATCTCGCGGTCGAACTCTTCAGCTCGCGAACATCCTGGCGCGGCGGCATTGGACCGCGGTACACAGTGAGCCAGTAAGGGTTGATCCATGCCACCGGATTCGAGGTGCAGGTGACCGGAATTTATAACGATATCCGCGGCGAGAACGGGCTGGAGTTGAACGAGAAATATGCCGAGGGCATGCGGACCGTGTTCGGCATTCACTCGGCGGGGTATCCGAACCTGTTCATCATGGGCGGGTACCAGGCGTCGTTCCAGTTCAACCTGACGTTCATGCCGCGGACGCAAGGCGACCACATCGCCGAGTGCATCAAATATGTCCGTGACCGTTGCCTCACGACGATCGATGCGAAACCGGAGACCGAGCAATGGTGGGTGGACGAGATGATCCGCCATCGCGGCAAGACCAATCGGAACCGGGAATGCACGCCTGGTTATTATAATTTCGAAGGCGAGTCGAACCGCCGGCAGGGCGGTAATTACAACGGTGGTTTCTATCAATACTTCACACATCTGACGGAGGTGAAGCAGGAGATCGAAAAGCATTTCAACTTTGGCTGAGTGGTTCGCGTGCCCATACGGAAGCCGCCGGCTTCCGCACGGGATTTCGGTCCCATGCTCGGGGGATCTGGCGACCGCATCGCGAGATGGCACGACCAGTGGGCAGAGCGCTACCCTCGAGACGGCGCACAGTCCATCTATCGACCGGATTCTTGACGACTGCCTGGCGCGGCGGCCAGGATACCTGGGTACGAGCCGGAACGGTCTCACCTCCTGGTGGTGCCGGGTGAGGCCTCTGGGCCGTTATGGGACATGGACCGCGCAATCTTCCGCGGCCGGCGCCTTCGAGATGGATGAAGGCCCAGGGGACGGTAACAGGCGGCGGATGCAACGATTTGAATCCCTTTCGGGATATATTCCCCGCAGCTTGCTGCGCTCTTATGATGGGGCATGAGCAGCTATATCCACAAAAGCCATAATGTCACGGTATTG
>CALFNB010000015.1 GCA_937902425.1 uncultured Acetobacteraceae bacterium | reverse complement strand
GATGGGTTTTTCCATCCTGGCGACCAAAGGCACCGCGGCCCGCATCCGGGAGGCCGGATTTCCGGTTAAAACGGTCAATAAGGTGCTGGAGGGCCGGCCGCATTGCGTCGACGCGATCCGGTCGGGCGAGGTGCAACTGGTGATCAACACCGCCTCCACGCCGCAATCGATCGCCGACAGTTTCGAAATCCGCCGCTCGGCGCTGACCCACTTCGTGCCGCACTACACGACCATCGCCGGAGCGCGGGCCGCCGTGCACGCAATCGCCGCGCTGAAGACCGGAACCCTTGAAGTCGCGCCTCTGCAATCCTACTTTCGCGGATCGTTCTAACGCGTACCGTCGGCCGCGCTCCTGTCGTCATGGTCCGGCTCGTCCGGGCCTGGCTCGTCTGGGCCACCTGTGGCGGCACACCTGAACTCGGATGGCCTCGGCCATAGCGGGGTAAGGATGAGGCCGGGGCGCACTAATCGGAAGTACCGTGCCCCCGGCCGCCGCCGGGCCGCGGCAAGATGCAATTGCTATCCCCACCCTGGGCTGCCCCCATCTGGGGCTACCCCACCGGGGGGTCTGATCCGCATCCGGCCCCTGCCGGCGAGAATTGAAGGACCACGACGTGCAGAAGTTTCCCATGACCGCCCCGGGACTACAGCGGTTGGAAGACGAGCTACGCCAATTGAAGTCACAGGAACGGCCCGCCATCATCCGCGCGATCGCCGAGGCGCGGGCGCACGGCGATCTGTCGGAAAACGCCGAGTACCACGCCGCGCGGGAACGCCAGTCCTTCATCGAAGGCCGCATCGCCGAGCTCGAGGAGATAGTTTCCGCCGTCGAGGTCATCGATCCTTCGTCGCTCTCGGGCGACCATGTGAAATTCGGCGCCCATGTCTGGCTGGTCGACGAGGAAACCGAGAAAGAGGCCACCTATCAGATCGTCGGCGTGCATGAGGCCGACATCAAGGCGGCGCGGCTGTCGATCTCCTCGCCGCTGGCGAAGGCGCTGATCGGCAAGAAGGTCGGCGACTCTATTTCGGTGCCGGCACCGGGTGGCGATCGTTCGTACGAGATTCTCGGCATCAAATTCCTGTAAGAGAGGCGGGATGATCACGCTCGCCGACGTTGAGGCGGCGGCGAAGCGCCTGTCTGGACGGGTCCTGCGCACGCCGACTGTCTCCAGCCACGCCGTTTCGGACGCCACCGGCGCCGAGGTGGTGCTGAAACTCGACAATCTCCAGGTCACCGGCGCGTTCAAGGAGCGTGGCGCGGCCAATCGGCTGGCGCTACTGACCGAGGACGAGCGGGCGCGCGGTGTCATCGCCATGTCGGCGGGCAACCACGCCCAGGCGGTGGCGCGGCATGCGAAGCTGCTGGGTGTGCCGGCGACGATCGTGATGCCGAAATTCACCCCGGCGACGAAAGTCACCCGCACATCGGCCTGGGGCGCCAAGGTGGTGCTGCACGGTGAAACCCTGGCCGAGGCCGCCGCGCACGCGCTGCACCTCGCGGAAATCCAGCAGCGTGTCTTCGTGCATCCGTACGATGATCCCGCCGTGATCGCGGGCCAGGGCACTCTGGCGTTGGAACTGATGGCGGACGCACCCGACCTGGACGCGTTGGTCATCCCGGTTGGCGGCGGCGGGTTGATCGCCGGCTGCCTGATCGCGGCGATGGCATTGAAACCGGGGATCGCGATCTACGGTGTCGAGGTCGAGACTTACGCCCCCATGGCGCAACGCCTCGCGGGCCGTCCCGTGTCGGTGGGCGGAGCCACCATCGCCGAGGGCATCGCGGTGCGTGACATCGGCGAGGTGCCGTTCGAAATCGTCCGCCGCCGGCTGACCGATATGCTCGTGGTGCCGGAACGCGCGGTGGAGGAAGCCATCGGCCTGCTGATCGAGGGCGCGAAAACCGTCGCCGAGGGCGCGGGCGCGGCCGGGATCGCGGCGTTGCTGACCTACCCCGAGCGGTTCCGCGGCAAGAAAATCGGCGTTCCCATCACCGGCGGCAACATCGACGCGCGTATTCTGTCCGACGTACTGCTGCGGACATTATTGCGGGACGGCAGGCTGTTGCGGTTGCATCTGCAAATCCCCGACCGGCCAGGCGTGCTCGCGGATATCGCCGGCAAGATCGGCGACCGCGGCGGCAACATCATCGAGGTTTCGCACCAGCGGCTGCACGCGGTGTCCTCGGTGCAGGCGGCGGAGCTTGAGGTGATGGTGGAAGCCCGCGATCCGGCCCATGCGGCATCCATCACCGAAGCGTTGGAGGCGGCTTATGTGGTGCGGCGGGTGTGACCGGTCGTAGGCGAAATGCCGGAAACCTCGCCATTCGCAACCATTCGGTAACCTTTCCCTGTCAGGCACGCGCCGCCGAACCACGGACCTTACGATGACCCCCCGCCCATCGCATCTGAACGACCTGGAAGCCGAAAGTATTTATATCCTGCGTGAAGCCGCGGCGCAGGCGGCGCGGCCGGTGCTGTTGTATTCGATCGGCAAGGATTCCTCGGCACTGCTGCATCTGGCGCGCAAGGCGTTCTTTCCGGCCCGCCCGCCGTTTCCGTTCCTGCACATCGATACGACCTGGAAATTTCGCGACATGATTTCGTTTCGCGACGCGACGGCGAAACGGCTCGGGCTGGATCTTCGGCTGCACACCAATCCCGAGGGACTACGGCAAGGCATCAACCCGTTCGATCATGGTGGCGCGTACACGCAGATCATGAAAACCGACGCGCTGAAACAGGCTTTGACCGAAGGCGAATACGACACGGCAATCGGCGGCGCGCGCCGCGACGAGGAACGCTCGCGCGCGAAAGAGCGGATTTTTTCGGTGCGCGGACCCGGCCACACCTGGGAACCGAAACGGCAGCGTCCGGAACTCTGGCATTTATACAACGGCAGCCTGGCGCCGGGCGAGACGTTGCGCGTTTTTCCATTGTCAAATTGGACCGAACTGGATGTCTGGACTTATATTCAGGCGGAAGGGATCGATGTCGTGCCGTTGTATTTCGCCGCCGTCCGCCCAACCGTCATCCGCGAGGGCCAGATCATCGTCGTCGACGACGAGCGGATGCGGCTCAATCCGGGCGAGCGGCCCATCCCGCGATCAGTACGGTTCCGTTCATTGGGTTGCTACCCATTGTCCGCCGCCGTTGCATCCGACGCGAGCACCGTCGACGAGATCGTCGCCGAGATGCGCACCACTCGAATGTCGGAACGCGCGGGCCGGTTGATCGACCAGGAGCAAGGCGCGTCGATGGAACGGAAAAAGCGCGAGGGCTATTTCTGATGCCGGATTCCCTCCTGCGTGTGCTGACCTGCGGCAGTGTCGACGACGGCAAATCGACGCTGATCGGACGCTTGCTGTTTGAGTGCGGCTCGATCCCCGACGATGTGATGCTGGCGCTGGAGCGGGACTCGGCGCGGTTTGGCACGGTCGAAGGCGGCGTCGATTACGCGCTGCTGGTCGACGGACTGGAGGCGGAACGCGAACAAGGCGTGACGATCGACGTCGCCTACCGGTTCTTCGAAACGCCGAGGCGCCGTTTTATCCTGGCGGATACCCCCGGCCATCAGCAGTACACGCGCAACATGGCGACCGGCGCGTCGACCGCCGATCTGGCGATTCTGCTGGTTGACGCGCGCAACGGCCTGCTCGACCAGACCCGCCGACATGCCGCGATCGCCTCGCTTCTGGGCATTCGCTCGGTCGTGCTCGCGATCAACAAGATGGACCTTGTCGGGTTCGACCAGGCTGTGTTCGACCGCATCGTCGCGGGGTTCGACCTGCTGCGTACCCGTTTGGGCGATCTGTCGGTCACCGCGATTCCGATCTGCGCCCGCGATGGCGACAATGTCACCGGCATCAGCACCAGAATGCCCTGGTATCGTGGAGCAACGCTGCTGTCGTCGCTGGAAAGCGCCGAGCCACCGTCGCGTGCGAGCGGCCTGCCATCCCGCTTTCCGGTGCAATACGTCAATCGGCCCGATCAATCGTTTCGCGGCTATGCCGGAACCATCGCGTCCGGAACGATCCGTGTCGGTGACAGACTGAGCAACACCGCGTCGCGTACCGAGGCGAAGGTGGCGCGTATCGTGACCATGGATGGCGATCTCGCCGCGGCCCATGCGGGACAACCGGTGACACTGGTGCTCGATCGGGAAATCGATGTCTCCCGCGGCGACGTTCTGGCCGCCGATCCGCCACCGATGCTCGCCGATCAGATCAACGCCTGGGTTGTCTGGATGGACGAAACGCCGTTGTTCCGCGGTCGTGCTTACCAGTTCATTCTGGGTACGAAGTCGGTCATTGGCACGATCACCGACATCACCAATCGGCTCGATATCGACACATTGCGGGAGATCGGGGTCCGCGAACTCGGGTTGAACGAGATCGGCCGCGTGGCGGTTTCGCTGTCCCATCCGGTGGCCTGCGAACCGTACGACACCAGCCGGGATCTGGGCGGCTTCATCCTGGTCGATCGCCTGACCAAGGGTACCGTCGGCGCGGGAATGATCACCGACATCCGCTCCGGGCGAACCAATGTTCATTGGCACCGGCTGGATGTCGACAAACAGGCGCGGGCCCGCCTGAACCATCAGAAGCCGGCCGTGCTGTGGTTCACCGGTCTGTCGGGCGCCGGCAAATCCACCATCGCCAACATCGTGGAAAAGCAATTGCTGGCTCTGGGCCACCACACCATGACCCTCGACGGCGACAATGTGCGCCACGGCCTCAACCGCGATCTGGGCTTCACCGAGGCCGACCGCGTGGAGAACATCCGCCGCATCGCCGAAGTCGCCAAACTGTTCGTTGAAGCCGGCGTGATCGTTCTGGTGTCATTTATTTCGCCGTACCGTAACGAACGCATGCTGGCGCGCGAATGCGTCGAGACCGATGAGTTCCTCGAGATCTTCGTCGACACCCCGGTCGAAGAGTGTTCCCGCCGCGATCCGAAGGGGCTTTATCAGAAGGCCTACTCTGGCCAGATCCGCAATTTCACCGGTGTCGACGCGCCGTACGAGGAACCGCTCGATCCGGAAATCCGGCTGCGCACGCTGGAAGCTCCGCCCGAGGATCTCGCCGGCCAGGTGACCGAGGAACTGCGTCATCGTGGCATCATCGCTTGACTCGATCGCCGCTGAAGCACGCGCCTGTACAGTCTGCGCCGCGCATCTCCCATTAGGGCCGCGGCCAGTACTCCGGGTGTCAACCACCGCGCGGTTGCTGATCATCGGCCAGGCACCAGGCACGAAAGTGCATGAGACCGGTATCCCGTGGAACGATCCATCCGGCGAACGGTTGCGCGGTTGGCTAGGGATGGATCGCGCGCTGTTCTATGACGAAAGCCAGATCGCGATCGTGCCGATGGGACTTTGCTATCCTGGCCGGTTGCCCAACGGAGGCGACGCGCCACCGCGTCCGGAATGCGCGCCGCTGTGGCAGACCCGGTTGCTGAGCGCGATGCCGGCGATTCGTCTGACCCTGCTGGTCGGAAGTTATGCGCTGACGCACCTGCCGGGGAAAGCTTCGATGACGGAACGGGTGCGCGGCTTCCGCGAGCACCTGCCGCGCTATTTCCCGTTGCCGCATCCATCCTGGCGCACCACCGCCTGGGAGCGGAAAAACCCGTGGTTCCAGTTGGAGGTCTTGCCGACCTTGCGTCGCGCCGTCACGGAGGCGCTGCGCGAGTGAGGCGGAATGGTGATACCAAACCTCCCGCACCAGCATCCCCGGGACCTGTCGCGGCTGCGTGCTGGGACGGGGTCCCCAGGCCAAGGGACGACGACGCGAAGGTGCCGTGATTCTTGAATGTTGGGGCGCGCTGGTATACCTTATTGCCGCGGCATTCCGGAGTTACGTGTACAAGGAAAGCAAGCATTACCACTAAGCGACTAGACCCGTTGTGAAAGTCGCCGACCAAAAAATTTAAATCTGTAACCCGTTGAAATTACGCAGTTTCAACTCTGGGTAGAGTCGAGTCTTATCAATGGGTTAGATTCCATGCCGAACTTTCACAACAGGTCTACTAAGTACCCCGGTTCGTAAATACAGTGACGTAATCCGGAACCGTATCTTCCGACGTGGCGCTACACTCCCCTGTCAGGACGCTGCCTTTACGCACGGGAACCTTATTTGTCGCGCACAAACCATGTCACCGTATTTATGAAACGGAGTACTAAGGCACAGAGACGAAAAAGTCAGCGTGATCCTGAATTGCTTTCTTCTTGGTGGCTTGGTGGTAATGATTTTTCTTGCCAGGTTGCAACGGAACCTCAGACCATGGCTAATTCACTCCAGCCGCCCCGATCCCCGCCGCTGGCCGCGGCCCGGACCGCCGCGCCAGCAACCGCCGTGCCGTCACGACAACCGCCACCACCAGCGCGACCGCCGCCACCTCATGCGCGGGCCTCGGAAAAAACCGCTCGCTCCAGTTGGCGGACAGAATGCGGAACGGATCGACTTTGGTGGCAATTCGGTACCATGCGAACTCGATCGCCGCCGTCAGCACCGCGCTGACCGGCACCAGCGCGAAGTAAGTCGACAACGCTGTCCGGCGGCTCATCGGCGGCAAACGCCACAGCATCAGCCAGACGAACAGGCCCGAAACGAACACCGGCTCTCCGACATTCGCCTTGGTCTGGATAAAGAAGTGCAGCAACGCCAGCCCCCCAATTGGATAGACCAGCCAGTGCAACTGTTTCCACCGCTTGCCCATCCGCCGCATCGCCGCGTCGGTCGAGGTCATGCCAAGCGCGATGAGGCCCGACAACGCGACAAAACCGATCGTGAGGTAAAACCGCTTCACGATCTCCGACGCCACGGTCAGAAGGTGAAACTTCTGATCGATGATGTACAACGTCAGATGCACTGACGCGTAAGCCAGCGCCGTCACCCCCACCATCCGCCGCACCGTCAGCAACCTCGGCCACTCCAGGATCCGCGCGAACGGCGTGATCGCCAGTGACAGCATCAGAAACCGGACGGTCCAACTGCCGATGCCATGAGTGACCTCGTTCAGCGGCCGGCCGCCCAGATCGCCGGCGATCAGCCAGAAAGCCCAGACCAGGCCGGGGATTGGCATGCAGGCCAGCACCGCCGCCTTGAACTTCAGCAATCCACCTCGTCTGTCTCGCCAGGGAACGCGCATGGTCGGGCCTCATTGTTTTCCGTCGATGCATGGTCTCGGCGAGAGCGGTTATGTTACGCCTTTCGCGCGGCCATCGCGCGAATTTCCTCGGCCACCGCGTCAGAGTGCAGATCGGCCACCCATCGTGACGGCGCCCGCAACGCATCCGCCAGTTGCGCCTTATACAGGCCGCGCGGAATTTCCCGTGCGCCGAATTGGGTCAGATGGGCGGTCACGAACTGGGTGTCCAGCAGCCGGAACCGGCCCAGACGCAACCGCGCGACCAAATGCACCAGCGCGACCTTCGAGGCGTCGGTGACGAAGCTGAACATGCTCTCGCCGAAGAAGGCGCCGCCCAACGCGACGCCGTACAGCCCGCCGACGAGAACTCCGTCCAGGCGGCACTCGACCGAATGGGCGTGGCCGAGGTGGTGCAGTTCGGTGAACAGGCGCTCGATCTGCGGGTTGATCCAGGTGTCGTCGCGGCCCTCCATCGGCGCGGCGCACCCGGCGATCGTGGCGGCGAAATCGCGGTCAACATTGACCTCGAGCCGGTCGGAGAGCACCGTGCGGGCGAGGCGTTTCGGCAGATGGAACCGGTCGAGCGGCATGATGCCGCGCCGCTCCGGGTCGAGCCAATGCAGCTTGGAGCCCAGACGCGACGCGGCCATGGGAAACAGGCCGACGCTGTAGGCCCGCAACAGCAGGTCGGTCGTCAGCTCCATCGGCTGCCGCGCCATGCCGTGCCCGAGGTCTTGCCGCCTTGCGTATCCGGTGGACTAATGCGTCATCCTCCATAACAGGAAAGGGCAGCAACCATGGCCAAATTCACCTGGGAACATGTTCACCTCCGCTCGCCGGATCCCGAGGCGACCGCGCAATGGTATCACGACAAGCTCGGCGCGGATGTCATTCGCACGAAGAACGCCGACGGCTCAACCCGCATCGACCTGAATCTGAGCGGACAAAAGCTGTTCATCGCGATGGCCGATCCGGCGAAGACCGGCGCACCGCCGGCGTCGCCCTATCTGGGGCTCGACCATTTCGGCATGACGGTGGACGACCTTGAGGGCGCGGTGAAGGAGCTGAAAGGCAAAGGTGTGGCCTTCACCATGGACCCGAAGCAGATCCGGCCGGGGGTGAAGATCGCGTTCCTGACCGCGCCGCAGAATGTCTCGATCGAGTTGATCCAGCGGGGGTAAGCGGGGCGGCGGGGGGTCGGCCCGCCGGTGCTTCATGCCTCCCCCCGTCATCCCCCGGTTTATCCCACGGCTGTCCGGTTAAAATTTCAGGCATCCCACACCAGATCGGAAGAGCGTCGTGTAGGGAAAGAGTGTAGATCTCGGTGGT
>CALFNB010000014.1 GCA_937902425.1 uncultured Acetobacteraceae bacterium | reverse complement strand
AGGGCGATCGCCTGGGTCGTGGTGTGGAGGATGCCGAATTGTTTCACCTCGGCACCGGTGCGCGGCGCCTTGCAGGTCGCGGCGATCGAGCCGACCTCGGTGCACACTTTGCGACTGATGCGCTCCATCCATTTCCAGCTCGCGGCGCGCGCGACGATGACGTCGTTGTCGCGGATATCCGCGAGGGTCAGCGGAAACATCGGCAACTCGGCGATGGCGAAGCTGGTCATTTGCGCTTCGGGAAACGCGCGGCCCATGGCGTCGGCGTCGACCACCGGCAGCCCGGTGCGGGCGGCGACGAGCAGCGGCTGGAAGGCGTTGCCTCCGCCGATCTCCACCGACATCACCGCGCGGAATTTTCGGCCGAGGTACTCCTCCATCATCCGCACCGGGCGAGTGGCGAAATCCGGGTCGGACAATCGTTCCTGCCCGACCAGCGGCGCCCCCATGTTGGAGACCACGGCCACCAGATCGTCATCCGCCAGCGCCTCCGGCCGCATCAGCGTGACCGTCGTTCCTTGAGCATAGAGCCGCCGCATGTTGAGGTACGACAAGTACGGCGACCCGCCGCCCCCGGTACCGAGGATCCAGGCGCCGGTGGCCAAAGGTTCGAGTTCGTCGCGTTCGATGGGGCGGAACATGGCACGGAAAGGTTAGCCGCGGTTGAGGTGGCGGGCCAGGGTCGTGGGAGCGTGTCTCAACGAAGCGCTTACCACGGGGCGCATCGCGATTTTTGATTGAGTTGTCCGCATCAGACCAGCGATCGAAGTCAACGCCGCCGCCGCGGCCAGCCAGATTCTGGTCATGGCGACGTTCTCCAGTGCGTCGTCAGTGGGCGGAGATCGCTCACTGACCTTGCCATGACCAAACGGATACATCCGCGATTGGTTCCGAAATGCGTGAGATCGTTAATCCCCAAGGTCTTACCGGAACTTCAGCGTGAAGCCACGCTTAAATGTTGTTCATGCGATGACCTGGTTCCATCCTGCTCACGATGTTATTTTGGCGATCGTCCGAGTAAAAGATCGTTCGGGTGCCGTTCAACATCACGGCTGAAATTCCGCAGCGAAGCCGCGCTGGCGGCGAGGTCTCGCACCGCGGCCTCCAGGTCGCCGCGCATGGGCGACCGCGCCGACGTGATATCATGCAGATCATCCATCACCTTTGCCGCCTGGCCCGCCGCCCGATTGACCGTCGCCACCGCCTGATCGATGTCTTTGCCGGTCGTGGTCACCTGAGCCTCGGTCGTGGTGGCCAGGCGATCCATCGACTTCAACGCCTGGGTTGCGTCAAGCTGCAACTGATGCACCGCCGCCGCGACGGTATCCAGCGTCGTGCGGGCGTCGTCCGAGGTTTGCCGCAGGCTGTCCGCCATCGGCCCGACCTTGCCGTTGAGTTCACCAATGATCTGATTGAGGCCATCCAGCGCGGTACGGGCTTTTTCCGCGAGATCGGGCAATTTCAGGTCCGCGATTTCGTCCCTGATACGCTGGAAATCCGACGGGATCGTTGGGATCTCGGGCACGCCGTTGCCACCGCCGGCCAGCGTGGGGGGCGTGTCGGGATAGAAGTCGAGGTTCACGCTGACCTGGCCGGTGACGAGGCTCTGCGTCGCCAATTGAGCACGCAGGCCGGCTCTCACGGCCACACCGATATCGGTCGAATCCCCCGTCAGCGGATCGTTGGTCCAGGAAACCTGGCTCGGCTGGATTTCCATATAGACCGGAATGACCGGCACCAGGTCGGGCAGCTTGAGGAAAACTTTCATGCTTTGCACAGTGCCGACCTTCACGCCGCGCAGCGTCACCGGCGCGCCCACGGTCAGGCCCGCGACCGAGTTCTGGAAATACGACACCACACGCAATTTCGTCGTGAACAAACTCCGCCCAGAGAACAGCAGTATGGCGATCACGCCAAGCGCGAGAGCGCCGAGAACAAAGGCACCAACAGCGGTGGCTTTACTGGCTGGCATGGTTGACCACCCCAGGTCCAGCGTCGTCAGGCGGCCGCTCGCGATGCATGAAAGCGCGCACGGTCGGATGCTCGCTGGTTTCTCGCAGCACCCGAGGCGACCCCTTCGCGATCGCGGTTTTCGTTTCGGTATCGAGGAAAATGCCGTCATCGCAAATGGCGAAAAGACTGGGCAATTCGTGGCTGACCATGATCACGGTGACTCCGAAGCCATCACGTAACTCCAGAATCAGATCATCGAGCCGTTTGGCGGCGATCGGATCCAGACCGGCCGACGGTTCATCCAAAAACAGCACTTCAGGATCGAGCGCCAGCGCGCGGGCGATGGCGACGCGGCGGCGCATGCCACCGCTGAGTTCGGCGGGCATGGTGGAGGCGTCGATGTCCAGGCCGACCAGCGAGAGCTTCAAACGCGAGAGGGCCTTGATCGTCTCATCGTCGAGGTCGGTGAACATCCTTGATGGAAGTGCCACATTTTCCTCGGCGGTCATCGAACTCCAGAGTGCGCCGCTTTGAAACACGACCCCGAAACGACGGCCGATCTCGGTACGGCGCTCTTCGGGGGCAGCCCAGTAGTCTTCGTTACCGAAATGGATCGAGCCGGCGGTGGGTTTCAACAGACCGATCATGGTTTTCATGAGCGTACTTTTGCCACAACCGCTGCCGCCCATGATGGCGAAGATCGATTTGTCGTGCACGTCGAACGACACGTCGTGTTGTACGATGCCACCGTCATAGCCGAAGGCGAGGCCCTCGACCCGCAACTTTGGATCTGTGACTTGCTGTGGCATCGTGTCAGAAATCCAGCGCATTGGCGCAGATCGCGAACACCGCGTCCAGCGCGATCACGCCGACGATGCCGATGACGACGGCTCTTGTCGCGGCCTGGCCAACATCCGCGGCGCTACGCCCGGCACCGAGCCCGGATCGGCAGCCGACGATGGCGATCAGCGCGCCAAACGCGAAACTTTTGACCAACCCGAACAGGATCTGCGACAGCGCGATGGATGCGCGGGTTTCGTCGATAAAGCTGTCGGGCGATATGTTCAACATCGTGACCGCGACCACGAAGCCGCCGAAAATGCCGACCGCGCTGCCATAAAGATACAGCAGGGGCATCATGCCGGTCAGCGCGAGGATGCGTGGCAGGATCAAATAGTCGTTGATCGGGATGCCGATCGCGCGCAGGGCGTCGATCTCCTCATTGCCCAGCATGGTGGCGATATGGGCGGCGTAGGCGCCCCCGGTGCGGCCGGACATGACGATCGCGGTCATCAGCGCGGCCATTTCGCGCACCATCGCGACACCAACCAGATCAGCGATGAACACGTCCGCGCCGAACCTGCGCAACTGCACGGCGCCGACAAACGCGACGATGCCTCCGATCAGCACGTTGACGACAGTCACGATCGGCAGCGCCGCCACGCCGGCCTCCCGCATGCAGTCCAAAAGATCGACGCCCCGCATGCTCACCCGGCCGCGCAACGCGGTGCCACAGCTCAGAACAGTGTCGCCGACGAGCGACGTGACCGCCGCTGCTTCACCGCCCGCGTCGATCACCGCCTGGCCAACACGGGTCACCAAAGCGCTGGAACGACGGGCCCGCGCCGCGACCGGGGCAGCCTGGCTGATCAGCGCCAGAAGCCGTGCCGCCGCCTGAGGCAGGCCCGTGGCGTCGAAGGCAATGTCACGCTTTCTCGCCGCCTGACGTAGTTCGGAAACAAAAACCAGCAAGCTGCTGTCCCACCGGCCAAGCTGCTTCGAATCGAACGAAATTCCATCGTTGCCGGTGGCGTCGAGAATATTCCGGAGGGAACCCGGCTCGGCGCCGACGGAGGCGGATGCGATCCAGTCACCGGTGAGGACGACAACAGTGCCCTCACGATCGGTTCGCGCGCTCCATCCCCGGCCGCTCAGCGGTTCGGTCAGGGGACTTCGCTGATCGACAGGCTCCGGTGCGGGCCTATCGTCCATTACGCCCCGAGCCAATACGTCCCGAGCTGGTGGAACTCATCGTCCTGATCGCGTATCGACGCGCCGTGACGCATCCTGACCACTCGGAATTGTCCTGGTTGAACGCGGGACGCATGACCTCCAGGCTCCACACGTGATCAGGTTCGGCGACCTCCGCCAACGACGTTGGCGGAGTGCCGGAGAACAATGGCGTCGGTTCGCCATCGCGTCAATTATCTCAACGGAACGGGATACTGACGCTGAACGTCGTCCCGGGCTGCTGCTGCTGCTGCTGCTGGTAGTAGCCACATGGAGGATAAACCACCGGGGGCGCACCGCGCCAGAGGTCCGGCCGGCGATCTCGGTTCTGAAGCGGCGGCGAGGTGCCGAGCAACCAGATCAGGTATTGGCGGCGACGCTCGTTGGAAACTCCAGCGTCCACCGCGGGCCCGCGGCGGCGTAGTCGACGCGGGCCTCACCTCGCAGGGCGCGCGTGACAGTGCGTTCGATTACGACACGACCGAACCCGCGGCGCTTCGGGAATCACTTCTTGTTGTGGGTTGCAACCACCTTTCGCGCTGATCGGCCGAAGATGCCCCGGCTGATCCATGTGAAGACAAGGTCGTGATCCTGGGTCATCACGGTCACCCCAGAGGCGCGCAGCGCCGCTTCGAATCGCTGGTTCGCGGCGACCTGTTCGCGCGTGCGTCGCGCGACGCGGCGCTCCAGCATTTCGGCCAGCCGCCGCGCGCTGGTTTCACGAGCCTCAAGCAGAGCCAAATGGAGTCGCGCGTTATTCAGCAGCACCAGGCCCAGACCGGCGACGCACGGCAAAGCGGCGATGATCGCCCCGAACAGCAGCGCGCTCAGCCAACTCTCGGTCGCCGTTGTCTGCGCTACCTCGTGATTCGCATCTGTGGTCAGGTCGTCGATGATGCGCTGGAGCTCATCCATCAGCGACTTTCCGGTGCCGGATCGCACGATCGCGAGCGCGTCATCGAATTGTCCGGCCTCACCCAGCGCGATCGTCTGATCCGGTTCCGCGAATTTCTCCCGCCCGACACGCGCGGCGGCGGCGATCTGGCTCGCGCGCCGCGGGCGATCGGCCAGCCGCCGCCGAAGCTCGTCCAGCGATCGCGCGAACGCGGCTTTGGCGTCGTTATAGCTTGCGAGATACGTTGGATCGCGCATCAGCAAGTAGCCGCGCCGCTGGCTTTCGGCGGTCAGCAGCGCCTGATAAGTCAAGGTCCCCGAACGCCGTGCTTCCCTGGCGTCCACCACCGCGGCGGCGGCCTGGATGTCGCGCCAGGCCAGAACGCCGGCGAACGCGCAGGCGGCCACGAGCAGCGCGAAGCTCGCGATGACCATGAGCATGGTACGCCGCGGCCCGATGATCCGGACGCCGGAGTGTTCGGCGGACCTGCTCGGTTGGTCCCGCGCCGGACCGGGCCGGAAATCCGACAGAACTGCTTCGGCATCGCCCGTCCCGGCCTCACTCATGGCGCGGCGGCTCGGCGCGGACGGTGTGTGTCAGCAACGTCAGGCAGCAACATCCACGCCGGGGACGCCCAAGAAGGGGCACGCAAGAAGGGGACATGCATGACGGACGCATCGCGATATCCTTCGGTAGCGCCCGATCATCGCACCGCCAGTCAATTTGATTCAACGCCCGCCCGGAACCGATCAAACCGATGCCCGTCTTACCTGGGCAGCGTGGCGCGACCCTGACGCGGACGCGGCGACCTCCACGACCGGTGCCAGCAGCCCAGTGAAGAGGCTGGTGTCCTCCCAGCGTTTGGCTCTCGGCCCGCTGTCCGGCGATCGGCCGGCGGGTCGGATTGCCTGGGACCTTCGTTGAAGTTCGGTTATCGGGGGACCGCGGCGGACAAGGTGGCGCGGCGGTCGAAAAACAACGCCTGACTGATGAAGGCCTTCACGGTGTCGGTCCGGAATAGCCTGGTTATGAGAAAGGTCGGTTCCGGCCGCTCGCCGGGCAGCAGCCGTTCGGGATACGCGGTGATGAACACGACCGGCACCTCGCGGACGCCAGGTATCTCATTGACCGCGTCAAGGCCGGAGCTGCCATCCGCCAGTTGGATGTCAGCGAGCACCAGGCCGGGTGCATGGTCGCCGATGGCCGCGACGGCCTTCTGCCGCGTGCGCGCGATCCGCCGCACCGAATGACCGAGATCGGTGACCATCGCTTCAAGGTCCATGGCGATGATCGGTTCGTCCTCGATGATCAGCACCTCGGTTCGCAACCGTGAGGCGATCTGCCGGCCGGTGACGTCGAGCAATTCCTGGATTTCCATGGGCGGTCGTTCCAGAATTTCACCGATTTCGCCAGGCGTGAAGCCTTCCAACGCGCGCAACAGAAAGACGGCCCGAGGCAGCGGGGTCAGCGCCTCCAGCGTGCGGTCAGCCGCCCGCATTATCGGATTCCCGGACCTGTCCGTTCCGCGCTGATTAACCGCGAGAGAACCCCAGATTTTAAGGAACACCTGGTATAAAGCCTGCCGAGGCTCCAGCTGTCCGCCGGTCGTCTCGGCGTCCTCGGCGATGGCTTCCAGGGTGGCAACGGCATAGTTATCGCCACTTGTCTGGCTTGCGGTCAAAGCACGGGCAAATCGCCGCGGATATGGCAGATTCGCGGCAATTGACACCTATCGCGACAAGGTGTCCTCCCTACGTCCATGTGTCGGCGCGAAGCGCATCATGCGCCGCTCGGTCGTGGATAATGCCATCCGGCTGGAAATGTACCATCGCCGAGGGAACTTTTGCCGCCCGAGCGCATTCCGCACTGGATATTGGCTCGCATGCCAGGGTGGGGTTTGCTTGCCCACAATCAGAGGTATCTGTTGTCGCTTCGCCGGAACCTGAGGGTCGCTGGCTGCGTTGGAGATTTAGATGGCCGAACAGGACACCGCGAAGCGAGGTCAGACATCCGATATGAAGCCAGAAGTCGAAACAATTCCGATGGCGGTTCTCCCCAAGGGCGTGATTCTGAACGCTGATTTGCAGGCTCATATCGGCCGGCAACTGCGGGCCGTCTACGATGAGGTCGTGAACGAGGCGGTGCCCGATCGCTTTCTTCAACTGATCGAGGAGCTTGAACGCAAGACATCGGAGGGGGCATGACCAAAGGGGGCATGACCACGCCCAGAGTGAAGGACGCGCTTCTCGCGGCGCTTCCGAGTTTGCGTGCGTTCGCCATTTCCCTGTGCGGCCGCACGCCCCGCGCCGAGGATCTGGTGCAGGAAGCCCTGGTCAAGGCATGGGCGAATATCGGCACTTTCGAGCCTGGGTCGAACATGAACGCCTGGCTTTATACAATTCTCCGTAACGAGTATTATTCGGAGTTTCGCAAACGCCGGCATGAGGTGGGTGACGAAGAAGGCCGTCACGCGGCACGTCTGGCGACACGCCCGACACAAGAAGGACACATGCAATTCCTCGACTTTCGGGCCGCGCTGGACCGTCTCGCTCCCGACCATCGGGAAGCGTTGATCCTGGTGGGTGCATCCGGCCTTTCGTATGAGGACGCGGCGGCTTTGTGCGGTTGCGCCATCGGAACGATGAAGAGCCGGGTCAATCGGGCGCGCGCCAGGCTGGCGGAATTGCTCGCGGTGCGGGCGGACAACCATTTGGAGTCCGACATGGCGTGGGATGCGGCGGTCGATGCGTCGTGGAGCGCGAGGTCACGGTCGTCGCCGGTGGACGTTTGACCACGTGCTGGCCAGTCCATCCGGAACGTCGCGGGTCAAGGAAGCTGCCTCTCGCCGCGGTGGCCGCGGCATGCGGCGGAAGGCGCCCACGCGAAACCTGACCGCGGGTCCTGGCGCGCCGGCGATCGGCGACATGCCGGACCCGGTCACGCTCGTTCGCGAGTTGAACCATCGGGTCAAGAACAATCCGCAGATCATCGTCAGCCTGATGAACCCGCGGAAGCGTATGATGCCGCCGGAACGGCGCGAGGACATCCGCTTCATCGAAGAGCATGTGCAATCCATGTCGGTGGCGTACCGGCTGGTTTATACGACCGGATCGATGATCGAAGTGTCATTGACCGAACTCGTGACGGAGGTTCTCTCCGGCCTGAGGCAGATCGCGGGACTTGGAGAGGAGCACCTGCGCTTCGATGCCGGGGTCACCGGCGCGTTGATCGGCCTCGACCACGCGATCGCGCTGGCGTTGTACCTGGCCGTGCTGATGCCGCCCCGGCTGGACCAGGCGGTCGCGACGAATGGCGCGGTAACGGTTACCCTTACCGTCACCGCGAACCTGCTGACGCTGTCGGTACGCGGAACCTGGATCGCGTTGGTCAGGCTCGAATTGCTCCGCGATCGCCTGATGCGGGCTTACGCGGCGCAGTTAAAGGCGGAAATCATACCAGCCACCACACATGGGGCCGGGCAACTTCGATTGCTGCTTGAGAGGGCCTCGGGGCCGCCAGTCTCGATCTGATCTTCCGACTCGACAAGGGAACTGAAACCCCAATGGTGCCATCAGGTTCACCGGAGGTTCTGGGTGCATTTGAAATCGCCAAAGATCGTGCGACCTAAGACCAAGGCTCTCGCGTGATCGGCCGGAAACGATTTTTCATTTCGGTCGCATTGATGGTGCTGACGGTGGGAAGCGCGTTCGCCGCCGATCCGGGTCACACCGAATCCGGCGAAGTCCTCTTCATTGTCCAGGTCGTTCTGCTGCTGATCTCGGGACGCCTCCTGGGTGAGGCGATGCAACGAATTGGCCAACCGGCGGTGACCGGCCAATTGATCGCCGGTGTTTTGCTCGGTCCCTCGGTCTTCGGCGCGATCTGGCCGGATCTGCAGCGCATGATCTTCCCCAGCGGCGGCGAGCAGACGAGTACGATCGAAGTGGTCTCGCGGTTCGGCATCCTGATGCTGCTGCTTCTGACCGGTATGGAAACGGATCTCGGTGTCGTGAAGCCGATCCGGCGTGCGGCGTTCACCGTCTCGGTGACCGGCATCGTGCTGCCATTCGCCGGCGGTTTCATACTTGGCCAGTTCATGCCGCTGGCCATGCTGCCGGATCCTGGACGGCGGCTCATCACCTCACTTTTTCTGGGCACCGCGCTGTCGATTTCTTCAGTGAAGATCGTTGCCGTGGTCGTGCGCGATATGGGTTTCATGCGCCGTCTGGTCGGCCAGGTCATCATCGCTTCCGCGATCGTCGATGACACCATCGGCTGGATCATCATGGCGATCACCTTCGGTCTCGCGCGGCCGGGTGGTTTCGATCTCGCCACGGTCGGCCAGAGCGTGATCGGCACGGCATTGTTCCTGATCGCCAGCTTTTCGCTCGGCCCACGCGCCACGTTCATTCTGATCCGATGGGCGAATGATAAATTCGTCATGGAGCTGCCGGTCATCAGCGCGATCCTCGTGCTGATGGGGGTCATGGCTTTGATCACTTACGCAATCGGTGTGAATACGTTTCTTGGCGCTTTCGTCGCCGGCATTCTCGTTGGCCAGTCGCCGATTCTCACGAAGCATATCCAGGAGCATTTGCGCGGACTGATTGTCGCGCTGTTCATGCCAATCTTCTTTGGTGTCGCCGGACTGCACACCGATCTTGGCGCGCTGGCGAGTTTCTCCATGCTGCTTCTGTCGCTTGGGATGATCCTCATCGCCAGCCTCGGCAAGTTCTCCGGCGCGCTGGTCGGCGGTGCTCTGGGCGGACTGACGGTGCGCGAATCGCTCGCGCTGGCGTGCGGCATGAATGCCCGCGGCTCGACCGAGGTCATCGTCGCGACGCTTGGCGTGACGGCGGGCGTCCTGAACCAGGCCCTGTTCACCGCGATCGTGGTGATGGCGGTGGTAACGACCATGGCGATGCCGCCGATGTTGCGCCTTGCGTTGTCGCATGTGCCGCTGCGACCTGATGAGAAGCAGCGTCTGGAACGCGAGGCGACGGAAGCGCGAGGTTTCGTCGCCAATCTGGAGCGGGTGCTGATGGCGGTCGACGATGGCCCGAGCGGTCGGTTGGCTTCCCGCCTGGTAGGGTTGATCGCCGGCTCGCGGCGTATCGTGACGACCGTGCTGCCGGTTGACGAAGCGGCGGAGGCGGAACCCGGCTCAGCTCATGGTGCGGAGGCGCTCGTCAAGGGAGCCGGCGAGCAGGCGGAGAAACCGGAAGGCCGCCCCGAAAAGACGCCGCCGGTCGACGTCGAAACGGTGCGGCCCAAAGCCCCGGTTGAGGAGATGGTCCCCGAACAAGCACGGAAAGGCTATGACCTGCTGGTGGTCGGGGTCGAACCGGCGAGAGAGGAGGGACGCTTCTCGGCGCGGGTCGGCCAGGTCGCGTTGAGTTTCGACGGCCCGTTCGCGATTGTTGTCGCTCGCGGTCCCCACCACGAGGACCCGGATCGCACCGAACGCGACATCCTGGCGCCGGTCACCGGCACTGACTTTTCGCGCCATGGGGCCGAGGTGGCGATCGCCCTGGCGCGCGCGGTGAACGCGACCGTCACCGCTTTGTATGTGGAGAGCAAATCCGTCGGACAGTCACGTGGCGATACGACCGGCACGCGCAATGAGGCTGCGATCCTGCGTGAGATCGAGCAGCTGGGGGAGCAACAGGGCGTGACCGTCAATGCGATCGTGCGGCGTGGCGCGGCGGAGATCGAGGTGCCGCGGCAATTGCTGAGTGGCCAGCATGACCTTGTCGTGATGGGTGTCAGTCGCCGCCCAGGAGACACTTTGTTTTTCGGCGATGTGCCGGATGCGGTGCTGGATAGTACTGGGCCGTCGGTCGTGCTGGTGTCCAGTCAGGGGTGACACCCGGAGGGGAAACCTTAATTGGCCTTGGAAACATGCAGGTGAGACGATGGCGATGGACCCGCGGTGGAGGCTCGTCAGGGTGTCATCAGCGGCCTGGTCCTTCTCGTGTTGGTGCCGTCCGTGGTCCGGGCGGTCAGCGCGATGGCCGTTGGTTGGTATATCATGCGCTGAGCGCGCTTTTTTCACGAAACGGACAGGGTTGAGCGGATCAGAAACCGCGATTGTTCGTTTGTGACTTCTGCTCAGATATCAGATGTTTCGAAAACACGATATGCGAATACGGCCGAAAAATCCTTGGTTCTCTTCCTTTATCGAACAGAATTCACAATCCATTCGTGCTGACGTCGGCGGTGATCAGAAAACCGGGCTTCGCGCACGATCTGATCCACCGGAGGGTCGCGGGAACCATGCGCGGCCGGCGGGGTTACTCCACTGAATCGCGTCACGGGATTCCCGGAGACTGGCCATGCATCGCGCTGTTTTGCTTACGTTGCTGGCGATCCCCATCCTGGTCATCATGCATATCGCGCTGTTCTGGCAACCGATCCCCTGGGGCAGCGGGATGTTCTGGACCACTTCTCAGGATGGGGCTGACTTGCGGGGCTATTGGCAATCGCCGGAACAATCCGTCCCGTCGCGTTTCGTGACCGATCGTATATCGAAACAAGGGTCGTAAATGTGGGCAACGACACAAACAAAACCAGGCCATTCTTCACTGACGTCAAGGTGCTCCGGGATCGGGCGCGAAATCGCGGCGTATTTCGCGCCGTTCGAGAGCACTACCGCCAGGTGATCGAGGAGATCCAGGCGGTGGAAGAAGAACACGCCGACGACCGGGCGGAATTGCTCAACCGGTTCTCGGCGACGGACGCGGCACACTGAAGCCCCATCAGGAGCGATAACATGAATATGCGAAGACGTGGTTTGGGTGGGATGTTGATCCTTGGTCTGGGGTCAGTCGTCCTGGATAACGTGATAACCCGTTCGGTCACAGCGGCGCCGACGCCGGATCAGATAAACCTCGTGCGGCGGGCCAACCTGGTGCTCGAGGAGGCGCGGCATGATGCGGAGTTCGGCAACTCCAGGCAGCTGTTCCAGACCGCGCGCGGCGTCATGGTTGTTCCGCA
The DNA here is from genome assembly GCA_937902425.1 of uncultured Acetobacteraceae bacterium. GTDB lineage: Bacteria > Pseudomonadota > Alphaproteobacteria > Acetobacterales > Acetobacteraceae > Rhodopila. Next base: position 482 of record CALFNB010000014.1, on the reverse strand, counting down.
GCTGGTCAAAGGCGGCTTCTTCGTAGGCGGTGAGGGCGGCAACGGTGTCCTCATGGCACGGCATGGCGCCCACTGGAGCCATCCGGCGTTCTATACGCTCGCGTCGGCATCGTTCGGCTTGCAGATCGGCCTGGAAGTGGCCGAGGTCGTGCTGTTCGTCATGAGCGAGCGCGCCTTGAACGCCTGGATGCAAGACGAGGTGAAACTGGGCGGGCAGGTCGGTCTGACGGTGCTCGTCGTCGGGACGAACGCCGCCGCCGCGGCAACCACTCACGGCAACGTGGACGTGATCGCCTGGGCGAAGTCAAAAGGCGCGTATGCGGGATTGACCCTGGAAGGATCCCTCATCAAGCCGCGTAACGAATGGAACGCCGCTTATTACGGACGTCCGCTGAGCCCGGCGCAGGTGCTGAACATGGCGACCTAACCCATATTTAACATCGACCAAAATAAACCCTGCCTGATCAGACCTTTACGGCCTC
>CALFNB010000013.1 GCA_937902425.1 uncultured Acetobacteraceae bacterium | reverse complement strand
GCACGACCAGCAAAACCTTGTTGATCAGGCCAAGCCGCTTCTGCTCCATGATCGCACCCGCGATGGCGTAGGATTTTCCGGCGCCGACCGTGTGGGCGATGTATGTCGAACCAGCCGCGACAATCCGCCAAATGACCCGCTTCTGGTGATCGTAAAGGCGGATGATCGGGCTGGCGCCGGGGAGCGTCAAATGCCGTCCATCGAAATGGCGCGGCACGAGGTTGTTGAAGCGGTCGTTGTAGACCCGCGCCAGCCGGTCCGTGCGATCGGGATCGGTCCAGATCCAGCCGGTGAAGGCCTCCTTGATCCGCGCCAGCTTCTCCTTGGCGGCCTCGGTCGCCTCGCTGTTGAGAATGCGTTTCTCGACGCCGTCTTCGACGATGGTGTCGAAGATCTGCGGCGAGGCGTTATTCAGCGCGTCGTGCAGCAACCAGCCGGCGTTGCGCCGCGCGGTGCCCCATTCCGAGGTGCCGGCGGCGGTGAATGAGAAGGGCGCGGTCTCCACGGACCACGAGGCGATCTCGACGGTATGCCGCACGCGGGTTTCCGTGCCCATGATTTCCTGAACGAAAGCCTCGATATCGGCGGCGGGAACCCAGGGCGCGCCCAGGCGCGCGGTAATATCCGACGGCAGCAGATCCTCGGGCTGCACGCGCCGTAGCGCGGCGACGTTGCGCGCATAGGTCGGGTCGCTCCCGGCCGCCCCCTCGGCAAGCGCGAGTTTGGTGCGGACGGAACCGGACAGATAAGCGTCGTCGGTCTCCCAGGCTTCCGTGGACGGGTCGCGGAACACGGTGTCGCCAAGCTGGGCGAGGGCGGTGTCAGGATCGCTGTCGAGCAACTCGGCGAGATGGTCGATATCGACGCGGCCGGTCTCGTTGAGGGTGACGGCGAGCGCGTCGGCGGCGGTCGCGATCAGCGGCGCGGCCGGAGGCGCGATCACCCGCTCGCGGAAGATTGGTCCCATGCGGGCGAGGCCGCTTTCGAGGTCATGGTCCTCGATGCTGGCGACCAGCCAGCAATCGGGATCGTCGGCGAAGGGCGCGAGGTTCGGGCGGCGGTGGGTTTCGCGGTCCTCGCCGGTCTCCGGGTCGGACGTGAGCGAGACGACGGTGTGGTTGATCGGACCGAAGCCCCGGAGGAACCCGCCATAGGCGATGCGCAGCCGGACCTGGGCCGCTTCCCAGGGCTGTCCGGCGGCCTGGGCGCGCAGCACATCGCGCACCGCGTCGCGGATCGGCAGCAGGGCGCGGATGATCTTTCCGTCGCGGGCAAGGATGCCGCCACTCCCTTTGCCTTCCCGGATCGCGACGGGGCTAACCTCGCCGTCCACGATCTGCATCAACTGGCCAGACTTGCCGAGCAGGTAAGACCCTTCCTTGATCGTGGCGCCGTCGGCGGCGGTGCCGACCGGCGCGGCCAGTTCGGATTCGCTGTCAGGATCGGGGTTTTCGCCGGAATCATCCGATGCCGTGAAGATATCGGCGGGCAGCTGGTCAATGGCGGCGGTGAGCAGGGTTTCCAGCGCAACGCCGTCTTCGCGCGGACGGCAGGTGTAGGTCAGGCCGGGACCATAAATGCCGCGCCGGAGTGCGTGCTCCCCCAGCACCATCTCCGGGTGATCGGCGAAGTAGCGGTTCACCTGTATGACGGGTCCGGCCGGACTGTCGGGATCGCCCATGGGGTCGGCGTCATCATCCACCGCCGCGTTCGCGACCGCGGCGAGATCCATCCAGGCTTCGCCCGCCGGGGTCTGGCCGTTCGCCCGGCGCTGAAATACCAGCACGTCGATCACGACATCGGTGCCAGCAGTCGCGCACATGCTCCCCTCGGGCAGACGCACCGCGCCGATCAGATCGGCCAGGCCGGCGATGTGTTCCCGTGCCGTTGGGCTGACCTTGTCCATCGTGCCGGTGCTGGTGACGAACAGCGCGAGACCGCCGGGGCGCAACCGCGCGATCGAACGGGCGATGAAATAGTCGTGCAGCCGGAGGCCGAGGGATCGCGTGACGGGATCGGCCCGCACCACGCGATCGGAAAAGGGAGGATTGCCGATGGTGAGATCGAAGTGTCCGGTCAGATGGCTGCGCGCGTAGTCCTCGCACCGCACAAGCGCTTCGGGATGCACCAGGCGCGCGATGCGGGCCGTGACCGGGTCGCATTCGATGCCGGTGAGGCGGCAGGTCTGGCGCAGCGCCTCAGGTAACAGGGCGAAGAACAGGCCGGTGCCCATGCCGGGTTCCAGCACACGACCCCCAGTGAAGCCCAGCCGTTCGGCGGCTCTCCAGAGTCCACGGATGATCGTCTCCGGCGTGTAGTGGGCATATTGCGTGGCCCGTTGGAGGGTGGCGTATTCCTCCGACGTGACGGCGGCTTCGAGCGCCGCGCAGATGTCTTGCCACTCCGGGCGGAATTCGTCCTCGCCGGGACGGCGGAAACAATTCTGCGCCAGGTCCGTCGCGCCGAAACCGGTGAAGCGCAACAACCGTGCCTGTTCCTCGGTTGTTGGTGCGAGGCCCGATTGTTCCAGCGCCTTCGACAGGGTGATCGCGGCGATGTTGTCGCGCGCCCGCGCCGCCCAGCCGCGCGCGAGAGTCCGGTCGCCGTCGAGATGAAAGTTGCTCCCGCGCGCGGCCGGATCGCTCGCCGGCGGCGGCGTGTCACCGCATTCGTTGATATGATCATCAACCTCGGTCTCATCGGAGTCGAGTGCGTCCGAAGCCGTGGTCAGCGTGTGAGCATGCCAACCCATCGCACCGGCGGTGTCGAACAGGTTGTGCGTGAATTCGCTGTTGGCGGCTGACGGTATGGTCTCTTCGGTCATGGTGATTTCCTCGCGCGGGCGGTCGCGCGGCTCCGGCCGCGTGGAAGCGGTCGAGCCGAACGCCGTAGGGTTGAACGGAAGGGAAGGGGACTGACCGGTCCGGTCAGCCGGACGGCCTCACGCGGCGGCGCGCATCGGCTCCGGTTCGCCGGCGGCCTCACCATCATCGGCGGCCGGCACGCTCTCGGGCGGGCCAGCCTGACGTGCGTAATCAGGGTGAAAAGCGAGCAGATAATCGGCGATTCGTTGCGCGTCCGCCGCCGCGCGAAAAATCTCCTTACGGTCGGAGCGCAGCTTCTCCAGCCAGGACGAGAGATAGGCGGCGCTGTTGGAGAATTCGTCGTCGGAGACTGCGATTCCGAGTTCACCGCAAACCATCATCTGGCCAAGCTCGGCGCGTAACTCTTCCCGAGAATACTCATGCGAGCCGAACCGATTATGCAGATCGCGATTGAGCCGCGACGGCGCACCAGACCAGTGTGATGCCTCATGAATCA
>CALFNB010000012.1 GCA_937902425.1 uncultured Acetobacteraceae bacterium | reverse complement strand
GCCCGGGTGGGACTTGCACCCACGAGGTGATCGCGCCGTTCGGGGCGCACCGGATACACACAGATGCACACAGATCGACCGAGCGGAACGATCCGCCGGCGGCACAATCCGTCGTGCGACGTTGGACGGAAACTTTGAACCGAGCAGATCTGATCGGACCCATTCTCCCGGACAATTTCATGCGGTACGATACGGGACTCCGACTGTCCAGACGAAAGGCCCGGCCATGAAAATCGACCCAGCCACGACTATTTTCGGCCTGATCGATGTTCAATTGACGTTCATGCCAGGTGGCGGCCTCGCGGTACCGGACGGTGATCGCATCGTGCCGATCATCAATCGCGTGATGCCTTTGTTCGATCATGCCTTCGCCACGCAGGACTGGCACAAGCCCAACCATCACTCCTTCGCCAGCGCGCATCCGGGTCGGAATCCATACGAAACGATCGAGTTGCCGTACGGCACGCAAACCCTGTGGCCGGATCACGCCATCGCCGGCACCGAGGAAGCGATGATCCACCCCGATATCGATCAGACGCGCATCGAGCTCATCATCCGCAAGGGATGCCGGGTCACGCTCGACAGCTATTCGGCGTTCTTTGAGAACGACCATGTCACCGCGACCGGGCTGGACGGCTGGCTCCGTCAGCGCGGTTTTCGCCAGGTGTTGCTGTGCGGCCTCGCAACCGACTTCTGTGTCGCGTGGTCCGCCGAGGACGCCGCCCGTCTCGGCTATGACGTTACCATCATCGAGGATGCCTGCCGCCCCATCGCATTGCCAACCACCGCGGGACGCACCACGATGGACGAGGCGCGCGATCGTCTGACCGCTCTGGGCGTGCGCTTTGTCACCAGTGCGGAGCTTGTCCTGGCAGCCTGATACCTTGCCGGCCGATCCTCTGGCATGCGCGGGCCCGAAGGGGTAATTGCCGCGGACGACCGATCGCGCCCAAAATCATCCTCCCGAATTACCCTGGGGCCACAAGGAGCGGACGACGATGAAGATGAAGGCCGCGGTGATGCGCGTGCAGGGGAAGCCTCGCCCCTACGCCGACAGCCAGCCGATGACCATCGAGACCGTTGACCTCGATCCGCCAGGACCGGGTGAGGTGCTGTACAAGATCATTGGTGCCGGGCTGTGCCACTCCGACCTCTCCACGATCGAGAACCTGAGGCCCCGACGGTTGCCGACCGTCCCCGGGCATGAGGCAGCGGGCATCGTGGAGGAGGTCGGACCCGGCGTCACCAGCCTGAAGCCAGGCGATCACGTCGTCTCGATGTTCGTCTCAAGCTGCGGCGACTGCCGTTATTGCAACAACGGCCGGCCCAACCTGTGCCAGAGCTCTTCGATCGCGCGAGCCGAGGGCACGCTTGTTTCCGGCGCCCGGCGGCTGTCGCTGAATGGCGAACCGCTGAACCATTATAGCGGCCTGTCGGTGTTCGCGCAGTATGCCGTGGTGTCGCAATCGGCATTGATCAAAATCCCCGATGACGTGCCGCTGGAGGATGCGACCATTTTCGGCTGCGCCGTGGTCACCGGTGTTGGCGCGGTACTGAATACGGCGCAGGTTCCGCCCGGCGCGCGGATGGCGGTCGTTGGGCTGGGTGGAGTTGGGATGAACGCGTTGATGGCCGGCGTCGTCGCGGGCGCCGAACGAATCGTCGCTGTCGACCTCAATGCCGACAAACTGCGCCTGGCGCGAGAGCTTGGTGCCACCGATACGTTCCTCGCGGGCAATGCCGATGTGGTGGAGGAAATCCGCTCCGCCACCGACGGCGGCCTGGATTACGTGATCGAAACAGCGGGAGCGATCCCGGCGATGAACCTCGCTTATGCGATCGCGGCGCGCGGCGGCATGATCGTGAGTGCCGGCCTGCCCGCGACCACCGCGACGTTCGCATTTCCGCATTCCGCGCTGGTGACCGACGAGAAGACGATCCGCGGCAGCTACATGGGCAGTTGCGTGCCGAAGCGCGACATTCCCCGGTTCATCGCGCTGTATCAGCGCGGCAAACTGCCGGTGCAAAAGCTGCGCAGCGGCTTCGTGACGTTCGAGCAACTCAACGAGGGTTTCGACAAGCTCGCGGATGGCGCGGTGCTGCGCCAGGTTCTGCGACCTCACGCATGAGTCTCTGGCTCGTCACCGGCGGCGCGGGGTTCATCGGCTCCCACCTGTGCGACGCACTGATCGCGCGCGGCGATAGCGTACGCGTGATCGATGATCTTTCCACCGGTCGTCGCGCCAATTTGCCGGCCGGTGTTGAATTCATCGAAGGCGATATCGCCGATCCCTCGGCGGCGCTGCGCGCCACTGATGGTGTGGACGGGTGCTTTCACCTCGCCGCCATTGCTTCGGTTGAACGTGGCGTTACCGACTGGCTCGGCACGCATCGCGCCAATCTGACAGGTGCGATCACGATATTCGACGCTGTCCGGCGGCATGGGAGGAAGGTGCCCATTGTCTATGCTTCCTCCGCCGCGGTTTACGGCGATTGCCAGACGATCCCGATCCAGGAAACCGCGGAACGGCGGCCGTTGTCGGCCTACGGCGCCGACAAATATGGCTGCGAGCTGCACGCCATAACAGCGACCCATGTGCACGGCATTCCCACGGTTGGGCTGCGCTTCTTCAATATTTACGGCCCGCGGCAGGATCCGAAGTCGCCATATTCAGGAGTAATCTCGATCTTCTGCGAGCGCATTCGAAACGGAGCACCGATCCATATCTATGGCGACGGCGCGCAAACGCGCGATTTCGTTCATGTCAGCGATGCTGTCGCGGCGTTGTTGGCCGGTATGAACCTCCGGCCGGAAACAGCTTCGGTCTTCAACGTCTGTACCGGTGAGGCAACCTCGGTGGCGGAGCTGGCCCAGATCATTGGCGAGCTGGCCAAAAAGAACCTGAATCCAAAGCGCATGCCTTCCAGGTCCGGAGAAATCCGGCACTCCCTGGGCGATCCGTCCAACATGCGGCGCGGGTTGGTACTGGGTGAAATGGTTAAATTACGCGATGGCCTCGTGACCGTGCTCGCGCACCTTGACGCGCGGCGATAGGCCCAACGGACCGTGCTGAAAGCCATCCTGATCACGCTCGCGGTGCCGCCGGTTGGCTTCTTGTGCCTGGCCATCCTGGGATTATTGATCGTGCGGTGGCGAAGGCGCGGCGGACGTGCACTGATTTGCATTGGGTTGGCGGGCCTGACACTGCTCGCGCTGCCCTTATTTTCCGATCTGTTGATCGTGGCGTTGGAGCAAAACCTGCCACTTGAACCGCCACCGGATGCGATGCCTCAGGCGATCGTGATTCTGGGCGGCGATTTAACCCGCACCGCCGATCCGCCGAACGTGATTCCCGGATTTCTGACCGTGGATCGGATGCGCGCCGGTGTGGCGTTGTACCGCAGGACCGGGTTGCCGATTCTGGTGACCGGTGGAACCGTGCAACCGCATCACCCGCCGGTGGCCGCGGTCATGGCCGACAGCCTGCGCGACGACTTTCAGGTGCCGGTGACCTGGGTCGAGGATGCCTCGGAGGACACTTGGCAGAACGCGGCCTTCAGCGCGGAGATCCTGAGGAAGCAAGGCATTCGCTCGGTCTATGTGGTGACGCAAGGGTGGCACATGCGGCGCGCCATGCTGGCGTTCCGGCGCGCGGGCCTGATCGCCACGGCGGTTCCCACATCGATGGAAATCCCGATCGATCCGATCGTGTGGGATTTCCTGCCGCGTGCATCGGCGTGGGGATGGAGCTACTACGCGCTGCATGAGTGGATCGGTTGTGCGTGGTATGCGATCCGCTGAAGGCGGAACGACGGTCGAAGCGTTCGAAAGCCTGGACATCCTGCCGGATGATGCCAGGCCATTGTTCGACGCGGCGGAAAATTTCTTTTCGACCCGTGCCTGGTGGGAGGTCGTGCTGGCGCACGCAATTCCGCCGAACGCCTCGCCCCGTTTGTTGCTGATCCGTCAGGACGGTCAGCCAAAAGCGTTGTTTCCCATGCTGTTTAATGGTGGTTTCAGAGCCTTGACGACGCCTTACACCTGTCTTTACGAGCCGCTGTTCGCGCCTGGCGACACGGACCGCGGGTTGATTTTCGCGGCGTTCGCGCGGTTCTGCCGGACGTTCGCCACCACGAGACTGGATGCGCTGGATCCGGCGATCGCGGGGGAGATCGCCGCGGGCGGGAGGCAGGCGGGCCTGGCTGTCGCTCGCTTTGACCATTTCGGCAACTGGCACGAGGATGTCGCGGGCCTGGATTGGACGGCCTGGTTGGCTCGCCGACCAGGAGCGTTGCGCGAAACGATCAGGCGGCGGACACGGCGGGCGGAGCGTCTGGCCGAGGCACGGTTCAGTTTGTTTCATGAGCGGTCCAATATCGCATCCGGCATTGCCGCGTTCGAATCGGTGTACGCGCGAAGCTGGAAAGATCCCGAGCCTTATCCGGCATTCAATCCCGCCCAAATCCGTGCCGCCGCGTCCCTGGGTTTGGCTCGGGTCGGCGTTTGGTGGATCGGCGATGCACCCGCCGCGGCACAGTTCTGGATCGTGGAGCATGGTCGGGCGACGGTACTGAAACTCGCGCACGACGAGGCGTTCAAGGCGCACTCTCCGGGCACCGTGCTGACCGCGTGGATGATCCGCCACATGATCGAGCGTGAGCGTGTGGCCGCGGTGGATTTTGGCCGCGGCGATGATCCGTACAAGCAAGGCTGGGTCGCCGATCGGGGCCAGCGGATGGGCCTGATGCTGATCAATCCGCGGCATCCGAGCGGAATGATCGCGCTGGCCCGGCACACACTGGGACGGATCAGGGCCCGGCTTCGCCCAGACCACGGGACGTGACATGGTCCGACTTCGCGCGAACAGGAGAACTCGTCATGCCCGGGGCTTTGCAACACTTGTTGGTGCTCGATCTGACCAGCCATCTGTCGGGACCATACTGCGCGATGCTGCTGGCGGATCACGGCGCGGAGGTGATCAAGATCGAGCCACCGACCGGCGACTCAGCCCGTAACATGCCCCCCTTCGTGAACGGGGAGAGCGCGCCGTTCATGACCTGGAACCGGAACAAACGCTCGGTCGTGATGGATTTGAAGCAGGATGCGGACCGGAACGCGCTGTTCGACCTGATCGATCGCGCCGACGTGCTGGTGGAGAATTATCGTCCCGGCGTGCTGGCCCGCCTCGGCCTGGGGTGGGACGTGCTGCATCAACGCAACCCGCGGCTCATCCTCGGGTCGATTTCGGGATTTGGGCAGACCGGCCCGTACAGCAGCCGGGGTGGGTTCGATTTGATCACGCAGGCGATGTCTGGACTGATGAGTACGAACGGGCCCGCCGACGGCGATCCGTTCCGCCTGCCGATCGCGATTTCCGATGTCTCCGCCGGCATGTTCCTGGCGTTCGGCGTGCTCGCGGCGATCGAGGCGCGGCATCGCACCGGCACGGGACAGCACGTCGAAACCTCGCTGTTGGAGGCAGCGACTTCGCTCGCGGTGTATGAGTCGGCGCATTATTTCGCCACTGGCACGCGGCCGGCCCGGATCGGCCAGGCGCACCGGGGGAGTTCGCCTTATCAATGTTTCGCGACGGCGGATGGGCACATCACTATCGGTGCGTCACAGCAACATTTCTTCGCCAAACTGTGCCAGATCGTCGGCCAGCCGGAACTGGTGTCCGATCCGAGGTTCCGGACCGTCGCCGAGCGCGTGGCGCATAATGACACCTTGGTGGCGCTGCTGGCGAAGACGTTACAGGAGAAACCATCTGGTCATTGGCTCGCGGCGCTGGAGGCCGCCGGCATCCCGGCCGGGCCGGTCATGCACTATGATGAGGTCTTCACCGACCCGCATATCCTGGCCCGGGAGATGGTCGTCCGGACCGAACATCCGGTTACCGGAACGTTTCATACGCTTGGCGTCACCGTCAAACTGTCGGACACGCCGGGCTCCGTCCGGCTGCCCGCCCCCCGCCTGGGCGAGCACACGGCCGAAATTCTCGGCCGGCGGAGCGACGCGGCTGACTGAGGCACGGCTATCGGTGCGTTCGTTCAGGCGGCCGACAAACTCGGCTCTCGCAAGGTCGCCTCATGGGCCGCGTAAAATGCCCGTGCCTGCTCCGCTGGCATCGGCCAGCCAAGGAGAAACCCCTGCACCTCCGGACACCCCTGGCTGAGCAGAAGATCGAGTTGTGTATCGGTTTCCACGCCCTCACCGGTGACTTGCATCAGCAGGCGACCGGCCATGGTCAGGATGCTCTCGACGATCGCGCGGGTCGCGGCATCGTGTTCCTGATCACGCACGAACGACTGATCGATCTTGATGCGGTCGAACGGGAAGCGCCGCAGATAACTGAGGCTCGCATAACCAGTCCCAAAGTCGTCGAGCGCGAGATCCAACCCGAGGTCATGCAAGCTGTTCAACGTGGTCAGGGCCTGGGTTTCATCCGCGATCAACACGCCCTCGGTGATTTCCAACTCCAGCCGCCGGGGGGACAGATGCTGTTCGGCCAGCACGCCGGCGATCACATCCACGAGATTGTTCGACAAGAACTGCGCCGGCGACAGATTCACCGCGATGCGTCCTTCCGGCAGGCTGGTGGCAAACGCGCAGGCCTCCTTCAGGACGCGCACGCCCAGTTCGGCGATCAGTCCGCATTGCTCGGCGACGGGAATGAATCGAGCCGGCGAAATGAGCCCCTGCTCCGGATGGCGCCAGCGTGCCAAAGCCTCGAAGCCGGTGATCCGCAGCTCGCGGGTTTCGAATTGGGGTTGAAACCAAACCTCAAATTCGTGATTGCTCAGGGCACGGCGCAGGTCACGCTCGATCAGACCGCGTTCACGCTGGCACCGATCCATATCGGTATCGAACCGGACCACGAGGCCGCGCCCACGCCCTTTGGCCTGATACATCGCCGTGTTGGCATGCCGGATGATTTCGGCTGGGGTCGTTCCGTCCGTGGGATGGAATGCGAGGCCGAGACTCGCTGAAAGGCGGAACTGGGTCCCGTCGATGTCGATCGGTTCGGCGATCGTGGCGACAACGGCGGCGGCGAGGACTTCGGTCGTTTCGGGTTGCGGGCCGTCGAGACAGAGTATCGCGAACTCGTCGCCGCCGGTTCGCGCCAGAAAACCGCTGTCGCCGACAAGGCGGTGCAGGCGCCGGCCCACGTCCCGCAGCAATCTGTCGCCCGCCTCATGACCCAACGTGTCGTTGACCATCTTGAACGCATCCAGATCAACACACACAAGTCCAAACTCTACAGACCGCGGCAGGCGCAATAATTCCGCGAGTCGATCTTTCAATAGTGTGCGATTCGCGAGACCGGTCAGCGAATCGTGCAGTGCCATGTGGCGGATTCGCGCATCGGCGATCCGCCGCTCAGTCACATCAGTGAAAGTGCGAACCTGTCCGCCACCCGGCAAATGCTGACCGAGGACCTCGATGATCCGGCCGTCTTTGTGCACCGTACCATGCTCGATCGTGCCAGATTGACGATCCTCGGGTGGGCCGAGCAAGCCTGATTCGCCGGCCTCCGCCCGGTGTGTCAAGCGGCCAGGATCGAGCATTGTCGCAGGCAGGCCGAGCAGTTCCGCGGCGCGGCGATTGACCACTGGAATTCGGCCATCCGCGTCGATCATGACAATGCCCTGGCCCATGTTTTCCAACGTCAGCAACAGCACCCGCCGGGAGGCTGACGAGCGAAGCCGCTGCTGGATCCAGACCAGGCCGAGACCCAGGATAATCAGTGTCGCCGCCGCGCCGATTCCAATCGCCTGATCACGCATCGGCCAATACTGGCCAAACACCTTCGCGTCACCGTAGCCGACCAGGACAACCAAGGGATACCCGTCCAGACGACGGAAGCTGACCATCCGCGGCACCCCGTCCCAAGGCGCGGGCGCTGTCATCGTGCCCTGCCGAGTCGACAACGCGGGCGCGAATCCTGGTGTCTGACTGAGATCCGTGCCCACCACGCCGTGCTGTATCGGACCATACCCTCGAATGATGCCGTCGAGCCCCGCCAGCATGACAAAGCCATCGCCGATATCGACCGTTTGATAGAACCGGGACAGATCGTCGCAGCTAACGGAATTCACCCCAACACCGGCGAAATGTCCCTCGCGGTCAAGCAGCTTGCGCGTGAATTGCACCGAACATCGATTCGTTACGCGCCCAATCACGGGCTTGCTGATGAAAACCGAATCCCTTTCCGGATCGAGATGCACACGAAAATGCTCCCGGTCCGCGAGGTCAATTCGATGACCGTTCAGCGGTACGGAGTTTTGGGTAACGATCCCCACTCGGTCGGCGATCCCGACCTGCAGGGTCATATGGTCAGGCGAGGACTGCGTCCGCAGCCACTCCGCCAGGTCGAACGCGCTGCCTTTTTCCGCATAGCTGGCACGTAACGCGAGCAGTTCACGGTCCATGACGGTGCTGATTCGATCACTGCTTTCAGCGAAGGCACGGGCCAGCGTAGCGGTTTCTCGCCGCGCCGCATCGATCGCCGCGGTTTTGGCCTGCCACAACGTGAACGAAATCGCGCCCCAGATCACCGCGATCGCTCCCAGGACCGCCAGAAACTCGGGGGCGAGTTGCAGCGCGGGGGACCATCGCCGCCCATACGTCAAACGAGCGACCCCGCGGATCGTCCCGACCGTGCCGTCCATACTGGCCCTCGTGGGTCTGCGAAGGGCAGTGTCGGCGCGATTGGTTAACTTGCTGTTAAAGCGGTGGTCGAGCGATCACACCCGCTCAAGGATAGACAACCCCCGGTTGCGATCGATCAGATAGATCAGGCCGCGATGATCGACGTAAACATCGTTGCTGCAAACACGTTGCGCACCCGGCGGCACATCCGGCATCCACCAGGCCGCCTGCTTCATCGACAACGGATTGCTGATGTCGATGATGCGAAGACCGCTCGCGAACCACGCGGCCGGCACCTCGTTTCCGACGATGGTTTCAACAGGTTGATGGCACGCGGTCATCAGCGGCGAGGCGACCCCGACCAGTTCCGGCAACTGGAACGTGCTGACCGGGATCGGATTGGTCTCGTCCGTGATGTTCACCATCCACACCATCGCGGGCAGTTCGGGCGACAGTTTGGGATCGAGTGGCTGCACATGCTCATCGGCCACCAGCATCCAGCGATGCCCGGCGATCGGGACGTCGATGGGCACCAGGCTGTGCGTGGGCCAACCAAAGGGCGGGCTCCAGTCAATCGTGGAAACCGCACGCGGTTTCGTGATGTCGCTGATGTCCAGGATCACGGCGCCGCCATACCAGTAGCTGACATACAGCCGGTCGCCGCGGCGGATCGGATGATGGCAGCGATGGTTGCGGCCCTTCCAGCTCGGAGTTTCACCGCCGGCGATCCATTGGCCCGGCATCCACCAGCGCCCGATCTCTTGCGGCTTCTCGGGATTGGCGAAGTCGAGGATCATCACGATCGTCCCGACGTAACCCTCCTGCTCGGCCGAGACATAGGCATAGCGGCCGTCGAAGGTGAAACGATGCACGCCGGTGCCGGCGCACTGCCAATGGTGAATGTCGCGCGGGCGGTCCGGCTTGCTGACGTCGAACACCCGCAGCCCGACGAAGTCGGAGGCCGGCGGGTCACCTCGGGTCCGTTCCCGGTTGACCAGCATGATATCGTTGGCGACCCGGACCTTGTGCGAATGCAGGCCTGGAGGAATGTCGATCGAAGCGGTGATACGCGGATTCGCCGGATCGGACACATCGACGACCGAGGTCCCGTGCGGCGCATCCATGTGCCCGATATAGGCGCGATCGCCATCCAGAACGACCTGTCCGCCACCCGCGCAGTCCAGCCACGCGACCTGCCGCACTCCCTCGCCCTGGGCCATTCTTCGCCTCCGTCGCCCGCCTTGGTCTGCCCGACCTTATCGCCGGAACACCATCAGCATCGCGGCGATAATGATGCCCACGGCCCAACCGAGCAACAGGCCGGTGTCCAGGCCGGCGACGACCACGGCCAACAGCATCATGACCAGGCTGATGCCGGACCATATGCCCCAGGCAATCCAATTCGCTTCAGGTGTGTCCGCGTCGGCGGGAGTGCCAGCGCTTGTGTTCAGGTCCCTGTCCATGTTCGCCTCAAGCAGGTGTCACCAACGGCCGAAACCGGGCGTGGACAGACCGGACGGCGCGAGCCATCATCGCCGCCATGCGTTTCATCATTCTCTCACTGCTGCTGCTTCTCGCGGCTTGTGGCGCGAACCCCGCGTCGCTTGGCATCACCGGGGCCGCCATCCCCGCGCCGCCCCAGGATCCCGGAGAAGCACAGACAGGCATCACGGGCGCACCGCAAACCGGTACGCAGTACGCACCGAACCTGCCGCCGAATACCGGTGCCGGGAAATTCTGGGGCTACAACTGACGCCGCGACGCCTGCGGCGTCATGGCCCGATCGGTTGGGCCACCTGACCTGACACCGAACCGCGTCAGGTCCCCCGGACGAGCCGGGGAATGACGTGGGAGCAGAACGGGCTCAGGCCGACAGCGCCTTAGGCTCGGTGCGCAGCCGCTTCACCAGCAGCTTGTTCAACGCGTGCACATAGGCCCGGGCCGAGGCAACGATCGTGTCGGTGTCGGCACCCTGCCCGTCCACCATCTTGCCGTTTTCCTCCAGCCGCACCGTGGTTTTCGCCTGCGCGTCAGTGCCCTCGGTGATCGCGCCAATCGAGAACAGCACGAGGTTGGCGCTGTGCGGGAAAATCGCCTGAATCGCCTTGAACGTGGCATCGACCGGACCATCCCCAACGGCTGAGCCGGACCTGACCACGCCATCGATTTCCAGTTCCAGTTCGGCGCTCGGTTGGCGTTTGGAACCCGCGTGCACGTCAAGCGAAACGAATTTGATACGCTCGTGATCGCGCATCACCTCGTCATCGACCAGGGCCACGATGTCGTCGTCGAACACGACCTTCTTGCGATCGGCCAGATCCTTGAAGCGCCGGAACGCATCGTTCATCTGGTTGTCGCCGATCTTGTAGCCAAGCGTGTTCAGCTTGTCGCGGAACGCGGCGCGGCCGGAGTGCTTGCCGAGCACCAGACTGTTCTTCGCCCAACCAACGCTTTCGGGAGTCATGATCTCATAAGTGGCGGCGTTCTTCAGCACGCCGTCCTGATGGATCCCCGCCTCATGCGCGAAGGCATTGCGGCCGACGATGGCCTTGTTCGGCTGCACGTCGAAACCGGTGATCGCGGCGAGCAGTTTCGACATCCGCAGCAAATGCGTGGTCTGGATGTTGTTCTTGTAGGGGAACGCATCCGGCCGCGTGCGGATCGCCATCACGATCTCTTCCAGTGAGGCATTGCCGGCACGCTCACCGATGCCATTGATGGTCGACTCGATCTGCCGCGCCCCGACCCGAACCGCCGCCAGCGTGTTGGCGACGCCCATGCCCAGGTCGTTATGGTTGTGGGTGGAGAGGATGACGGTGTCGATGTTGGGGACTTTCTCGCGGATTTGCGTGTACATCCGCTCCATGTCCTCCGGCATCGCGTAGCCGACGGTGTCCGGCAGGTTGATCGTGGTGGCGCCGGCCTTGATCGCGGCC
>CALFNB010000011.1 GCA_937902425.1 uncultured Acetobacteraceae bacterium | reverse complement strand
CGCAGGGGCGCCGCCAACGTATCCCTTCCATAGAATATGCAATTGTCAAAGAACGCCGGGAAACCCGGACCGCGTCAAACCTGGGTTCGTCGCGGGAGGCGCCTTGTAGGCGCCGGCCCGTGGTGTGTCAACGCGATTACGCTCCTCCCGTCAATTTTTTCGAAATCCCTTTAACCCATTGAAACGACATCACTAATTCGGCACCCGGCGCGACGCCCACTCGCCGCGCCGCGAAATAATCAGAGCCAGCGCGGGTTCGGCTCGCCACCCAGCAGATACAGACCAACCGTCTCAAAATGGGTCCGCCGGCCCTGCAGTTGTTGCGACACGCTGTTCATGTCGCGCAACCGCCGCTCGAACGGCTGGTTGTCGAAAATCGCCGTGGAGCCCGCCTCGTGGTACACCTGATGCACCACATCGCGCGCCGTGTGGATCGCGAAGGTGGACGCCTGGCGCACCGCGATACGGTTCTCCAGCGTCAGCCCGCCGCTCCGTCCGACCTCCTCCCACAGTTCGTCCAGCACGGCCAACAGCCCGAATTTCGCCGCTTTCAACGCCGAGTCAGCGTAACCGACGATGTGCTGGACGGCATGATTGTCGCGCAGCCGGTCGGAACTCCAGGCTTGGCTCTTGCCCTTCGCGAGTGCGATAAACGCGTCCAAAGCCGCCCGCGCCGTGCCCAGACCGACGCAGGCGAACCCCGACGCATAAAGCTGCATCGCCTGCAACCGGTACAGCGTTCCGCTCTCCCGCCGCTCCGCCGCCTGCTCCCTTGTCACCGAGTGGGCATCGTCCACGAACAGGTCCTTGATCGTATAATTGTCGCTGCCGGTCCCCCGCAGTCCCACCACCTGCCAAACATCGTCGATTTTCCCGAATTCGCGCCGAAACAGCATCGTCCGTTCCCACGGCCTGCCGTCAGGGTGCAGCACCGGCGAGCCGTCCGCGTTGAAACAGGGGCTCATCGCGCCCAACCAGGTCGCATGGCGGGAGCCGCTCGCAAAACTCCAGGTGCCGGTGCAGCGCCAGCCGCCTTCGGCGCGGATCGCCTTCGCCCCAGGCCCCTGCCCCCAGGCCAGCACGTCGCGCCTGGCGCCCCAGATTTCGCGCGATACCTCGGGCGCCAGATACGCCGCCGTCATCGAGCAGCCCGAACCCTGGTTCATGCACCACGCCGCGCTGGCATCGCCGATCGCGATCGCCTCGACGCAGCGCACATAATCCGACGGCTTCAGTTCGAACCCGCCAAACGCGCGCGGCAGCAGCAACCGGAACATTCCCGCGTCGTGCATCCCGTCCAGCACGTCCGGCGGCAGTTCATAAGCCGCGTCGATCCGCGGCGCCGCCGCCTGCAACAGCGGGATCAGCGCGCGCGCCCGGGTGAGGCATTCCGCCCCGGAGCTTCCCAAACCGGTAACAGGTCCGGTCATCGCCGCGTCATTCATCCGCCTGCTCCCTCGTTCGTCCGCATCGATTGACATACCCTTGGGGGCCTCGCAATACTGACCGGTAGCTTCTCCTCATCCGCATGGACCCGCGACAACCGATCTGGAGACGACACGCATGAAGCTGATGTGGTTTCACCTGATGCCGTATACGGAATTGCCGGAGGATTTCCGCGAGGCGAACCCATCGGTGTGGGTCGATATCCATTCGTCGCTGTTCGATCCGAAACGCGCGCATCACATGTACAACGACTTCATGGACGAGATGGAATACGCCGCCGAAGTCGGCTTCGACGCCGTCTGCGTGAATGAGCATCACTCCAACGGCTACGGCCTGATGCCGTCACCGAATTTAATCGCCGCGGCGTTGTCGCGGCGGACCCGCGATACCGCGATCTGCGTCATGGGCAACTCACTGGCGCTGTACAACCCGCCGACCCGCGTGGCGGAGGAATTCGCCATGATCGACGTGATCTCCGGCGGCCGGCTGATCGCCGGTTTCCCGGTCGGCACGCCGATGGATACCTGTTACGCATACGGCACGAATCCCAGTCAGCTCCGGCAACGCTATATGGAGGCGCACGATCTCGTGGTGCGCGCCTGGACCGAGAAAGACACCTTCGCCTTCAACGGCCGCTTCAATCAACAGCGCTACGTGAACATCTGGCCGCGACCGGTGCAAAATCCGCATCCGCCGATCTGGGTGCCCGGCGGCGGCTCGGTCGAAACGTGGCGCTGGTGCGCCGAAATGGATTACGTCTACTGCTACCTGTCGTACTACG
>CALFNB010000010.1 GCA_937902425.1 uncultured Acetobacteraceae bacterium | reverse complement strand
TGCGGCCAGTCTCCGGATGAGTGCGGATCAGCGGGTGAATGCTGGTGGTCCGCACATTCCCCGGATCCGTTTAACCGTCAGCGCCCAGGCCCACCGTCGTCATCCTCGGGCTCGACCCGAGGATCCGTGGACACCCGCACCAGGTCAATTCGACCCTTGTTGTGTGCGGCGATCAATCGTCGCGCCAGGCCCGTGCATGACGAAGAAGAACGGACCGTGCCTGAGCGGAAGAACTCAGTACATATGCTGACCGCCGTTGATCGACAACGTCGACCCCGTGATGAAATCGGCATCGTCCGCCGTCAGAAACGCCACCCCGCGGGCAATGTCCTCGGCATGGCCCAATCGGCCCACCGGAATCTTGGCGACGATCTTCTTCAACACCTCGCCCGGCACCGCGCGCACCATCTCCGTATCGACATAACCCGGCGCGATTGCGTTGACCGTGATCCCAAACCGCGCGCCCTCCTGAGCCAGCGCCTTGGTAAAACCATGGATCCCCGACTTGGCGGCTGCATAATTGACCTGACCATATTGCCCAGCCTGGCCGTTGATACTGCCGATATTGACGACGCGGCCAAACTTCGCGGCGCGCATGCCCTCGAACGTCAGCTTGCAGATGTTGAAGCAGGAGCCGAGGTTGGTATCGATCACCGCGTCCCACATGTCGCGATTCATGCGCAACATGGTGGCGTCACGCGTGATGCCCGCGTTGTTGACCACGATCTCGATCGGACCGAATTCGGCGACGATGCTCTCGATCGCCGCCTTACAAGTATCGAAGTCGGAGACATCGAACTTCTTCACCGGAATACCGTGCTCGGCATGAAACGCGACGGCGGCCGCATCGTTGCTGGCGTAGTTGGCGATGACGGTCCGGCCCGCCGCCTTAAGGCCGAGCGAGATGGCCGCCCCAATGCCACGGGTGCCGCCGGTAACCAATGCGATGCGACTCATGTTGTGTCCTCCCTTGTCACGGTCAGCGTTCGACGCACATGGCCACGCCCATGCCGCCACCGATGCACAGCGTCGCGAGGCCCTTTTTCGCATCCCGCTTCGCCATCTCGTGCAGCAGTGTCACCAGCACGCGCGCGCCCGAGGCGCCGATCGGATGGCCAATGGCGATCGCGCCGCCATTCACGTTCACCTTCGTGGTATCCCAGCCAAGGTCCTTGTTCACCGCCAGAGCTTGCGCCGCGAACGCTTCGTTGGCCTCGATCAGGTCGAGGTCCTCGACCTTCCACCCGGCGCGCTGCAACGCTTTGCGGGTCGCCGGGATCGGGCCGGTACCCATCACCGCCGGATCGACGCCCGCCGTGGCGAACGACGCGATGCGAGCCAACGGCGTCAGGCCGCGCTTCTGGGCTTCCTCGGCGCTCATCAGCACCAATGCCGCCGCGCCATCGTTGATGCCGGAGGCGTTGCCCGCCGTCACGGTGCCGTCCTTGGCGAAGGCCGGCCGCAGCCGCGCCATGCTCTCCATCGTCGAGTCATCGCGGATATACTCGTCATCCGCCACGATCACGTCGCCTTTGCGGGTCTTCACCGTCACCGGTTCAATTTCGTCCTTGAAACGGCCGGACTTGCGCGCCGCCGAGGCCTTGTGTTGCGACGCCACGGCGAACGCATCCTGCTGCTCACGCGTGATCTGGAACTTGGTGGCGACGTTCTCGGCGGTATTACCCATATGGTAGCCGTGGAACGCGTCCCACAGCCCGTCCTTGAGCATCGTGTCGACGAACTCCAGCGCGCCCATTTTGGTGCCGTTGCGCAGATGCGCGGCATGGGTGGAAAGGCTCATGCTCTCCATCCCGCCGGCGGCGACGATGGCGCTTTCACCGGTGCGGATCTGTTGCGCGCCCAGAGCGACCGCGCGCAGGCCGGAGCCGCAAACCTGGTTGATGCCGAACGCGGTCTTCGCATCCGGCAGTCCCGCCGCGCGGGCGGCCTGACGCGTCGGGTTCTGTCCGCCGGCGGCGGCGAGCACCTGGCCGAAAATGACTTCATCCACATCCCCGGCCTCGACCCCCGCCCGGGCAAAGGCCGCGCGCAACGCAATGGCGCCCAGAGACTGCGCCGAGAGGGTGCTGAGCGCACCGTTGAAACTGCCGACCGGGGTACGGGCCGCGGAGACGATGACGATGTCGTTCATGCTGGAGCACTCCCGAAAGGCGGGCCATCCCGCCAGAGTTGGGGTTGTAGCCGCGCGGCGCGCGGGCAGGAAGAGTGGGGGAAATTGGGCATGCTCGGGCGGGACCGACAGATGGCCTGAACCTGCATACCTGCATATCAGGTGCACGATTGCGTATCGTCGGAGGGCAAAGACGGTTATGATGGCGCCATGAACCACGATCCCATTCTGGCCGCACTGGACGAGCTGAAAGCTGGCATGACCGGCATGACCACGCGGATGGACCGGCTGGA
>CALFNB010000009.1 GCA_937902425.1 uncultured Acetobacteraceae bacterium | reverse complement strand
AACCATCATGAAGGAACTAAAAAGCGCGCTGGATGACGCGGAGAGCTTCGTGATGCGGATGCCGACAGAGAAGATTGGGCTGCTGTTCCTGGAAGATGGCAAGGTTGTTCGGCCGGATCCCGCGCGGCTTGAGACTTATGCAACTCATGCCGCTGCGCGGCGCGGCCATTGGCCGTCTTCGTCGGAGATCGGCACGGCGATGTTGGAACGTTACGGCGAGAAACCATCGTCCACCGCTTGAAGATCGCCGGTGGGGCCGCCCCCCGCGTCACACTCCATCCATCCCGGCCACAAACGCCTCCAACCCCACCTGCCTCCCTGTCGCCAACCGCGCCGCGTGCAGAATGCAAACCATTTCCTCGACCGCCTGATCCAACCGCTCATTCACGACCACGTGATCGAACTCCCGCCAATGGGAAATCTCCTCCCGCGCCTCCCGCATCCGCCGGTCGACTTCCTTCGCGTCATCCCCTCGCGCCCGTAGCCGTTGTTCCAGCACGTCCAGCCCAGGAGGCACAATGAACACGCCGACGACATCGCCCGGCAACCGGTCGCGCAACTGCCGAAACCCCTGCCAGTCGATGTCGAATACCATGTCCTCGCCCGCTGTCAGCGCCGCTTCGACCGGCGCGCGCGGCGTGCCGTAGCCATGATGACCGCGCAACACCCGCGCCCACTCCAACAGTTCACCATTTCGTTCCGCCACCGAAAATGCATCCTCGGTGATGAAGTGGTAATGCACGCCGTCCACCTCACCCGGCCGCGGCGGGCGCGTGGTAACGCTGACGGAACGGTGCAGCCCAGGTTCACGGACCAGCAATGCTTCCGTGATCGCACCCTTGCCGCCACCCGAGGGCGCGCACAGCACGAGGCACACACCGCGGCGCGCGATCTCGGTCATTCGATGTTCTGCACCTGCTCACGCAGTTGTTCGATCGTGGCCTTCAACTTCAATCCCGTATTGGTCAGCGTCACGGACGCCGACTTGCTACACAAAGTATTGGCCTCCCGATTGAACTCCTGCACCAGAAAGTCGAACCGGCGGCCGATATTGGTCCCCTCCTCCATCAGCGCCCGCGCGGCACCAATGTGAGCCGCGAGCCGATCCAGTTCCTCCCGCACATCCGACCGAGCCGCCAACAGCGCCACCTCCTGGGCGATTCGTTCCTCAGGCAACGATGGAGATTCCCGCAGCAGCGAACGCAACGTCTCCATCACCCGCGCCTGGTGCGCGGCGGGCTGATCGGCGGCCTGGGTCTCGGCCTGATCACGCAGGCGGGCGATCTCATCCAGTTGTCCGGACAGCACCGCGGCCAGACGCGCGCCCTCGGCGGCCCGCGCGGCCACCAGCCCATCCAACGCCTCCGCGAACCCAGCCTGTACCGCCGCGGCCGCGGTCTCCCGTTCCTGCATCGGATCGACCGGAGCCTGTCGCATCACGCCGGGCATGGTCAGCAACGCCTCCGCCCGCGGCACCGGGCTGCCCTTGATGCGGCGATGCAGGTCCATTGCGAGAGTCATGACATTCGCCAGCGCGACCTCGTCGATCGTGGCGCGCGTTTCCATGTCGCGCCGCACTGTGAGATTCGCATTGACGTTGCCGCGTTTCAGCACTCTGCCGACCATCTCCCGGTAACCAGGTTCCAGCGTGTCCCACCCGGTCGGCAGGCGGAACCGCAGCTCCAACCCGCGACCGTTGACGGCGCGGAGTTCCCAGGCCCATGTCAGTGTCTCGACGGTTCCCTCGGTGCGAGCGAATCCGGTCATGGAGGCGAGTGAATACGGCATGCGGGCCGTTCTATCAGGCACACAGCGGAGCGCCGAGTCCCCCGACTCGGAGATGGTCACCTTGCCGTCCGGCGCCGCCCGGGTGCAGTGGCGCCGCAATGCCCGCGCCCGCCGGGTCAGCCTGCGCATCGACCCGAGCGATGGCGCCATCGTCGTCACGCTGCCGCCACGGGCGAGCCGGCGGGCGGGGATGGCGCTGCTGATGGGGCACGTGGACTGGGTGGCGCGACGCATCGCCGCGCTGCCCGCGGCGGTGACCTTGACCGACGGCGCCGAGGTGCCGATCGGTGGCATCCCGCACCGAATTCGCCACCACCCCGAACGCCGCGGCGGCGCGTGGCTGGAGGCCGGAGAATTGCACGTCACCGGCCTGCCCGAGTTCTTGCCGCGCCGCGTCGTCGATTTTCTCCGCGCCGAGGCCGGGCGGCGGCTGTCCGCGATGGTGCGTGCCAAAGCGGCGCGGTCCGGACTTATCCCCGCCAGGATCACCATCAAGGACACCACCAGCCGCTGGGGCAGTTGCGCGCCGGACGGAGCGCTGGCGTTCAGTTGGCGGCTGGTGATGGCGCCGGATTTCGTGCAGGACTACGTCACCGCGCATGAGGTCGCGCATCTGCGCCACATGAATCACGGACCGGCTTTCTGGCACCTCGTTTCGTCGCTGACGGCGCACACGCCGCGCGCCATGGCCTGGCTACACCATGAGGGACCGCGACTGCTGCGCGTCGGGTGAATTCCTTAAACGGCGAGCGGCACGGTGACGCTGGCGACCGGGCGGACCACGATCCCGCGGGGTGGCGTGCATCTGGTGATTTTCGGGGTGTTTTTGTTTCTGTCGGCGATACCGTGAGTCAGGCGGCCTCGCCGGCGCACCAACCGCTGGCCCAGGCCCATTGGAAGTTGTAACCGCCGAGCCAGCCGGTGACGTCGATTGCCTCGCCGATGGCGAACAGGCCAGGGACTTTGGTGGCCCGCATGGTCTGGGACGACAGGTCGCGCGTGTCGATGCCGCCGGCGGTGACCTCGGCTTTTCCGAATCCCTCGGTGCCGGTGGGGATGATGGTCCAGGCCTGAAGTTTCCGCGCGAGGTCGCGCAGCACGCGATCCGGCATGTCCGCGAGGCGAGGGCCGTTGCTGTCCGCCAACGCCTGGGCCAGACGTTGCGGCAGTTGCTCCGCCAGGACGGTGCGGAGTTCGGCTTTCGCGCGGGTGCGTTTGCGGTCGAGCAGGAACGCGGCGGCGTCCAGGTCCGGCAGCAGGTTCAGAACGATCGGACCGTCGCGCCAATATGATGATATTTGCAAGATCGCCGGGCCGGACAGGCCGCGATGGGTGAACAGAGTCGCGTCGCGGAAGCGCTGTCGGCCGTGGGTGACTTCGGTGTCCAGGGACACGCCGGCGAGAGGTCGCATCAGCGACAGCAGTTCGTCTGAGAAGGCGAGCGGCACGAGACCAGGCCGCGTCTCCGTCACGCGCAAGCCGAAGCGGCGCGCGGCGTCATACGCGAAGCCGGTGGCGCCGAGTTTTGGGATCGATAACCCGCCCGTCGCCAGGACCAGGCTGCCGGCGGTGAATGAGCCATGGTTGGTATCGATCCGGAATGAGTCGGATTTGCTCAGGCCGGTGACGGTGTGCGCGAGGCGGAGGTCGACGCCGGCTGCCTGAGCTTCCTCCAGCAACATGGCGACGATGCCGCGGGCGGAGCCGTCGCAGAACAACTGGCCCTTGGTTTTCTCGTAGAACGCGATGCCGTGCTGTCGCACCAGGGCGATGAAGTGGTCGGGCGTGTAGCGGTCAAGCGCGGAGCGGGCGAAATGCGGGTTGTCCGACAGGAACCGCTCGGGCGAGGTGCCGGTGTTGGTGAAGTTGCAGCGCCCGCCACCGGAGATGAGGATTTTCGCGCCAGGCTCCGCGGCGTGGTCGAGCAACAACACGCGGCGGCCCCGCTGCCCGGCGGTGATGGCGCACATCAGGCCGGCGGCGCCGGCGCCGAGGATGATGACGTCGTGATGGGACATGGGCCTGTAGTGGCAAAAAATCGTTTCGCGGTTAATATCATACTAATCAAGCATCAGGTGCTTGCAAGATCCTGCTCGGTTTCTTCAAGCAGCTTTAGATGTCGGAATAATGGCAGAGGTGCAACGGACCAAAACCACTTTTCCCGATATGGGATTGTCGGCCGCCTCTCGATAGCAAAAAGCGTGTTTCGGTAATGTGGGATTTCTGAAGGGTCAGTCGAAAATGCGATCCGATGCAAGCCAGTGTCGTTATCCCATCCGTATTGTTCACGAAGCGCCGCACGCAATCTGTGCCCCGTATTGAACAACCGTTCCAACACACCATCTTTTAGCCGATCAAATTCTACAACCACATGGCTTGTGTAGGTTCTCGGCCTCAGCATCGCCGGGCGACGGATCATGCCCGACCCAACCAACAATTCGATAACATCGTTGACAACTCTGTCAGCAATCTCCGTATCCGCACAGCCCGCGATGATGCCGTCGTTAAAAAGGGACAAGTCCAAGATCGCCACCACGTCGTCTGCGGGGGTACCAAACCGCCCTCGCTCGAACCGAAGTCCGTTCGGTTGAGTGAATCCGGCATAGTCAGTGGGTGTCGTCGAAAAGCCATATTTATTAGAAACGATATGGACAAGACGCGGTAGATCAAAGCCTTGGCTAGGACGGACTTCATCAGCATGTACCACTTGAACGACACGTCCAGCCTCAGTGCCAATCAATCTCATGCGACATTTTCCAAAGCGCCGATTGCATTTGACGACGTATCGGTACGCCACATGCGCCATTTATTCGAAGTGTTTGCCTCCACGGCCCCCTCGGATGGCAAATCGGGCGACGATGGTATGGCAAATGATGATGGATTGTTTGTCGGAGATTTAAGCGTGTTCGCGGCGGATTGGACTGCTGATGTGAAATTCTGCTCAAATGAGGCAGAAAGGAACGCCCTTAAGGCTGCACTTGTTTCATCTGGTCTGGCCTCCTCGCGCATCATTTCTACGAACGCATCTGCCGAAAAGGGTCGCGGCGCAACAGCATTCGGTGAAAAATCAGCAGTGGACCTAAGAAATGTTGGAAAGTCCACGTACCTGACCAGCAAAGCAATATCAAGCTTGTTCGCGATATCAAGCAAGGTTTGCAAGGTAACCTTACCGTAATCCTCGCTTTCCAACCTAGACACAACGCTCTGCGGCTTTCCGATTGCCTCGCCGAACACCCTCTGGGATCGTTCGCCGCGTAGCGCACGAATTTGGTCCGCGAGAAAGGCGCGCAGGCTATGGGCCATATAGGAAGCGCGAAATTCGCTGTCAGCGATACCCCCCGCTAACCCCTCCAGTCGCTGGAAATTGGCAGTCATGGATGTGTGCTTCATTACATTCAATGCTTGATCTCCGACGTTGTGCCTCTGGGCATGCAATCGAGTACGCAGGGTCTAGATCTTTCGCGAAGGCATAAAGCAGGATGAAATCTGACGTCGGGTCGGCGAAAAAACCGAGAATTCGGTGATGCGAACCCTTGGGTTCTTCTATGCGAATTTCTCCTAAACCAGAGCATGATGGACTTCGTAGTTGGCCATAGGGTTTCCGGCGCCAGACGTGGCGCGGTCGGTGACGAAGGCTTTCGATGACCGCGAACACCGCGCCCTGAACGTTTGGGGCCTGTGCTTCATACCATCTTCGAACCTCATCGTCTCCCGAAGCAGAAATGTAGCACTGAAACTCGGTCATGTCATCGCTTTTTTGCTATCAAGCTTACCCCGTCCGCATTGTAAGCGTACAGCCAGGACGAAATCCAGGAGAGCTCAGAATTTCTCGACGCCGTCCCAATGCATGTTTTAGGCCTACAGAATTGATTTGCTTACTGGTTCTTCAGCGTCTGCCGTGAAGAGTGTCTCTCATGAGGTAGCCAGGTCTCGGCTGCCAACGGCCGAACATCTTTCGTCGAATGGTGCCCTGCGGAACCTCAAGCACCCCCCAACCCTTCCCCTCCTCCCAATTCCCTGCCACCTTCGCATCCGCACAACTTCTTCGGGTGACCCC
>CALFNB010000008.1 GCA_937902425.1 uncultured Acetobacteraceae bacterium | reverse complement strand
CAAGTGAGGCGGCCTCGTCATGGACACGCAACCGGCATTCGGCTTCAGAGAGCTGCTCAACCACGTCGTCGGCGACATGGCGAAGGCCGTGTGCGAACGCGGCGGCGAGTCGAAGCAGCAGCAATTCGCCCGCTACCAGGCCACCGTCCACATGATCATGGGCTTCCTGCCGCGCGATGTGATCGAAGCCATCCTCGCTGGCCATTGTGTGATGTTCCACGAGATGATGACCGACAGCGTGCGCGTTACCCTGCGCGGCGAAGCGGACGGCACGCGCCGCGCCACGCGCGGCAACATTGTCGCCATGGACAAGGTCTTCGGCAACAATCTCGCTCGATTGGAACGCTATCAGACCCGGCCCGCGGAGGGGCGCCGCGACGCACCCGAGGTGCTGCCTTCAACAGCCCCGAACGCGGCGGAACCTGGCGAACGGATGCCCGCGCCGGCGGAACCGGCGCTGTCCCCCGCCGCCCATGCCGACGCCGCGCCGATCCAGGTGCCCCCGATGGAGGCTCCCCAGGGTCTGGCACCTCAGGGTCTGGCTCCCCAAGGTTTGGCGCCCATGGCTGAAACGCGCGACGTTCCGCTCCGGACGGCCCTGGACGCCCTGCCGCCGCACCTCCGTGAGGCGATGATCGATTACCAGCCCGCACCGGAAACCATCGCCGCCTGCCGCGCGAACCTCGAGGCGATGGCGGCACTCGAAGCCGGCGATGCGGAGCGGTTCGCCCAGGCGATGGGGATCGACATGCCGAGCGAGGCATACATAACCGCCGCCAGCACTCCGGGTAGCCCGTTCGACCGCAAGGCCTCCGGTCCCGCGGCCGGTTCCTCCACCGGCGGGGCGCGGGGCTGACAACTCGCGCCGGCCGGATCGCCTCCGGCGGTTCGGATTTGTGGCAACGCGGGGTGGCGATGTCCGAGACCCGTTTCTGTACGGTGACGATTCGCCAGAGCCGGCCGCGCCTTCGCGCGTCACGCTGAGGGCCACGAGTTCATGGCGGTGTGCGTTAAGTTTGAGTCCCGTGCGTTGCGTCGTCGCCCAGTACGGTCAGCAGGATATTTTTGCGATTATCGCGAAGTCTGTTGCATGCTGATGCCGTTGGGTTGGACGGCGGAGGGCCAAAATTGGCGCCTCCGACCCCGTACCGGACCAAGGAAGCAAGAGATTTCAACCACAGATACACACAGATGCACACAGATGGACCGAGCGGAACCATCCGCCGGCGGCACACTCCGTCGTGCGAAGTTGGACGAAAACTTTGAACCGAGCAGATCTATCTGTGTGCATCTGTGTGTATCTGTGGTTGAATAATTCTTCTGCCTGGCTTCCCGCCAACAGAAGCGGCGGTGGCGTTGGTGGTCATTTCAATTCAATACATTGAAATTGCCCGATCTGGGTAACCCATGTCATCGTTTTTCATAATCCACGTTTGAAAAACGACCTTCGATCCATTCGCGGTGATCGCTGCTGCCCGGTGATCTCGCCGCGCCGCGAACCGGATCGATCCCACAACAAAAAATCGCCGCCGTCACGCCTCGCCGCCCAGAGTGCCCACGAAATCCTCGAAATCCTTCGCCTCGCGAAAATTCCGGTAGACGCTGGCGAACCGCACATACGCGACCTTGTCCAGTTCCTTCAGCGTATCCATCACCAGCTCGCCGATCTGCTTGCTCGGCACGTCGCTTTCGCCCGACGCTTCCAGTTGCCGGACGATGGAGTTGACGATCCGTTCGATCCGCTCCTCCTGGATCGGCCGCTTGCGCAACGCGATCCGGATCGAGCGCGCCAGTTTGTCGCGGTCGAACGGCACCCGCCGGCCGTCGTTCTTCACCACGGTCAGGTCGCGCAACTGCACCCGCTCGACCGTGGTGAAACGCTGGCCGCAGGTGCCGCAAAACCGGCGGCGGCGGATGGCGCCGTTATCCTCGGTCGGCCGGCTGTCCTTCACCTGAGTGTCGTCCGAGCCACAGAACGGACAGCGCATGACCCGTCACCCTCGCAACAAGGCGGGGCGCGACAAGGCGGGGCGCGACAAGGCGGGGCCCGGATAAATCGGGAACCGCGCGCACATGGCCAGGACCCGCGCGCCGACCGCCGCCTCGGCCGCCGCGTTGGTGCCGTCGTTGGAGCGGCCAAGCGCTTCCAGCACCTCGTTGATCATCAACCCGATTTCGCGGAACTCGGCGGTGCCGAAGCCGCGGGTCGTGGCGGCGGGCGAGCCGAGCCGGACGCCCGAGGTGATCGTCGGTTTCTCCGGATCATACGGAATGGCGTTCTTGTTGGCGGTGATGTGGGCGCGTTCCAGGCTGGCCTCGGCGGCCTTGCCGGTGACCCGTTTCGGCCGCAGATCGACCAGCAGCAGGTGGCAATCGGTCCCGCCGGAGACGATGTCGAGGCCGGTTTCCTTCAACGTCTCCGCCAGCACCCGCGCGTTGTCGCGCACGGCCTTCTGGTAGACGCGGAATTCGGGACGCAGCGCCTCGGCGAAGGCCACCGCCTTGCCGGCGATCACGTGCATCAGCGGGCCACCCTGCAGGCCGGGGAACACCGCGCTGTTGATTTTCTTGCCGAGTTCCGGGTCGTTCGAGAGGATCATGCCGCCGCGCGGGCCGCGCAGGGTCTTGTGCGTCGTGGTCGTCACGACATGCGCGTGCGACAGTGGGCTCGGGAATTGATCCGCCGCGACCAGGCCGGCGAAATGCGCCATGTCGACCATGAAATACGCGCCGACCTCATCCGCCACCCGGCGAATGCGGGCGAAGTCGATCACCCGCGGGTAAGCGGAACCACCGGCGATGATCAGCTTCGGCTTTTCGGCACGCGCGAGGCGTTCCAGTTCCTCATAATCCAGGATGCCGTCGTCCCGGCGCACCCCGTACTGCACCGCGTGGAACCATTTGCCGGACAGGTTCGGCGCCGCGCCATGGGTCAGATGGCCGCCCGCCGCCAGGCTCATCCCGAGCACCGTGTCACCCGGCTTGCACAGCGCCAGGAACACCGCCTGATTGGCCTGCGCTCCGGAGTGCGGCTGCACATTGGCGAACTCGCACTGGAACAGCGTCTTCGCCCGCGCGATGGCCAGTTCTTCGGCCATGTCGACATAGACGCAGCCGCCGTAATACCGGCGGCCCGGGTAGCCCTCGGCGTATTTGTTGGTGAGGACGGAACCCTGCGCCTCCAGCACCGCCGCCGACACGAGGTTCTCCGACGCGATCAGCTCGATCCCGTCGCGCTGGCGATCGAGTTCCAGGCCAAGAACGGCGGCCAGTTCGGGGTCGGTCTCGGCGAGCGAGGCGGAAAAGAAGCGGTCCACGCTGGTGGCTGGGGATTGCTCGTTCATGGGAGTCTCGCGGGTTCGAAGGGTTGCCGTCGTCTACCACGCGCTGCTTTTCACGCAAGCTCACCACGAGCCTTGGTCGTGCCGGACGCCGGCCCGCATCCTGGCATCCCGCGCCGGGCGCTACCCCGCCAGCTTCAGTTCCTCAATCTCCTTCTTGAGTTCGATCATCTTCAGTTCGCGCCCGAGCGTCAGCCGCTGGAAGCGTTCCAGTTCCTCCAGCTTCTCGTGCTCGATGCCGCGGCGTTCGGAGATCTCCGCCTCCGCCCTCACCTGGGCGGTCACGTCGCGGGCGGCGGCGAACACGCCCAGTACCACGCCGTCAGCATCCTTATAGATCGACGCGTTGTACATGACCTCGGTGAGCGTTGCGTTTTGGTGACGGATCGTCAGCGGATAGTCCCGCACCGAACCTTCGGCGAAGACCTGACGATAAGCGTGACGTGCCCGCTCCGGCGCGGTGAAGTAATCGGAGAAGTCGGTGCCGATCAGGTCGTCGCGAGCAATGCCGATAACCTGGATCGTTGCCTCATTGACGTCGGTGATCGTGCCTTCCGCGCTGATCGTGACCATTGGGTCGAGGCTCGCCTCCAGCAAACCGCGGGCGTGCCGCGACGCGATATTCAGCGCCTGCATTTCCCGCAGCTCCGCGTTGGATCGCTCCAGTTCGCGCTCGCGCTCGCGCAGCGCCGATTCCGCCGCCATGCGCTGGGTGATGTCGCGTGCCGCGGCGCAGATCTCCAGCGGCGCGCCGCTGACGGGATCGCGGATCAGCCGCTGCGAGACCTCCACCCAAACCCATTTTCCGTCGCGATGATGCATTCGGAAGGTCAGCAGATCGCGGTCCCGGCCGGCGGTCATGCCACGCAACGAAGCGCCGACCCGCTCCACATCCTCGGGATGGACCAAGGACAGAGGCGGTCCGTTGAGCAGTTCCTCCGGTTCATGACCCAACAATTCACGGCACCCGGGCGAGACGTAGCGGCGGACGAATTGCATATCGAGCGTCACGATCATATCGCTGGCATTGTCGGCGATCAGGCGATACTGCGCCGCCGCGGTCCGCGCCGCCGCCGTGGCGGCCGCGGTCGCCTGTTCGGCATGGGTCAGCCGGCGCACCTGCCCGACAAGCCGCAGCCCGATAAAGCCCAGAAGCACCGCGGTCACGACAGTCGCGAACAGATGCTCGGCCGCGCCGGTACGCCAGACCGCCAACTGCTCGTCTTTGCCCAGAGCGGCGACGGCGACCAGCGGATAACCGGTCACCCGGCGATAGCTGATGATCCGCGTCGCGCCGTCCAGCGAGGAAACCGACTCGAGCGTGCCCATTGGCGTTTTTGGCAGCATGTCGTGGAACAGCGCGATGCGCTGCGAGTTGTTGCCGACCGCCGACTCCAGGAACGGCTGGCGCACCAGCAAGGTCCCGTCGTCGCGATAAAGACTGGCCAGGCCATCGTGTCCGAGGTCGAGCGTGGCATAGAAGGCCTGGAAATATCCCGCCTCCATCGAAGCCGCCGCGACGCCGGCGAAACGACCGTCGGGGTGATTTATCCGTATCGACAAGGAAATGACCAATTTGCCGGTCATCCTGGCGCGCAGCACCGAACTGACATACGGATGGGGATCCATGTGCGTCTTGTGATATTGAAAGTAATCCCGGTCGGCGACGTCGATCGGCTCGGGGACCGGGCGGCCGGCCGCGATGACCGCTCCATCCTCGTCGATCAGGCTGAGGCTCTGCAGGACCGGCGAGTTCGCGAGCCGTTGCGCCATCAACAGGCGCAACCGTTCGAGTTGCGGCTGGCCCATTCCGTCAGTCGTCATTCGCTCCGCGATGTCGGTCAGGATCGTGTTGGCGAGCAGGAAGGCCGCTTCGGCGTGCTGCTCCGCCGCCCAGGTGAGATTGGTCACCTCGCGCCGGCTGTTCTCGAGCTGGTGGTTACGATCCTGCCACGTCCGGAACAGGTCGTGGCCGACGACGACCGCGCACAGAACCGCGATGACGGCGATCGTGGCACCGTACGCGGACCATCGGCGATGGTTGGCGCGACCGGCCCGTACGCTGGCCCATCGGCTGGAAAGCAACGACATTCCGCCGTTGTAATCCCGGCGGCGATGGCAAGCCGGAACCAGGTCGTGAACCGCTCGTTAAAACCTGCCGGCACCGCGGGAAACTTACCACGACCGCCGCGACGGCGATCAAACCAGCCGCCGCACCATGTGGACTTCGTCGAGATACCGGCCCGCGACCTTGAGCGACCGTTCCTCGATCCCATATGGCTCGAAGCCGAGCGACGCATACAGCCGGCGGGCGGGGACATTGCCGGAGACCACACTCAACTGCACGAGTTCCGCCCGATCCTTGGCATGGTCGAGCACCGCCTCCACCAATTGCCGCGCGAGGCCGGTGCCCCGTGCGGCGGCCCGGACGTACATGCCCCAGAAGTGCGCCTTATGCGCCCGCTTCGCGCCGGTCTCGGGCATGAAGCCGGCGGTGCCCAACAGCTCCTGGTCGCGAAATCCGCCGAAGATGACGTTGCCGGTCAGCCGCTGCTCGAAGAACGCGAGCGGTCGCGCGGCTTCGTCCTCGAACGAGGCGCCGAACGCGTCGGGGTGCAGGCGCAGCGCCTCGAGGCGTATGTCGCGATACAACGCGGGTTCGTCGGCGCGGAGGCGGCGGATCACGAAGGTCATGTGGTGAACCCTCCCGCTTCTGGTGGCGCCACGCAACATCTGCTTGAACCCCGCCCATGATTGTCCGTTCCAGGTCGCGCCACGCATTGACGTTCCCGCTGTTGCTCGCTTTGACGGTCCCGCTGTCGCTGACCGCGTGCGGTGATTTGCCGGAGCCGTTTCTCGGCGAACCCGGCGCCACGGCGCGGCGGCTGGCGGTGCCGCTGACGCCGATGCTCGCCGTGCCGCCACCGTCGGATGCTTTGCTGAACCCACAGGGGACGCGCGACTTCGCCGATTTGCTGGCGCTCAGCCTGCAGCGGGAAGACGTCCCCACCCTCGCCCGCGTGCCCCACAAAACCGACTGGCGACTGGGCGTCACCGCCGCACGCAAGGGCGAGCAGGTGGTGCCGCGCTATGCGATCCTCGACCCGTCCGGGCATGAGCAAGGCGCGATCGACGGTGCGCCACAGCCCGCCGCCGGCTGGACCGCCGGCGCGCCGTCGACTCTGGGCCAGGCCGCCCAGGACGCGGTGCCGAAAGTTCTGGCGCTGATGATGAGCATTCGGGCGACGCGCGATCGGGCCAATCCCAACAGTTTGCTGAACCGGACGGCGGTCTTGTTCGTGCCCGAGGTCACCGGTGCACCCGGCGACGGCGACACCGCACTGACCCGGCTGATCCGCGCCGACCTGGCACAGTTCGGGCCGTTGGTGCAGGTCACTCCCGAGGGCGCCGACTTCACGGTGCAAGGCAAGGTGGTGGTGACGCCTCTGCCCAAATCCCAGCAGCAGGTGGAGATCGCCTGGACGGTGACGCGTCCGAGTGGCGTGGTGGTCGGCAAGGTGTCGCAGCTGAACGCGGTGCCGGCGGGGACGCTGGATCTGTATTGGGGCGACGTGGCGGGCGCGGCGGCGCAGGAAGCATCCGGCGGGATCGACCGGGTGGTTGAGCAGTTCATCGGCCGCGACGCGCCGGCGGTTGCCTCAAAGGCCGGTGCCCCCGCCGGCGGCGGCACCACGGTCGCGGGCAAGGGGGCCGCTCCAGCCAATGAAC
>CALFNB010000007.1 GCA_937902425.1 uncultured Acetobacteraceae bacterium | reverse complement strand
CCTGACGAACTCGCTGATCACGCTGGCGTCGAACGTCACCGGCACGATCGGCGGCGGCCTGGGGACGACGACGACCGGCTGGGACACCGTGACCATCGCGTCGAATGACACGCTGACGTTTTACGACAACTCCGATACGGTGACCGCGACCGGCACGGCCGACAATCTGACATTCGACGGGCTGCATGAAAACGTCATCATGTCGAACGGCACCGTGAGCTACACGACCAGCGGCATCGCCAATCCCGGCGGGAACAACAATATCAGCGTCACGGGAAGCAACGACACCATCGCGCTCGCCGGCAGCGTGGCGTTGTTCCTGCAAGGAACGAACGATACGGTTCAGACGACGTCGACGACCGACGTGGTGAACGTCTCGCTTGCCTTCGGATCGATCACGATCAACGGCGGCGGCGTGCTCGTGGGCGGGAGCCTGACGAACTCGCTGATCACGCTGGCGTCGAACGTCACCGGCACGATCGGCGGCGGCCTGGGGACGACGACGACCGGCTGGGACACCGTGACCATCGCGTCGAATGACACGCTGACGTTTTACGACAACTCCGATACGGTGACCGCGACCGGCACGGCCGACAATCTGACATTCGACGGGCTGCATGAAAACGTCATCATGTCGAACGGCACCGTGAGCTACACGACCAGCGGCATCGCCAATCCCGGCGGGAACAACAATATCAGCGTCACGGGAAGCAACGACACCATCGCGCTCGCCGGCAGCGTGGCGTTGTTCCTGCAACCGGGCTCGTCGAATGACACGATCGTGACGACCGGTAGTGCAATTGTGTACGAGAACAACAATGCTCGGATTGCGGTCGCGGGCAACGCGACAATCACGCTAGGTTCGACCGATTACGTCGGCGTCGTGCTTGGTCTTGGTACGATTGGCTTCAGCACTGGCTCGTCAAGCCTAGGTGTCACGGCAGGCACTGGTGCTCAGACCGTGACCGGCTTCGACACGTCGGCGGGCGACCTCATCGACCTTAGTGCCATTCTCTCGGGTGTCGCCCTCGCGCACGATTTGAGTAATTTAAGTAATTACGTCACCGTGGCAACCTCGGGATCGACGGCGACGCTTTCGATCGGCGGTTATGGCGGTTCTGACACCGTGACTCTGAATGGGTTATCGTCAAACACCGAGCAGGCGCTACAAAACGCCACCGCGTTCGTGTTACCGCCGCATTGAACCGTCGGTTGTTGGGATATACGAACACCCGGCGGTGACAAGTAAGGCCCAGCGCAGACCTCAGGCGGTGGGCTCTGAGATCCCGAAACTGGCTGACCTATTCTGCCGCAGTGCCCGCTCGTCCACCTGAACACACACCTCCCGAAAACCCGCGGAACTCCGTGCCGAAACCACCCCGCGCCGCCCGCCCAAAACCACCAAAAACCCAGTCCCATGCTCACCAGACCGCCGTGTTCGGGACGCAGGGGCCAGAGGTTCGAATCCTCTTACTCCGACCAGCCCACATCCCGCATGACGGCGCCAGTCGCCCGGTGTTAAGCTCCCCGGATGCCCGCCGCACCCGACGACACCACCCCCGACCCGACCATCGCCGAACTCATCGCCGCGCGCCCGCATCTGCGCCTTCACGCCATGGACGGCCTGGTGATGGAGGACGTGCCGCTCAACCGCGTCGCCGATGCCGTCGGCACCCCCACCTGGGTCTATTCCGCCGGCGCCCTGCGCACCCGTTATCGCGCCCTGACCACCGCGCTGCGTGACGCCGGCCTTGACGCGCACGCGCATTACGCGGTCAAGGCCAACGACCACCTCGCCATTCTGGCGCTGCTCGGCCGCGAGGGCGCCGGGGCCGACGTGGTCAGTGAGGGCGAACTCCGCCGTGCCCGCGCCGCCGGCATTCCCGCCGCCCGGATCGTGTATTCCGGCGTCGGCAAGACCGAGCGCGAACTCCGCCTCGCGCTGACCGAGGACATCGGCCAGATCAACATCGAAAGCGCCGAGGAATTGCGGATGCTGTCCGCGCTCGCCGCGTCGATGGGGCGGACCGCTCGGGTGGCGCCCAGGATCAACCCGGACGTCGATGCGGGAACGCACGACAAGATATCCACCGGCCGAGCGGGCGACAAATTCGGCGTTCCCTGGGCTGACGCCGCCGCCCTGTACGCCGAGGCCGCGCGCCTGCCAGGCATCGAGCCGGTCGGCCTCGCCACCCATATCGGCAGCCAGATCATGGATCTGGCGCCGTACGGTGCCGCGTTCGCCCGCATCGCCGAACTGGTCCGCGTGCTGCGCGATCAGGGCCACACCGTGCGGGTCGTCGACTGCGGCGGCGGCCTTGGCATTCCCTACCGCAACCAGCCAGGCCCTGGGCCGGAGGCGTTGGCGGGCGCGATCAAGGCAGCGTTCCACAATCTGGACGTTCGCGTGGCGTTGGAGCCGGGCCGCTGGCTGGTTGGCCCTGCCGGCGTGCTGCTCGCATCCGTTATTCTCCAGAAACAAACGGCGGGGACCCGCTTCGTCGTGCTGGACGCCGCCATGAACGATCTGGTGCGGCCGGCGATGTATGAGGCCTGGCACGGCATCGTCCCGGTGTCCGCCGCCGCCGCTGTCGCGCCCGTCTCGCCGTGCGACATCGTCGGCCCGGTCTGCGAAACCGGCGATACCTTCGCGCGCGACCGGCTGCTGCCGATGTTGAGCCCGGGAATGCGGATCGCGATCCTCGACGCGGGTGCGTATGGCGCGGTCATGAGTTCGCCGTACAACGCCCGCCCCCGCGCCGCCGAGGTGCTGATCGACGGCGCCGCCTGGACCGTTGTTCGGCCTCGTCAGACGCACGAAGCGCTCTGGGCCGATGAGATCATGCCCGCATGACCCAACCCGCGGCCGCACACTCGTCGGCGACCATCGGGCAAGCGGGTGCTTTCCGCCGATGCTCCCGGCTCCGCCGTGTCGCCCAGGCCGTCGTGAAAATGCCGCTGAACTTACCTTTTGAGACCTCCCCATGAGTGAGCCCCCCGTCAGTCCGCCTCCGGGCCTTGGTTGGCGCCGCCTGCTTGCCCGCCTCGTGCTGTGGTTCGAGAGGTTGCTGCCCGCGCTGTTGCCCGCCGCGCGTGTCGCGGGGGTGTTTCTGTGTGTCGCGCTGCTCGATCTGCTGCCGATGCTGCCGTGGTGGGCGCATGCCGGGCTGCTCGCCGGGACCGCCGTGGCGATCGTGGTGCTGTTGTGGCGCGGCCTGACCCGGCTCCAGCCGCCGGACGCTACCGCCGCTGACCGAAGGTTGGAACGCGATTCCGGCCTGTCGCACCGTCCCCTGGCGGCGCTGACGGACCGGCCCGCCACCGATGACCCGACCAGCCTCGCGCTGTGGCGAGCCCATGTCGCGCGCGGTCTGGCGCGGGTGCGGCGCCTGCGTCTGGGGTGGCCGCGCCCAGGCCTGGCCGCGCTCGATTTGCGTGCCGTTCGCCACGCGGTGCTGATCGCGCTCCTCGCCACCCTGGTGATCGCCGGACGCGATGCCCCTGGGCGGGTGATGGCGGCGCTCGAACCTGGCCTGCCGCGGCCGGCTCAACCGCGGGAGGTGCAGATCCAGGCCTGGATCACGCCGCCCGCTTATACCGGTCTCGCACCGGTGTTCCTGAAGCCGGAGCATCCCGCCGTCGCGGTTCCCATGGGGGCGCGGCTGACGGCCAATGTCACCGGCGGCGCCTCGGTGCCCGACCTTGTGCTGGACGGTGCCCGGTCACCATTCACCGCGCTCGACCAGAGCAGTTTCCAGGTTGAGCAGACGCTGGGCAACAACGCCAGGGTCGTGGTGATGCGCGATGGCCAGGAGCTGGCGATCTGGGACATCGCGGTCATTCCGGATCAACCGCCGTTGGCGTGGTGGACCGAGCCGCCCGGCCGGTCCGAGGCGGGTCCGCGTGTCCGCCTGCCCTGGTCCGCCAGCGACGACTATGGCGTCACCAAACTGCGGGCCGAGCTGCGCCTGACCGCGCGGCCGGACGCGCCGCCTCTGGTGATCGATATCCCGCTGCCCAACGGCGCCCCCAAATCCGCCCATGGCATCCTGCCGCGCGACCTCGTCGCCCATCCCTGGGCCGGACTGAATGTGTCGGCGCGGCTGGTGGCCCAGGATGGGGCGGGGCAAACGGGCACCAGTGAGCCGACGGCGTTCGACCTGCCGGAGCGGACGTTTCACAACGAGATCGCCAAAGCGCTGATCGAGTTGCGCAAAGGCCTGAGCGTGCATCCCGACGATCACGACGACGCGCTGGCGGGGTTGGATGGGTTGATGCAAAACCCCGACCAGTTCGGCACCGATTTCGGCGCGTACCTGAACCTGAGCGCGATTTACTATCTGATGGTTCGCGGCAAACCCGCGGACATGATCCCTGAGGCGCAGGCGCGGATGTGGGACCTCGCGCTTCACATGGAGGAAGGTCAGACCGAGGAATCCGCGCGTGAGCTGGAGGCCGCTCGTCAGGCCGCGCGGGACGCCCTGGAGAAGCTGACGCGGGAGCCCACCGACGCCAATCGCCAGGCGTTGGAGCAGCGGTTGAAGGAGCTGCGGGAGGCGATCGACCGCCACATGCAGGCGATGATGGAAGAAGCGGAGCGCAATCATGAGGCGCTGCCGTTCGATCCGGAAACCGAACATCTGTCCGATAAGGATCTGGATCGTCTCGCCGAGGACGCGCGCAAGGATCTGAGCGAAGGCCGCACGGAGGATGCGAAGGAAAAGATGGCGGAACTGGAACGCCTGCTCGACCGGCTGAAGCAGGCGCGTGCCGACAAGGGATCGGGGAACAGCCAGCAACGCCAGAAGGGCAAGCGGCAGATGGGTGCCGTGCAGGACATGGTGGGACGCGAAGGCGGACTGCTGGATCACACAGAGGGCCGCAACGAGCAGGCCAGCCAGCCACGGCGGATCGAGCCCGAGCCGGCGGAGCGCGACCCGGCGGCGCACGACCCGGCGGCGCAACGGCCGATGGACCAGCGCGTGCAGCGGGCGCTGCGTGGCGCGCTGGGTGAGATGATGCAACAGTTCGGCGACCTGACCGGTGAGGTGCCTCAGGCGTTGACCGATGCCGATCAGGCCATGCGCGAATCGGGCATCGATCTGGGCTCCGGCGATGACAAGGGCGCCGCCGCCGCCGAGCAGAAGGCGATCGAGGCGTTGCAGAAAGGCGCGCGGGAGATGGGCCGCTCGCTGGAGAAGAAGTTCGGTCGCGGGCAGCAGGACGGTGAGCCGGGCGAAGGCGAGGGGTTCGGCGCCGAGGGCTCGATGGGGATGATGATGCCGGGCGGCCGGGGTGAGGGACGGGATGGTTCACCTCTGGGCGGGCCGCCGAGCCGCGCCGATCAGCGCGGCAGGGATCCTCTCGGGCGGACCAACCAGGGCAACGGGCTGGACAGCGGCGATGTCCAGGTGCCGGAGGAGGCGGAACGCAAACGCTCGCAGGCGATCCAGGAGGAGCTGCGGCGGCGCGGCGCGGATCGGGAGCGGCCGCAACAGGAGCTGGATTATATCAACCGGTTGCTGCGGGAGTTTTGAGGCTGCCGCGGTTGGGGGTTTCACGGCGGGGCGGTTTGGGGTATCAGGCGGGGGCTGGACCCGTAGCTCAGTTGGATAGAGCGCTGCCCTCCGAAGGCAGAGGTCGCACGTTCGAATCGTGTCGGGTCCGCCAATTATCACGGTGTTCTGCGGGGTTTGCGGTGAACATCCGCTTCGTCCCCTAAACTATCCCCTTTTCCGGTTGCCGAACGGTCGCGGACGCCAACGCATACTCTGCGCATAGGTAGGGGTAGACTCCAGTTGGGGACACCGGGGCCTGACGCGCATCAGTGCAGAGAGCCGACATGCGCCGCCGCAGCCTTCGCCAGTTCCCGGATGTCCCTGACCACGGCCGGCCTCCCACCGGGGTTGCCCGACTGGCCCGGCTTGAACGCGGTGCGCGGCGCGGGCCGCGTGGTCTGCTTCGGTCTCAGACATTGCCACGTCCTCGTTACGGGTTACCGCACGGGCC
>CALFNB010000006.1 GCA_937902425.1 uncultured Acetobacteraceae bacterium | reverse complement strand
ACGAACGGATCTCGGCCTATGTCGCGCGCCCATTGGGCGCCGGCCCGTTCCCGGGCATGGTGCTGATCCATCATGCGCCCGGTTGGAGTGAATGGTACCGCGAGACAACTCGCAAGTTCGCCCATCACGGCTACGCGACGATCAGTCATAACCTCTATCACCGCGCCGGCGAAGGCGACGCCGACGATGTCGCCGCCAAGGTGCGCGCCGAAGGCGGCGTCCCCGATGCACAGGTCATCGGCGACACCGAGGGCGCGGTGCAATGGCTGCGCGCCCAGCCTTGGCTCAATGGCAAGGTCGGGGTGATGGGCACCTGCTCGGGCGGGCGGCAAACCTTCCTGTACGCGTGCCATACCAAGAGCATCGACGCCGCGCTCGAACTTTGGGGCGGCCGCGTGGTGATGAGCAAGGAGGAGTTGACGCCGAAACAGCCGACCGCGCCGATCGAGTTCACCAAGGACCTCTCCTGCCCGCTGCTCGGTTTGTTCGGCAACGACGATCGTGCGCCGTCCCCCGAGCAGGTGAACCAGCACGAGGCCGAACTGAAAAAGCACGGCAAGAACTACGAGTTTCACCGCTACGACGGGGCCGGACACGGCTTCTTCTACTACCACCGGCCGATGTATCGCGTCGAACAGGCGCTGGACGGGTGGCAAAAGGTGTTCGCGTTTCTGCGGAAACACCTGGCCGCATAAGCGCGAACATGTGCACCTCGATCATTGAGATCGTCAGCGCGAGCGGCGCCGGCAAGGGGAATGGCGGGTGGTTCGATCTGACCCATTCGGTGGTGTCCTACGACCACCCGCATCACGCCTGGTTGGAAGAGGCCATCACCATCGATTTCGTGAACTCTGGGCTCGGGCCGAGTGCCCGGGCGGCGGTGGAGCTTACGCTGGAGGCGGCGAAGGAACTGAGCGGTGCGTTGGCGAGGGCGATCGCGGCGGCTGAGGTTGAGGAGGCGGCGCGGGCGCGGCGGAGGTGACGGGTAGCGGGGAAAATGCTGCGCTTCATTGGAATTCTGACCTGCGCCCCTTCATCCGTGTCGCAGTGCTTCTTTTATCGCCGTCGGTTCGCGCGAGATCGCGTGCAGATAGGCGGCCGCGGGGGCATCAGGCGCGCGGCGACCCTGCTCCCAATTCTTTAACGTCGGCAGAGGGATTCGATAGGTCTCGGCGAAGCGCCGCTGCGACATGTGCAGTTGCCGGCGGATGGCGCGCACGTCGAGAACCTCGACGACATGGACGCGTGCGCCGGCCTTGTTGCCTTCGGCGAAGGCGGCCGCCTCTTCCATGCCTCCCACCAGATCACGACTGAACTTGTTCATCTCGTCGTCCTCGCCTCATCCGCGCGGCGCGCTTGATGCGTGCCGCGAATTCCGCCAAGGCCGTCTTCGCTTCGGGCGTCACATCCTCACGCAGGGCCTTGGCATAGATCATGAGCAAGAACAGCGGCGTTGTCGGGTTGTAGTAGAAGTAGATCACCCGTACCCCTCCCCGCTTGCCCGTTCCCTGGCGCCGCCAGCGCACCTTGCGGACACCGCCGGTATCCTGGATCACGTCGCCCGCGTCCGGGTTGCGCGCGATGAAATCCACAAATTCGTGCCGCTCGGCATTCGTCCATACGTCGTCAGCCTGCCGCACGAATTGCGGCGTCTCGACGACGGTGAGAGGGACGCCCGGCATCTCTGCGCTATACGCCAATGGCGCCTATTGGCAATGGAAAAGACGCCACTTGCTTCTAAACTGAGTCTGATTGCGGGCTTAGCTGGCTCGACCCGCCCGCGAAATGGTGCTGAAAGAGCCCCAACGCGGATGCGCGACAGATTAGCGGCCCCTGCCTCCCGGTTGCGGCGGCAACCGCTGCGGAGCAACGCGATGTGGGCGAAGGAGCGCAACAGAAATGTCAGACGGCCTGTTGAAAGACGAATTCGCCAACCGCCCGGACGACCCAGAGCTGGCGTTCGTTTATTTTGAGAAGATATTCCGAGTCCCGCTCGACAAGGCTCTTGCCGACCTCGAGTCCGACGACAGGCGGTCATATAACAATTCATACAACCACTGTACCGCCGCCAACGACGAAGACAACTTCCGGCAAATCAAGTTCGATATTGACGGTGCGATTACGCAGATAAAGGTGCGCTGCTCGCTGGTAACCCGGAAAAACTCTGTAAATCTGGAAGGCGAAACACGGGAGAAAATCCGCGACCTCGTCAACAAGATTATGATCACCATCGAGAGCGTCGACATTCCAGTGGCGCGCAAAGAATCCTTGATGAATAAGCTCAACGCCTTCGCAGCGGAGGTGGACCGGGACCGCACCAGGTTCGAGGCGTTCGGCGCACTGGTCATTGAAGCATCTGGCGTGGTTGCGAAGGTCGAGAAGAAGCTCCGGCCAGTCCGCGAATGGCTGGGACCAATCGCCGCCGATTTGCACGAGGCGAACACCATCGAGGATGCCGCCGCTCGCCGCCTCACAGCTCCCGCCAGGCGCATCCAGGCGCCGCCAAGGCGGATTGCGCCGCCAGACAGTGGACCTATCTGGGACCGCCCAACGCCGTCGGCAGCGCCCAAGGGCGGCGACCTGGACGACGAAATACCGTTCTGACCGTCATTCACACCGACAGGCGAGGAAAGGTGCGGATCATTTCCGCCCGGGCCGCCTCGGCACGCGAAAGGAGACGCCATGAAGAATCGATACGATATGCCGATGACCGCCGCCGAGATCGCGGCCACCACCGACCAGGACATTGATTTCAGCGACGTGCCCGAGCTGGACGACGCTTTCTGGCGGAACGCCCGGCTGGTCGAACCGGACCAGACGCAATCGGTGACGCTGAGGGTCAAGAAATCCGTGCTGGAAATTTACAAGGCGCAAGGCAAGGGATATCAGACCCGGATGAACGCGGTGCTGGAAAGCTACGCCCGCACGCTCACGAAACGGCAGTAAAGTACTCATCTTCCCCGGAGGAAAACAACAATGACCCAAGTTACGACAGACAATCACACCTACGAACTGATCCCCAACTTCCTCAAACTCCCCAACGGGGAAAAATTCGGGTTGGTCAGCCGCGTGGCGACCGACTCGCAGGACCGCGTCTACGTCTTCCAGCGCAAAGACCCCCCGGTCGTCGT
Source organism: uncultured Acetobacteraceae bacterium (assembly GCA_937902425.1). GTDB lineage: Bacteria > Pseudomonadota > Alphaproteobacteria > Acetobacterales > Acetobacteraceae > Rhodopila. Next base: position 6,394 of record CALFNB010000006.1, on the reverse strand, counting down.
CTTCGACCGTGACGGAACCTACCTGGGCGCCTGGGGCACCGGCGAGGTCAAAGACCCGCACGGCCTGAAAATCGTCGACGACGTCGTCTACACGACCGATCGCTCCGACTCGGTCGCGAAGTCGTTCACGCTGGATGGCAAACCCCTGTTGGAGCTTGGCACGCGGGGCGTGCACTCTGACACGGGCTGCACCGGGTCCCCCTGGCTCGCGGTTCGCGCGGCTGGCCCGTTCAATCACCCCACCGAAATGATCGCCCACCCCAACGGCGACATTTACGTGACCGACGGCTACCGCAACGCCCGCGTCCACCGCTTCACGCGCGACGGCCGGCTCGTCACGTCGTGGGGCACGCCGGGCCACGCCGAGGGCCAGTTCCATTTGCCGCACAGCATCGCGATCGACCCCGAGGGCAAGCTCTACGTGGCCGATCGGGCGAACAAGCGCATCCAGATATTCTCGCCCGACGGCGACTTCCTCGGCATGTGGACCGGCATGGGCGGCCCGAATGATATCACGCGCGGGAAGGACGGCAATTACTATATCGCGGAGCAGGAAGACGGTGGCAAACCCGCTTATGTCTGCGTACGCGATGCGAACGGCAAGGTGCTCGTCCGCATGGAGAGCCGCCATGTCCACGGCGTGGGTGTGGACTCACGCGGCGACATCTATGCCGGATTGACCGTGGACCGGAGCGTGGACAAGTTCGTGCGAAAAGCGTGACCTCCGGCGTAACGGTTGCACTGACCCGCGACCCAATCACCGGAAGAGGCCGGCCCGCGTTCCGAAAGTCTCGCGTCGCGCACGACCGCGCCAACAGTCACCTGCCAGGTGAACGCGGCGGGTTGCCGGCTGCGAAACTTGACGTCCGCGGTTTACCGGTCGTTGATGTCCACCCGACAGGGAGGGCAACAAAACGATGCGGATCGGCTTTGTCGGCACCGGGACGATGGGGACCCCGATCGCGGGCTGTCTGATCCGCGCCGGCCACTCGCTGTCAGTTTATGACCGCCGCCCGGAGGCCACCGCGGACCTGTGCTCGCAAGGCGCGGTACGCGTCCACAGCGCCTTCGCCGCGGCGCGCGACAATGAGGTGGTGTTTACCTCCCTCCCCGGCCCAGAGCAATTTGAGGCGGCGATGCTGGAACCACAAACCGGCATCCTCGCCGGCCTGCGTTCAGGTACCGCCCATATCGACCTGACCACCAATGCGCCGAAAACCATTGTCCGAACCGCCGAAGCCTGCCGGTCGCGAGGCGTCGAGTTGATCGACGCACCGGTCAGCGGCCGCCCGCCCACGATGACCGTGATGATTGGCGCCAGCGACGCCGCTTTCGCCAAATATCGGCCATTGTTCGAGGCGATCGCCGTCAACGTCTTCCATGTCGGCCCCAACGGCGCCGGAGCCACCGCCAAGCTGGTCACCCAATACCTGGGCTATACCAACTTCATCGCCTCGATCGAGGGCATGCTCGTCGCGGCCAAGGCCGGCATCGACCTCGAGACGCTGGCCCGGATCGTTCCGGTCAGTGCCGGACAAAGCCGCACCTTCGACAACATCGCGCGCGGCGTGTTTCCCGGCACGTTCGCCGCCGGCGGCACACTCGACATCGTCGCCAAGGATGTTGAGCTGGCCTGCGCACTTGCCCGCGAAGTCGGCGCGCCCGCGACATTGGGCGCGCTCGCCTCCGATCTCTACAAGCGCGCGCAGGCGGCGGGCTGGGGCCAGGAGGGTTTTCCGGTTGTCGCCCGCGTGCTGGAAGCGATGGCTGGCGTGGAATTGCGCCCAGGGAGAGGCAAAGAATGAGCGACGATCGCGTCGACCGGCTGTTGCTGACCCAGGAGATTGCCTCGTTCCTTTACGCCGAGGCGGAGTTGCTCGACGAGCGCCGGCACGACGAATGGCTGGCCCTGCTGGCCGAGGACATCCGCTATTGGATGCCGATGCGGCGCAACGTCAAATACGGCGACACCGACCGCGAGTTCACGCGCGAGACCGAGGACATCAACTGGTTCGACGAGGGCAAGGATACCCTGACCCGCCGGGTGCGCCAGATCCAGACCGGCATCCATTGGGCGGAGGAGCCGCGATCGCGCATCACCCACATGGTTTCGAACGTACAACTGCTGTCGGTGACGCCGGACCCCGGCGCGCCGCGCGAGGTCCTGGTCAAATCCCGGTTCCTGATTTACCGCAATCGTGTCGAGACCGAGACGGACCTGCTGGTCGGCAAGCGCGAGGACACGCTGCGGCGGGACGGTGACAACTGGCTGATCGTGCGGCGGAAGATCATCCTCGACCAGAATGTGCTGTTGTCGAAGAACCTGACGTTTTTCTTTTAAGCGGAGGCGACGATGATAAACGGAACGAGAGGGTATCATTCCGGCCTCGTCGATCTCGCATCGGGGCTGATCAGCCGCGAGATCTTCGTCAATGATGATATTTATGCCCAGGAGCAGGAGCGGGTGTTCGCTCGGTCGTGGCTGTTCGTGGGGCATGAGAGTCAGATTCCGAATCCGGGGGATTTCTTCGCCTCGCGGATGGGCGAGGAGTCGGTGATCCTCTGCCGTGACCGCGCCGGGGCGGTGCATGTATTCCTCAATTCGTGCCGGCATCGGGGGATGAAGGTGTGCCGCTACGATGACGGCAACACCACGGTGTTCACCTGTCCCTATCACGGCTGGAGCTACGGCACCGATGGCGCACTGGTCGGCGTGCCGTTCTTCCGCGAGGCGTATCATTCCGAACTTGATAAGTCGAAGTACGGGCTGGTCGAGGTCGCGCAACTGTGCTGCTACAAGGGCACCGTTTGGGCGTGTTGGGATGCGTCGGCGCCGCCGTTTCTGGAGTATTTAGGTGAATTCAGGCGCTTCCTGGATCTGATCCTCGATGGCTGGGATGGCCGCGAGGGTCAGGCGGAACTACTGGGAGGCGTGCAGAAATGGATCATTCCGTGCAACTGGAAGTGGCCGGCGGAGAATTTCAGTGGGGATACGTATCACAACATCTCGCACCGGTCGGTTGACCTGGTGGGCGCGGGGCCAAGCGGGCGCAGCCGGCGCGATTATGGCGAACTCAGCGCGAGCCGCAGGCTGCATGTCGCCATTCCCGACCGCGGACACCAGACGATCACCTACGTGCTGCCGCGCGACCACCAGCCACAGGCCGCGTATCAGAACTCGCCCGAGGTCGCCGAATACTTCCGCCATTGCGAGGAAGAGCGGCGGCGGCGTCCGGGCGCCAACAGCCGGCTGATCGGCGCGCCCGGCGAGATCTTTCCCAATGTGGCGCTGCTGCCTCGGCAGCCGCGCACGCTGGCGGTGTGGCATCCCATCAGCGCGCATCAGACCGAGGTGTGGCGGTTCTTCTTCGTCGATCGCGACGCGCCACGCGCGGTGAAAAACTTCCTGCGCGATTACTACATTCGTTACTCGGGGCCGGCGGGCATGACCGAGCAGGACGACATGGAGAACTGGAATTACGCGCACTCCGCCAGCCGCGGGGTGATCGCTCGGCGGTATCCATACACGTATGAGATGGGGATGGGCCACGCGGTCGAGAATTACGAGTGGGACGGGCTGCGCATGCCAGGCCGGGTCGTCGATCTGACCAAGGCGATGGCGAGCGAGGAGCCGATGCGCAACCTGTACCGGCGGTGGGCGCAGTTCATGGAGGCCGATAGGTGGGACGAACTGGCGACGTGGCGGCACGACACGGGGCGTGCGGCGAAGGCGGCGGAATGAGCGGGATCGTCAACGTTCGGGATCTGGCGGTGGGGACGAGGCTGGTGCTGGGGTCTGGGGCCGAGGTGGAGATTGTTTCCAATCCGAAGGACGGGGTGTGGATTTTCGGGCGGTATCTGGCGACCGATGATCCGGGGATGGTTGGGGAGGAGGAGATGATCTTCGCGCAGGATGTCGTTGAGGTGCGATCTTAGGAACTGGTTTCCGGCGTCGGGAAATCGACCCCCTCATACAGTTCGGCGATCGGGATTTGGATGCCGATTTCTGGCAGCGGCAGGGTATCATCCGCCATCAGTGTCGTGACCGTCCATTTCTGGTCCCCGGTTTGCCGCTCAAGAACCGTCAGGCCGATGCTGGCCGATTCCACGATGACGTAGCGGAGAATGGAGGGGACGGCGGCGTACTCACGGACTTTAACGATCCGGTCGGTGCGGCCGGAGGTCGGGCTGATGACCTCGAACACCACGACGACGTTGGGCGTGAGGTATTCGTCGCCGGTTATCGGGGTGCAGGTGACCAGCGCATCCGGATATCGCACGCTGTCGCCGATGGTGGCGACGCCGGCGTCGGCGTCGGCTCCCAGTGGACGGCAGCCCGTTCCTTTCAGACGTTGGCGCAGGGCGGTGTGGATGTTGAAATGGAGGACGTTGTGTCGAAGGTTCTCCCCGGTCATCGCTACCGGCTGGAGCCCATCGAACTCATACGGCGCATCCTGGGCCTGCGCCCATTGGAAGAACTGCGCGCGGGTCATAACAGGCTGGCGAAGAGCGGTGTCCATGGCTGGGACCATAGCACGCGGGTGACGATTTGTCCTGTGGTTTCCTCCGGATGGCCCGCCCTCACCAGCCGCGACGGCAGGGGCTGGCGCGAGGAGGCGACGCGCCACACGGGTCAGCATGAAAAAACTCAAGGAAGCATTTCCGGACGCCCCGATATGGATGATATGCTGTCATCGCAGTGGTTGACAGCACTGGAGGCGTGACCCATGGCGACTTTGACGGTTCGAAATCTCGATGAGGACGTCGTACGCCACCTGCGCATTCGGGCCGCCGAGCGCGGACGTTCGGCCGAGGCAGAGCATCGGGAGATCCTCCGGGCAGCTTTGATGGGTGACGACCCACAATCCGCCCGCCAACCGGCCGCCCGCCAACCGGCCGCCGCGCGTCTCGCCGAATTTCGCCGCCGGACCTCTGGCCGCGGATCGCCCACGTCCGGCGAGCTGCTGGAACAATCGCGCTACGCCATAATGGAGGCGCTGACGGGAGCGGACGAGGCCGGCTGAATTGTCCCTCGTCGTCGATGCCTCGGTTGCCCTCAATTGGGTCCGTCAGGAATCGGACAGTCCCTTCGCCGAGGCGTTGGTCCGGATCGAGCCGGAGCTGCTGGTCCCCGATTTCTGGCATGACGAGGCAACCAACGTTCTCTGAGTCCAGGTCCGGTGGAAGCTGCTGACGCCGGACGAGGCTCGGGAAGGCCTGGCATTGCTTCGGGCGCTGATCCAGCCGACGCCGACCGCGGGCATGGACCTGCATGAGGTCACCCTGGAGATCGGCATCGCGGTTAATCATTCCACGTATGATACACTGTATCTCGCCTTCGCCATCGCGATGGGAGCGAGTGGTGTGGTGGTATCGGATGGGGATTTTGTCCGGGATATGCAGGCGCATCCCGATCCGGCGCTGGCGGGATGCTCGTTCCGCTCGATGAATGGGCGAGAAGGAATGGCGTTGGAGTGTGATTCGCCCTGGAGCCGGCGTTCATCACTTCCATCAACTCAGACGTTCTGCAACGGATACAGGCGTTTATGGTTGGCCCCCTGAAAGGGGTTGGGAATCCGGATTACGCATCCGATCCCATAGGTTTCCAATCGCGATCTTCTGGAACGGTTAGCTGATCTCGGAACGACGACAGAACAACCTCATCCGGCGTTATCTCGGGGCGAAATATGCCGAATGCCTGGTCTCGACCGAAAGACCTTCCTGATTATGTACCATCCTCAGCTACCGCCATCGCCGAAACCGTCGGTGAGCCGGCGAATCCGGCCCGGCCCGGCGCTGTTTGAGGTGACCGCCACCGGCGTGTGTGGTCTGGAGGACGTTCGAGGGTAAGCCGATAGCAAGAGGCGGAAGCCTCAACATGCTGATTTCACCCGGTTTATTGGCCGTGGGATGTGGCTGAGGAAAGTGGGTAATCAGGAAGACCTTTGAGCAAGCCGGCTATCCGGCACCTGCTTGCGGTGTTGATCGTTTTCGAACCAGTCAAATATCCAGCGCCCGGTGTCCACGGACCGCTGCGCATTTCCGCGCTCACCGGGGCCGATGCGGTAACCCTCATGCACGATGCGATGTCGCAGCTTCCGCGTTTTTGCCAGGTCGGTCCGATGCACTGGTGGAAACGCTCGCCCGCTCAGTTGCTCATATTTTTCGACGCGCCGAGGGAAGTTATACCAGGGGCCCTATATTTTAACCTGTGCATAGACGCGTTCGGTAATGGAGATGAGGATGTCGGGCAACCGCATGAGAGCGTTCCATGCGTTACAGCACCCATCGACGACAGCCTCATAGTTCTTATAAACAACGTGGCTGAGTTGATTACCTCGGAGGTACTCCCAGAGATTCTCTAACGAGTTGAGTTCCGGAGCATAGGGCGGCA
>CALFNB010000005.1 GCA_937902425.1 uncultured Acetobacteraceae bacterium | reverse complement strand
ACCGGGGGTGCCTCGACTGTATATCAGGGTTTTTCCGTATTCGTTGCAAAATATGATAGAAAAAGTGCTAAAGATGGGTTAAGGTACCAATGGGTACCAACGCAAGGCCTTTCTGGCTGATCGCCATCCCCACCGATGCAATCCCGTCATCCCGTCGACCGGACTGAGCACCGCGGGGTTGGGATAACCGCGACGCGAGCAATGTATGGTCGCCTCTCCCACGAGGCGGGTGCCGCGAATGCTGCTTGCGTGATCGTGGCGTCGGTTTCACAGTTCCACCGGCCAGTCCGACGTCGCGACGCGCGGTTGCCGTGAGTGGAAGCAACGCCATGACCGTGGGGAGGTCAACATGCTCGGGTTAAAGCAACAACAAGGGCCGCTGCTCTCAACCGTCATCGAATATGCCGCGTGCTGGCATCCCAATGCCGAGGTTGCTTCGCGACCAAGTACTCCGTTTCATAAATACGGTGACATGGTTTGTGCGCGACAAATAAGGTTCCCGTGCGTTCGCGGTCGACGGCTACGCGTTCAGCGCCGTCGACAGAATCTTTCAGGCCACATCCATGTTCCATGCCACCAGTTCGGCGTGGCCTTATTGCGCGACGATGAGCGGGGCCGCGCTGATCATGACAGGACGCTGGCTGGACGGTCAGACCGTGCTGCGAACGTTGAACCATGCTCGGTCCTCATGACCATCATAAGAAAATCGAGAAGGTCAGGTCTTGACATATCATTACGGTGTGAAATGTACTCCGAAATGGCTCGTTTAAGCGGGACCGGCTCAGGGTGTCGGACCGGCGCGTTTGCAAGGGCTCGTCCCGGAGACCTGTCGCGACGCCGCGCTTAAACGGCTCCCCGAGGATAAGCCGAACGAGGCGCGGTGGGGTCCCTTCGGACGCCGCGCCTCCACCCATACCCGGCGGACCCGTGCTCACCGCCCAGGTCCGCGGATCGTCGCGCCGTTGGGGTGCGCCGCGACGATCGGTGTCCGTCGCGATTCAGCCGGCATTCTGATCCAGCGTCACGCCCACGAACGCGGTCGTCCCGTCTCGCAGCACCCGGAGCGCCACCGCGTGATCCTTGCCGTCCAACGCCGATCCAATCGCTTTGGTGGCATCCGACGGCGTGGTCACGCTTTGGTTCCCGACGCCGACAATGACGTCACCCGGACGGAGACCCGCCTGCTCGGCCGGTGAACCGGGCCGCACGGCGCGGATCAGCACACCGTTCTGGCCGTCGGGCACCTGCAGTTGATCGCGTTCACTCGGCGTCAACGGTGCGAGCGCCAATCCAAGTTGACCGCGTGCCGAGTGCGCCTCGGCGGGCTCCGCACGGGCGGTTTTCTCGGCCGGCTGCTCGCCTACTTTCACGGCGATCTCCTGATCCTGGCCATCGCGAAGGACCAGGAGTTTTGCTTCCTCGCCCGGCGCCACGGAGGCAACGGTCAACGCGAGATCACGCGGCGAGTCGATCTTCCTGCCATTCACAGCCTCGATCACGTCGCCAGGCGCGAGACCGGCCTTGGCGGCGGGCGATCCGGGCATCACGTTCGCCAGCAGGGCGCCCGAGGTTTGCGGCAGACGTAGCGCCTTTGCCATGGCGGGGGAGACGGCCTGCGTTCCGACCCCGACATAGCCGCGAGTCACATGGCCGGTCGCGGCCAGTTGCTGCGACACGGTGCGGATCATGTCGGACGGAATGGCGAACCCGATGCCGACCGAGCCGCCGGTGGGCGAGAAGATCGCCGTGTTCATGCCAATGACTTTGCCATCCTGCGTGAACAGCGGCCCGCCCGAGTTACCCTGGTTGATCGGAGCGTCAACCTGGATGAACTGATCATACGGACCCGAGCCGATGTCGCGGCTGACGGCTGAAACGATTCCGGCGGTTACCGTGCCGCCGAGGCCAAACGGGTTGCCCATCGCGACGACCCACTCACCCGGCCTCACATCGCGGGAATTGCCGAGCTGGATGAACGGCAGCGGCTTTCCGGCGTCGATCTTCAGCACCGCGATGTCGGTTCGCGGGTCGCTGCCCAATACTTTGGCCTTTAGTTCCGTCCCGTCGTCCAGCGTGACGCTGACCGATTTTTCATCCTTGACCACATGGTTATTGGTCACGATCAGCCCGTCTTGCCGAATGATGAACCCTGAGCCCCGCGCCTCGTGAATGCCCTGGGCGCCATGCGGCACCATCTGGTTGAACGGGAACGGCAGCGGGCTCGGTGTGCTCGGCTCCTCGGCCTGAGCGCCGATGATCGTGGTGATCGAGACGACCGCTGGTTTCACCTGCGCCACCAGCCCGGTGAAGTCGGGCAGCACCGCCCGTGGTGACGCCGCGGGAGGGTTCACCGGCCCAGTTTGGGCCTGTGCGGAAATCGAGAGGCCGGTCAGAGCGGTGCTGGCGAGCAATGCCGCGGCCAACGCGGTTCGGCGCCAGGGGGTCGAGGGATACATGCGGTTCTCCATGGATAGGTCGTGCCATGCCCGGAGATGGGATGCCCGCGGGAACGTTCTACTTGCGGCGCGATTAAACCTCGGTCATCCGCGGAACACCTGAGCTTGCCGGCGGGAATCGGTGCGAAGTCCGCACGTGCCGCTGTTCGGTATGCGAGCTTAACCTGAAGCAGCGAATAGCATCGCGGTGGCGCACTTCTGGTGGGCTCAAAATGAGACGGATTGGTTACATGTCCGTGTTTGTCGCACTCCCGGCATACGGTACGGCTCTCGCGTAAAGAGCCGCTAACTACATCGCGGCGGCCGCCGCCCTGGGGGTAAGACAGGCTCTGCCTTGCCTCAATCGAGTTCATTGGGGCGACCTCTGTTTAATTCCCGGTGGCCGTGTCGTTTCGGTGGGAGCGGAGAGACCATGGCACGGGTCCGGTGCTGATTGCCCGGAGCAACGGCGCGGAGGAAGCGTGACGATGCGCTGGCAACCCGGGCGGCAGCCGGGTGAAGTATTTCGGGTGTCGGAAACGCTACGCGCGCCGTCGCCGGGCGATTTGTCTTCGTACCCGGCGAAGGTCAGTCTGATCTGCCGGTAAGGCTGGCGAGGCGGCGCATTTGAGGCCGGCCGGACGGGGGTTCGCTGGCGACTCCTGGCTTGCGGGGCTGTGCCGCCCAGCCTATTGACCTGGCGCTCCGGAACGTTATCTCCCGAACCGGGCATGTGGGGTGGCAAACGGTCGTTATGATGGTTCCACCCCGGTATCCGACGGTGCGTGCGTACGCCGGGTTAGCACAGTGGTAGTGCAGCGGTTTTGTAAACCGAAGGTCGGGGGTTCAAATCCCTCACCCGGCACCGCTTCTACCGGGCATGGCCCTGTTACCCCTTCGGTCGCGGCCCCCTGTGACCCTCAGCACGCAGTCCAGGCGCAGCGAGCCCCCGCCCAACCTCCATGGTTCCCGATGCCAAAGACGACGCGCGAACCTCGCGGCCGCGCGCCAAGGCGCAGGGGAGCAAAAAGATAAGCGCCAACGAAAATCACCCCTGGCCGAAACTGTAATGCACCGGCCAGCAACGGGTTCGCCAAAATATCGACACTTTTGCGCAAAAAGGCCAAAAAAGGCGCGCGATAATCGCCGGGAAACGACCCGCGCGCCCAGGAGGGGGGTTGGGCTGCGCGGGGGACAGATCCCACGCGCCACAGGTCAACGCGGAGATACCTCGGCGGTTCCCTGTCCGATCAAAAAAGACTGACGGACGGCGAATTCGGTCGGAATTCCGCGGGCGGCGCCGCCGTCCTGGGTCGAACCATTTGCGCTGAACCAGGTTTGAGGTGCAAAGGCGCCATGCGCGGATCAACACATGAGGCACCAATGAAAGTCGGGCTCTTCATCAACACCCAGTTTCCGGAAGGCGAGAACGTCGCGGCCCGCGTCCCGGAACTGGTCGAGCAGGTCCGCGTCGCAAGGCAATCAGGGTTCTCCTCGCTGCTTTTTCCGCACCACTACCTCACCGAACCGCTGCAGATGCTGCAGATCGCCCCGCTGATGGCCTACCTCCTGCCCGAGGCCAAGGGCATGACGATCGGCGGCAACATCTTGCTGCTGCCGCTGCTCAACCCTGTCCACGTCGCCGAGGAATCCGCCACGCTCGACGTCCTCAGCGGGGGGAATTTCATCCTCGGAGTCGGACTGGGCTACCGCGCGGGCGAGTTCGATGCATTCGGGATATCGCTGAAAGAACGGGCCGCGCGCTTCACTGAGAGCATCCAACTGATGCGCGCCCTCTGGGCTGGCGGCAAAATCACGTTTCAAGGGCGGTTCTGGTCGGTCAAGGATCACGGGATAAGTCTGAAGCCCTGCCGCCCCGGAGGACCGCCCGTCTGGGTCGCCGGACTCGTGGAAGCCGCTGTCAAACGCGCTGCCCGCATCGGCGACGCCTGGCTGATTTCCAACGCGACCACATTGGGTGACACCGCGCCAATGATGCGCGTCTATCGCGAAACATTGGCCTCGCTCGGCAAGACCGTCACGGAGTTTCCGATCGCCCGCGAATGTTATGTTGGGACCAGCCACGCCACGGCGATGGAGGAATGCCGGGCCGCCCTGGAATACAAGTACAACTCCTACGCCGCCTGGGGGATGGTGAGCCCGACCGCGAACATGACGTTCGAGGAAATGGCCCGCGACCGCTTCATCATTGGCGATAAGGTTTCGGTGAAGGAAGAGATCGTCCGCTGGCACGAAACCCTCGGCGTCAATCACCTTATCATGCGCGTACAGTGGCCTGGGCTGGAGCAGGAACGGGTGCTCGGCTCGATCCGGCGGCTGGCGGAAATCTTCTCGTAGCGGACCGCGGTTAATGGAACCGTCGTCGCCACCGAACCGAAAACGGCGTGGGGCGGATTGCGACTCGCCTGGACCGGCGGCAAGGTCCTGGGACGGCCCCGGTCTCGCCGAGTCGCGCGGTTCGATCTTGGTGCCTGGTGGCGAAAGTGGAGCGACGGCATGCCGGACACCATCATGAACGACGCGCTATACCGGGACTACGACGGTCCGGTCGGGAAGCTGCTGACGATCGGCGACGCGAACTGCTTTAAGTTTGTCGACTGGCCAGATTATCCCGAGCAGTACGGACTTGGGACTGAGCATGTTCCAGCGCTTATTCGAATGGCATGCGACCTGGACTTGCATCTCGGCGATGCCGAGGCTCCGGAAATTTGGGCGCCGGTTCATGCCCGGCGTGCGCTCGCCCAACTGCGGGCCGTGGAGGCCATCGAGCCTCTACTGGAGTTCACGAAAATTGATCTGGACGACGACGCGGTCGCCCAGGAGTTTTCGACGGTTTTCGGCATGATCGGACCCGCCGCTATCGCTCCGATCGCCGCTTTCCTTTCCGACCGAACCGTTACCTGGATGGCAGCGAGCATCGCCTCGGGAAGGCTGGCGGAAATTGTCAAACATCACCCTGGGTGTCGTGACGAATGCGTCGGGGTTCTGACCCGAGTGTTGGAACGCGCCGCCGATACGGACCCGACGGCCAATGGCTTCATGATCAGCAGCTTGATCGATCTGACGGCCGTGGAAGCGATCGATACCATCCGAGAAGCATTTCGCCTGGACGTGGTCGACATCTCGATCGCCGGTGACCTGGAGGATGTGGAGATCGACCTGGGGTGCAGAGAACACCGTACCAGGCCCAGACCGCATTATGGGTTCATGTCAGGGCAATCCTGGTCAAACAAATTTCCGTCCGATTTGGCGCTCGGCGATATCGATGACGCGCCCAGACATCGCAAGATCGGCCGCAATGAGCCCTGTCCGTGCGGGAGCGGAAAGAAATACAAGAAGTGCTGCCTGGAATAACCGGGTCGATGCCACGAATTCTCCATAAGACCTGACCGTTGCCTGTCACGTTCCGTCCAGGAGGATGACACGGCGGCCCCGCCGTGTTATCCGAAGGAGTGCGGCATCTACGCCAATCGAACCCTGGGCGTTCATCGCCCAGACACCTCATCCGAACAGGAGCGGTCCATGCAACCAATCGTCGCCGTCATCGCGCCAGGCATGATGGGAAGCGCGGTGGCCAAATGCCTCACCACCAGCGGGCTTGAGGTCCGTACCCTGCTTGAAGGGCGCGGCGCCGACACGTTGGCCCGCGCCAGGGACGCCGGCATGACCGGAGCCTCCGCCGTGCAAATCGCCGACTGCGACATCATCCTGTCGATCCTGCCCCCGGGCAGCGCGCTGGAACTGGCGGAGAAACTCGCCCCCGCGCTACGCGCCGCGGCCAAAAAGCCAGTGTATGTGGATTGCAATGCGCTCGACCCGGCCACCGTCCTGCGCATCGCCCGCGTCGTCGAGGAAACCGGCGCCACCTTCGTCGATGGCGGCATCATCGGCGGCCCGCCCGAGCCCAGATCAAAAGCCACGCGCATCTATGTGTCCGGTCCCGCCGCCGCGAACGTCACGGTCCTGGAACAATACGGGCTTACCATGCCGGTGCAGCCGGGCCCGATCGGCGCGGCCTCGGCGATGAAGATGTCATATGCCGGTATCACCAAAGGCTTCACGGCGTTGGGTGCCGCGATGATGCTGGCCGCCACGCGCGCCGGCACGGCCGAGGCATTGAAAGCCGAACTCTCCGGCAGTCAGCCGGCGCTGTATGGCTGGCTCACGAAGCAGATGCCGAAAATGTATTCCAAAGCGTATCGTTGGGTCGCCGAGATGGAAGAAATCGCCGCCTTCGTGGGCGAGGACCCGGCAGCCGCCAAATTCTACCAGGGCGCGGCGCAACTCTACGAGCGTATCGCCGCCGACTTTGACGGCCCGAACAACGAAACCGCGATGCTGGACGCGTTCTGCGCCGCCAGGAAAGACTGAGCCGGCATGGCGCAACACATGACGCGCGGCACGCATCGTTTCCCGCCGATGGACCGCGTCGTCTACGGCGTTCCATTGGCGGAGGCGCTGGCGGAGGAAATTCGCCTCCGCGACTCCCGCGCCGTCTATGTGATGGCGAGCGGCACGCTTACCCGCCAGACCGACGTCATCAATTCCGTGCGCGACGTACTGGGCAACCGCCTGGCCGGCGTGTACGCGAAGATCGGCGCCCATACGCCGCGCGTCGACGTGGTCGCGGCGGCGAATGAGGCGCGCGCGGCGAAAGCTGACCTTGTGCTGACCGTTGGCGGCGGCTCCGTTACCGATGCCGCCAAGATGGTCGGATTATGTCTCGGCAACGACGTCACGCGGCCAGAACAACTTGACCACTTCCGCGCCTGGATCACGCCCGAGGGCAAGAACGAGCGGCCCCCCACGAAGCCACCAGGCGTGCGGTTCATCGCCGTGCCCACGACACTCTCAGCGGGTGAGTTCACCTCATTCGCCGGCTGCACCGATACCGCGCGGCACGTGAAGGAGAGTTTCGGCACTGAACTGATGATGCCCTCGGCCGTGATCCTCGATCCGGCGGTCACGGTGTACACGCCGGAGTGGTTGTTTCTGTCCACCGGAATTCGCGCCGTGGATCACGCGGTGGAGGATATTTGCTCGATCAACCCGACGCCGTTCTCCGATGGTGCGTCACTACACGCGCTGCGGCTGCTGTCGCGCGGATTGCCTGTGGTGAAGGCTCGCCCAGGGGATCTGGCGGCGAGGCTGGATTGCCAGTTGGGAGCGTGGATGTCGATCATGGGCTCACAGAATGGCGTGACCAAGGGGGCGAGCCACGGCATCGGGCACGTGTTGGGCGGAACGGCGGATGTACCGCACGGCTACACATCGTGCGTCATGCTGCCGCACGTGCTGCGCTTCAATGAGCCCATCAATGGAGAGCGGCAGAAGTTGGTGGCGGAGGCTTTGGGCTCACCCGGCATGAAGGCCGCCGACACGGTGACGGCGCTGATCGCGAGCCTGGGGTTGCCCGCGACATTGCGAGACGTCGGAGTGAAACCGGAGCAACTCGACGCGATCGCTCGGCAGTCGATGCATGACCGGTGGGTGCACAGCAACCCGCGAAAGATCGATGGGCCGGCGGTGGTGCGGGAGTTGCTCGACGCCGCCTGGTGAAGCGCGATGCGGCCCGCGTGTTCAGATGTGACCCTTCATCTCGACCGAACCGACCGGCGACCTGTCAATGCCATGATGCGACCCGCGACTGGGCAGCGGTGACTGCCCGCGGCCTCCAGGTGCTGGCCTCCCCCCGTTCCAAACAGGCCAGGAACACCGCGCAATATTTGCTCGCGGTGGTGTCCCACACGCGATCGCGCAGGGAGCGGTAGCGTCGCAGCCGTTCCTCATGCGGCATCGACAGCGCTTCATGCATCGCATGTGCGATCTCATCGGCATCGAACGGATTGATGATGAGCGCGTCCGTGAGTTCCTCCGCGGCTCCGGCGAAGCGGGACAGGATGAGCACGCCTGGATCGGCCGGATCCTGTGCGGCGATATATTCCTTCGCCACGACGTTCATGCCATCACGCAGGGGAGTCACCAGCGCGAGCCTCGCGGTGCGAAAGAACCCCGCCAGGGTCGGCTTTCGCACGGCGGTCGTCATATACCGTAGCGGTACCCAATCGAATTCCGAATATCGGCCATTGGTATCGCCAGCCATACGGTCGAGCTCTCGGCGCAAACGCTGATAATCGCTTGCTTCCTCCCGCGAGCGCGTGGCGATTTGCAGGAAGGTCACGTGTCGGCGATGCTCGGGAAAATCCGCGAGCAGCCGGCCAAATGCTTCAAAACGATTGACCAGACCCTTGGAATAATCCAGCCAATCCACCCCGATGGCCAGCGACCGAAAGCCCAGACTTTCGCGTAGTCGAGCGGTCTCCTCGCTCTGGGCCGCGGTGACGGCCATCGACGCGAACCCATCGGCGTCGATGCCAATGGGATCGACGATGGATTGGACGCGTCTGCCTTCGTACATGAGGCATCCCTGGCTATCCGCGTCGAGGCCAGGCATCTCGCGCACGGAGTCCAGAAATGCCTGTAGGTGGCTGCGCGTATGGAAGCCAACGGCACCATACGCGCAAAGGGCGCGTAGCAGTTCGACCGTCCGCGGCAGGACCCGCAACAGTGAGGACGGCACGAACGGCGTGTGCAGAAAAAATCCGACGCGATGCTCCAACCCGAGATCACGTAACGCATCGGCCGATGGGAACAGGTGGTAGGCATGCACCCAAATGAGGTCGTCACCTCGCAGCAGAGGGTTGAGCGCCTCGGCGAAACGCCGGTTCACAAGGCGGTATCCCTCGTGGTCTTCGCGCCGGAACTTCATGAGGCCGAGGCGGAAATGCAAAAGTGGCCACAATGCGCCGTTGACGAAATGGACATAAAACGCGCGATATTCCGCCTACGACAGATCAATCGTGGCATACGTTGTGCCATCAGCGGACTGCGGACGCCGCACATGGTTCGTTCCGTTGCCGTGCTTCCCGCTCCAGCCGAACCACAGCGATCTCGGTCGCAAAGCGTCAGCGAGCGCCACGGCCAAACCGCCTGCTCGTGGACCGCGTTCAGACGGCAGAGGAACCCGATTGGATACGATTACAATGCGCGCCACATTTTCTCTCCCTTTGCCACGACCATGCATTGTCGCCATGACGAGCCGCGACGCTGATCCGCGCGTCTTTCACGGCGCAATGCATGGAACCGTCACCCGGTTGGGTTCCAGAGCTTCACGGTAAATGACATAAGGCAGTACTAAGTTTCAAATCTTGTTTCAGGCGATGCACGCTGTCAGGTCTGTCAGACGGGGCAGCCGACGGGGCGAAACCCAGGTTGGTCGCCACCGGAAGTCACGTGACATCTAACCCTGATCGCGGCCCGCGGTTGCCTCGGAGGCCGCTATACGTGGAACATGAACCGAAGCAACCGGACTCCTCGCCGTGGCGAGCGGGTGGC
>CALFNB010000004.1 GCA_937902425.1 uncultured Acetobacteraceae bacterium | reverse complement strand
GGAAAATCGATCCGCGAGTTTTACCAGGCCGGCTGGCTGCACAGCCCGGCGGATTTGTTTCGGCTGCCGGAACGCGAGGCGGAGATCGCGGGTCGCGACGGCTGGGGTAAACTCTCCGCCCGCAATCTGACGCGCGCGATCGAGGCACGGCGCCGCATTCCGCTTGAACGTGTCATCTACGCGCTTGGCATCCGCCGGATCGGCGAGGCGAACGCTCGGCTGCTGGCGCGGCATTATGGCACGTTCGAGGAATGGCGGAGCGGCATGATCGCGGCGACGGTCATCGGCTCCGAGGCGCGCGGCACGCTTGGCGATATCGTCGGGATCGGGCCGGCGATCGCCGAGGAGCTGGCGGACTTCTTCGATGAGCCGCGCAATGTCGCCACACTCGACGAACTGGCCGCGCACCTGACGATTGAAGACGCCGCGAGGCCGGAGGCAACCGACAGTCAGGTCGCCGGCAAAACGATCGTGTTCACCGGGACGTTGGAAACCATGACGCGGCCGGAGGCGAAGGCGCGCGCGGAAGCTCTGGGGGCGAAGGTCACCGACAGTGTCTCAAAGAAAACCGACCTCGTGGTGGTTGGCGCCGATGCGGGGTCGAAAGCGCGCAAAGCCCAGGAGTTTGGGGTGAAAACGGTAACGGAATCGGAATGGCGGGAGTTGGCGGGATTCGAAACGAGTGGCGATTAGTCGAATACGCTTAAGTTGTACGCTCAGCACTTCGGGAAATCGGTCAAAGCCCCAGGTAGTCGCGCACTCCGCCATGGATGACGCGCGCCTGGACCGCGGATTTCCACAGCCCATGCAACGGGATTTGCCGGATACCCGTGATCGGCATCGCGATCTCCGCGTCGCGCCCGCCAATTACCCGGCGTGCCAGTTCCGACCCCATCGCCGTGCTCATCGCCACGCCGCGCCCATTATATCCAAGACACACC
Source organism: uncultured Acetobacteraceae bacterium (assembly GCA_937902425.1). Classification (GTDB taxonomy): domain Bacteria; phylum Pseudomonadota; class Alphaproteobacteria; order Acetobacterales; family Acetobacteraceae; genus Rhodopila. The sequence continues at coordinate 3,706 of CALFNB010000004.1, read as the reverse complement.
AGGACGGTTTCATCGGGCTCGTGGACGTGCGGGTAATGATCCCGCGTGATCGCGAGTTGCCCGCTCCACGCATGCGTCCACCGCACATCGCGCAAGCCTGGCCAAAGCCGAATGGCGTAGTCGATCAGGTGGCGCAATTCCTCCGGCCGCGCGACGTCGCGTTGCACGCCACGGCCGCCCATCAGGATCCTGTTGTCACGATCCTTGCGGTAATACACGGTGATGTTGCCCATCTCATACAGTGACGAACGAGTCGGCATGACGTCGTCGGACACCGGCTCACTGGCGACAATCGCGGAGTAAACCGGCACGATGCTTCGGCGCAGACCAGTCCAGAGGTCGCCGGTATAACCGTTGGTGGCGAGCACGATTTTCGCGGCGGTCACGGTGCCGGTTGGTGTCGTCAGCCACCAGCGCCCGCCGTGCTTGCTGATCCGTGACACCGGCGTGCCGCCATGCACCGCGGCACCGGCGTTCATCGCCGCGGCGGCGAGACCGCGCGCGAAGCCCAGAGGATTGAGTTGCCCGCCTCGCCGGTCCAGCATCGCCCCGAGATATCGCCGGGTTCCCGTCAGCCCGCCGATCACCTCGCGATCGAGGAAACTGACCCTGTCACTCCGGCGCATCCATTGCTCCGCCGTCACGCGGATGCCGTTCAGGTCACGGCGCCGCGGCGCGGTGCGCAAAGTGCCGGACTGCAATGCCTCACAGGCGATCTGGTGCCGCTGGATCAGGTCGAACACGACGTTCGGCGCATTGCCCGACAGGTCCAACATGCGCGCGCCCAGGTCCGGTCCGAAATCGGCGAGCACCTGATCCGGATCGGCTTTCAGGCCCGGATTGACCTGGCCGCCATTGCGGCCGGAGGCGCCCCAGCCTGGTTCGTGCGACTCCAGCACCGCCACCTCGACACCCTGCTCCGCGAGGTGCAAGGCCGCCGACAATCCGGTGTAGCCGCCACCGACGATCGCGATGGAAACCGATCGATCGCCGTCCAACGGCGGTGTCTCGGGCGCGGGCCGCGCGGTCTCGGCGTAGCTGCTACGCGGTAATGGCAACGGCGGTGGCATTGGGGGGGATTTCTCGCCTGTGCGGTCTCCATGCTACCATGACGGGAAACACCGGAGGGAACCACCATGGCACCGAATACCAAACGCGTGTTCTATGTGAAATACCTGCCGTCCGCGGTGTATCCGACGGTACTGGCGAAGCGTCCGGACGTGCAACTGGACAAACTGGAGAACGACAGCCCGGACGATCTGGTCGTGCCGGTGCTGACCCAGGCGCATTTGTATCAGATCGGCGCGTCACGCCAGATCATCGCGCCGCATTTTCAGGTCAACGCGGCACTGCTCGCGCGGACGCCGAACCTGATCGCCGCGTCCTCCAACGGCGCGGGCTACGACACGATCGACGTCGATGCCTGCACCGAGGCCGGGGTCGCCGTCGTCAATCAATCCGGCGGCAACAAGGAAGCGGTCGCCGAGCACGCGCTGGCCATGATGCTGACGTTGTCGAAGCGCATCGTTGAGGCCGACCGCCAGGCGCGGACCGGTCAGCCGATCGACCGCTCGACCTATATCGGGCGGGAGCTGAACGGCCGCACGGTCGGCGTGCTCGGCATCGGCAATGTCGGCGGACGGCTGACGGCGATCTGCCGCGCTGCCTTCAACATGCGGGTGCTGGCCTACGATCCTTTCCTCACCGCCGAACAGATCAAGGCGCGCGGCGCGGACAAGGTCGAGCTCGACGAGTTGCTCGCCCAATCGGATTACGTGTCGGTGCATTGCCCGCTGACGAAGCAGAACCGGAAGATGATGGGCGCGGCGCAGTTCGCGCGCATGAAACCCGAGGCCTACTTCATCACCACCGCGCGCGGCTTCATCCATGACGAGGAAGCGCTGGCCGAGGCACTGCGCGAGAAGCAGATCGCCGGCGCCGGCCTGGATGTATGGGAAGACGAGCCGCCGCCGCACGATCACCCGCTGATGGCGTTCGACAACGTCATGGTCAGTCCGCACGTCGCCGGCTCCACGATCGAGGCGCGGGCGAACATGGGCCGCATCGCGGCCGAGCAGGCGCTGGACCTATTGGACGGCAAAAAGCCGCCGCGGCTGATCAACCCGGAGGTCTGGCCGGCCTACCGGGAACGATTCGCGCGGATCATGGGTTTCAACCCGGAAGGGTGATGATCACAGGTGCGCGTGCTCGCTCCAGCTCACGTAGCGGTCGGCGTTGTCGCGCGCCTCTTGCTCGACCGCGTTATAATCCTGGAGATAGCGGGTGGCGAAACCATCGGCTCCCCAACGCTCGTATTGCATGACGTGGGTCAGCTCGTGAGCCCAGAGTTTGGCGTCGGTGTTGGCCGCGTGATCGTCGCGGAACAAGATCACGTCGATCAGCGTGATGGCATCGATGTGGCCATAGCTCATCGCGAGACCCGGGATGGTGATGCTGTCCACATTACCGGTGGCGTAACGCACCTTGCGGAGCACCGCGTCGGGAAAGAAGCCGAGCAGCGCGCTGTGGATCCGCGGCGGCATGGTTTTCACGCCATTGGTGATCGCGGTTTCCCGCGCGGACTGGATCAGGGTGGCCAGCAGCTTCGCCCCGCGCTCCAGCAAGGACGGCGGAACCGCCTTCTGGGCCCGCGCGGGCAAAGCCCAGACGAAAGGGGCGAGAAGGAATGAGCGGCGCACGAGAAATTTCCTCGGTTGAGATACGATCATTTGCGACATTGGTATTACCGCATCCTTTCGCGGCGATTCCACGACCGAAATGTGGCGCGTGGGCCACGATCAGCCCCGTCGTCCATATGCGAGTGACGCCTTCTGTCGCCGATCGTGGCAACCTCATGCTCCCGATCACCGCCGGACCCCGGGGCGGCCCCCGGGGTGGCACCGGGTGAACGCCATGTTCAACATCCAGCACCACGAGCGTCTCGGCTCCACCAACGATGAGGCGCGGCGGCTCGCGGCTTCAGGCGCGCCACACGGTACCGTGATCCACGCCGATGAGCAGGCCGCCGGACGGGGACGGTTCGGCCGGACGTGGTTCAGCCCGCCGGGGAACCTCTATCTGTCGGTGCTGCTGCGCCTGGACCTGGCGCCCGAACGGGCTTCGGAGCTGAGCTTCGTCACGGCGATCACGGTGGCCGACGCGATCGACGCGCTGTTGCCGAAGCAATGCAAGGCGACATTGAAATGGCCCAACGACGTGCTGGTCCATGACGGCAAGATCGCGGGCATTCTGGTGGAAAGCGTTGACGGCGCGCAGATTATCGGGATCGGCGTGAACGTGCTGGAGGCACCGCGCAACGCTCCCTACAAGACCTCGACATTGGTCGGGGCCGGCGGCATCGCGACCGTGGACGGCGCGCGCGACATCCTGCTGGACAGTCTGGGGAAGTATCTCGAGGCCTGGACCGAACATGGCTTCGAGCCGATCCGCGCCGCCTGGCTCGCCCGCGCCCACCCGATTGGCACCCCGCTGCGGGCCAGTATCGGCGGCCGGGCGGAGGAAGGCCTGTTCGCCGGCCTCGATGAGGATGGCGCGCTGCTGCTGGATACGGTGGACGGGCGCAAGCGCATCGTCGCCGCCGACGTGAGCGGTTCCGGTCCGTAGGAAGCGGCGGGGCTTTGCCCCGGCCCCACCAGGAGGCGCTGCCTCCTGGACCTCCGCCAAGGGCAGTGGCCCTTGGAACCAT
>CALFNB010000003.1 GCA_937902425.1 uncultured Acetobacteraceae bacterium | reverse complement strand
GTCTCCTTTGAAGGGTCAGGCGAGGGTGGCAGCACGGGCGTCGTCGTCAAGGCACACGCACGGAAAGGTTGTGACAACCTTGATAGCGTCCTATATCTTCTGTCTTCTTGACCCGCGAGAATCTCGATGCTGAGCCGTAACATGAGGAAAGTTGGCCGTGATCGGAAACGTGGTCGCCGATACGATCGCCGAGACCAGAGAACCGCCAACCCCGGAGACGACTCTCCGGCGATTACGGGATTGGCAGTCACGCGTGCATGACCTGTACAGCCAGATCGAGCGCGCTCTGGGCCCAGGCTATTCCTATGATCGGACTGGTAAACAGCAATCCGGTGAGGAACGGGTCCAACAATCCGGGCTGCGCCCGGAGGATGTCCCCCCGATTGACATTCTCCGGATCGAACGGTCGGGTCATCCAGTTGCCATGATCCTTCCCCGCGGGCTCTGGATCATCGGCGCGAACGGGCGATTGGACCTGCATCTCTTTCCTAAAGCAGGTGGACGTCGTCTGTTCATGCTGATGGATCTTTCCTCTCCATTGGAGGAACATAGCGACTGGCGCATCGTGAGGCCCGCTGATCGCCTGCATCAGCCTGTCTTCATACCGGAGCGGCTGGCTGAACTTTTGGAATGAGTGCCAGCATTTCTCTGGGCGAATTACGGGCCGCATACAGAAGGACATCCAGTCGAATCTATCGAATTCTCGAAGATGGGTACGACTTCTCGGCGGAAGACGCCATTATCGTGGCCCTGGACCGTGACGCTCTTATCATCGATGCCGCTTTTTTCGTTCTGATCTTCGGGCAAATCGAAAATCGCATCAATGAACTGGCGGCGATTAAGATGGAAACGGAAACGCGGAGGCGCGCGTTGCGTGAACAGAAATTTGAGAAGCGGATGGAGCTGGCGTTGCCGGGAGTCGGGAACAAATCAGTCCGCGGCGAAATAGCGGGCTGGTACAGCTTAAGAAACGACGCCGCGCATGGTGAACGCCTTTCGGAGTACAATATCGATACGGTTTTCGAGCGAGCGGAGTGGCTCGAGGCGATATTAGGAGACAGCCGAACCGCCGTGGTGTAACTACCTGCGATTTCATGGGAGACGATGCATGCTGGCGGGTGAAGCAGTGGTGGCGATCTGGAACGGCATCGAACCAGACGCGCGTGAGCAATTTTACGACTGGCATGTCAACGAACACATGCCGGAACGCGTTGGCATCCCCGGCTTCCGCCGCGGCCGGCGCTACATCGCCGCCGGCACCGCGACGCATCCGGAGTTCTTCACGCTGTACGAAGCCGATACGATGCAGGTGCTGCAAGGCTCCGGTTACGCCGACCGATTGAACGACCCAACGGCCGCTACCAAGGCCACGACCGCGAAGTTCACCAATACGTTCCGGGCGTTATCGCGCGTTCTGGTCAGCCATGGGCCCGGCATGGGCGGCGCCATGCTGACGATTCGTTTCGATTGCGACGCCCAGCATCTGATCGCCGTCCGCGCCATGGTGCGCGCGGCGGCGCAGGCGCGGAGGGTCACCGGCGCGCACCTGTGTCAGGGCGATACCGCGGCCTCGCTGATCCGCACCACCGAGACCAAGGACCGCACCGACATCCAGCCGCCGCCGTCGTGTTTCATCATGGTCGAGGCGACCGATCCCGAGGCATTGACCGACATTCTGCTCGAGCGCGCGCTTCTGGGCGCCGGTGCGACCGCCCCGTTCGTTCGCGGCACGTACCGGCTGGAATATGTCCGGGTGAAGACCGCGTTCGCGCCCTGACTTCCCAGCGCGGGGACTATCCCGGCGCCGCCCCCTGCACACCGACGCGCAGCATATACAGCGATTGCGAGGCCGTCATGAACAGATGGTCGTGCTTGGGTCCGCCAAAGGCCAGATTGGCGCAAACTTCCGGCAACCGGATGCGCCCAATCAACTTGCCGTCGGGCGCGAATACCAGCACCCCCGCGTATCCCAACGGCGCGTTCGAACTGCACCACATGTTGCCGAAGGCGTCGGCGCGCATCCCATCGGGCCCGCATTGCACGCCATCGACTTTCATGTCGGTGAACACGCGTTTGCCAGCGAGCGTCGTGCCATTCACATCAAACGCGTAGATCGAGCGGTTGCCGCCGGGTCCGCTGTCGCCCGGCCCCTTGCCGGTGCTGATCACGTACAGCGTCTTATAATCGGGTGCGAAACAAATCCCGTTCGGATCGGCGAGGTCGGCTTCGGGGATCGCCACTTCTAGTTTCCCTGATGGATCCCAGCGATAGACCGCGTTCGGCAGCTCGCGTTTCACCGCGGTGACGACGTTTTCGGCACCGGTTCGCGGGTTGAATTTCCCCGCCGCGTTGGCTGGGCCGCCGGCATCGTCCGGCCGGCCCTCGGAGAGCCGGTCGCCGTACGGAGGGTCGGTGAACCAGATCGATCCATCCGGATGCGCGACCAGATCGTTGGGCGAATTGAGCGGTTTGCCATCGAACTGATCGGCGATCACCGTCATCGATCCGTCATGTTCCCAGCGCACCACGCGGCGATGGTAATCCTGCGCCGTGAGTTGCCGTCCCTGGAAATCGAACGCATTGCCGTTGCTGTTCCACGACGGTTTTCGAAATGCGGTGATCCGCTGATCGTCCCAGTTGAAACGATATTGGGTGTCTCCGGTCACGTCGCTGAACACCAGATAGTGGCCCTGGCTCGACCATGCCGGACCTTCGGCCCACTGAAAGCCGGTCGCCACGCGATGCAGGCCGGCGTTGCCGACGCGGTACGCGGCGAACGCCGGATCGACAACGATGACGTCCGGATCGGGGTAGATCGCCGGCGGCGCATGGTGTCCCCACTCTCGCGGCGGTGTCGTGACCGTACTGGGTGGTATCCCCGCCGGTTGCTGCGCCGCGGCGGAGCGGCCGAGTGCCGCGACACCGACGGTCATTTGCACGAAACGGCGACGAGACGATGCGATCATGGTCGTATCCTCCGTGTTATTTTGGCCCAATCTTATGCGGGCGTTGGTCTTATGCGGGTGTTGGCGCGTCCTGGCGGATCAGTCCCGCGGTTTTCAGGTCGCTCCATAATGCACCCGGGATGGGATGGGTGAACAGTGGCACGTTCGTGTTGAACTCGGCCGCGTCGCGCGGACCCGGAATGATCGCGCAAACCGCGGGATGCGCCAGCGGGAACTGGAACGCCGCCGCCGCCAGCGGCACATGGTGCGCGTCGCACACCGCCTGGATCCGTTTCACCCGGTCCACGATCTCCGCCGGCGCGGGCGCGTAATTCCAGGTATCGCGGCCGGCCAGGATGCCGGAGTTCAACGGACCGCCGACCACGATCGAGGCGCCGCGTCTCTCGCACAACGGCAACAGGTCATCCAACGGCCCTTGTTCCAGCAGCGTGTAGCGGCCGGCCAGCAGGAACACGTCCCAGTCGCCGAATTCCATCACGTCGAGGATGACTTCCTTCTCGTTCACGCCGAGGCCAAAGGCGCTGCAAACGCCGGTGCGCTTCAGTTCATCGAGCGCCTTATAGCCGCTGTCGCGCAGGATTTTCATGTGATGCGCGTTGCCCTCGACACCGTGCGTCACGACACCGATGTCGTGCACGAACAAAATGTCGACTTTCGCAAGGCCCAGTCGATGGTAGCTGTCTTCGACGGAGCGCATGATGCCGTCATACGAATAATCGTACACCACATCGAACGGGAAGATCGACAAGCCGCCGTCCGCGCTGCGTCCCGGACCGGTGTGCGGCTTCAGCAGGCGGCCGACCTTGGTGGACAACACCCAGGATTCTCGAGATTCCGCGCGCAGGGCATCGCCAACCCGGTGTTCGGCGGCGCCGACGCCGTAAAACGGTGCCGTATCGACATAACGAATCCCGGCGTCCCAGGCGGCGCGCACGATGGACTGGCCGGTGGCCTGATCGATGGTGAACCGCCGTCCGGCCATCGTCGCGGTGCCGAGACCGATTTCCGTCACTCGCAACGCGGTGCGGCCGACCTGACGCGTATTCCAGTTGGGCATTGCGGTTTCTCCTTATGAACCTGAGGCGACGCCTCGCAGGGACAACTCGGCGGCGCGGAGGCAACTGACCGCGTGACCGGGTTCGATTTCGGTCAGAGCGGGGACCTCGGTCCGGCATTGCTCTGTCGCATATTTGCAGCGCGGGTGAAAATGACAGCCTGGTGGCGGGTTGGATGGGTCGGCGACATCGCCCTCCAGCACGATCCGGTGCGCGCGGCGCCGCGGATCGGGCACCGGAACAGCGGACAGCAGAGCCTCCGTATACGGATGCTTTGGGGATGTAAACAACTGCTTCGTGGGCGCGGTTTCGACGATGCGGCCGGCGTACATCACCGCGACCCGGTGGCTGACATGTTTCACCACCGAAAGGTCATGCGCGACGAACAGATAGGTCAGGCCAAGCTGATCCTGCAGATCCAGCATCAAATTAACGATCTGCGCCTGCACCGAAACATCCAGCGCGGAGACCGGCTCGTCGGCGACGATCAGCGACGGGTTCAGCGCCAGCGCGCGAGCGATCCCGATCCGCTGCCGCTGCCCGCCGGAAAACGCATGCGGAAACCGGTTCAGATACGCCGCCGGCAGACGCACGAGCCGCAGCAGATCGGCAACCCGTGTCTCGCGTTCCCGCGTGTCGCGCATGCCCTGCACCAGCAGCGGCTCGCCGATGATTTCCGCGATCGTCATGCGCGGGTTGAGCGAGGAGAACGGATCCTGGAAGATCATCTGCATGCGCCGGCGTAACGGGCGCAAACCCTTGCGATCCAGGCCGGCGACATCGATCGCGTCACCGTGTTCATCGCGGAACAGGATCTTTCCCGATGTCGGCGCGATTGCCCGCAGGATGCAGCGTGAGGTCGTGGTCTTGCCGCACCCGGACTCGCCAACCAACGACAGAGTTTCCCCATGCGCGATGCTGAACGATACATCATCGACCGCGCGGATCTGGCCGGTCACGCGCCCCAGCAACCCCTGGCGAATGGGAAAATGCTTGCGCAGGCCCCGGACTTCCAAGACGGGGACTTCCAGGACCGGCGTGGTCATGCCACGGGCTCGGTGTACAGATGGCACGCGGTCACGTGATTGTCGGCGAAGGAGACCTCGACCGGCACATCGGCATCGCAACGTCCTGGCATCGCGTCGGGGCAGCGCGGGTGGAACGGGCAGCCGGCGGGACGCGCCAATGGATGCGGGATCGAACCGGAAATCGTCGCCAGCCGGGCGCGCGGCTCGGCCAGCACGCTGGGGATCGAGCGCAACAGCGATTGCGTGTAGGGATGCCGCGGCGCGTGGAAGATCGCGTCGACCGGACCTTTCTCCACCTCGCGGCCGAGATACATCACCACGACGTCGTCGGCCATTTCGGCGATCACGCCCATGTCGTGCGTGATCAGAATCACCGCGAGGTCGCGCTCGCGTTGCAGCCGCGCGATCAGTTCCAGGATTTGCGCCTGTGTGGTCACGTCCAGCGCCGTCGTTGGTTCATCCGCGATCAGCACATGCGGCTCGGCGGCGAGCGCCAGGGCAACCATCACGCGCTGGCGCAACCCGCCCGACAGCTCGAACGAATAGGCATCGATACGATGCGCCGGCCGTGGAATTCCAACCAGCGCCAGCAGTTCAATCGCACGTGCCCGGGCGGCTTTCTTTGACAGCGGCGAGTGGAGCCGGATCGCTTCGATCAACTGGACACCGACGGTGTGGAACGCCGACAGCGAGCTCATGGGTTCCTGGAACACGAGGCCGATCTCGCCGCCGCGGATTTGCCGCATGGCGGAACCGTCGGATGGCAGGGTGACAAGGTCCACGACCTGACCACTGTGCCGGCGCAGCAATATCTCGCCGCCAACGATCCGGCCGGGACGTTCGACGATCCGTAAGATCGAGCGGGCGGTGACGCTTTTGCCGCACCCGGACTCGCCGACGATACCGAGGGTGCGGCCCGGATACAGATCGAAGGAGGCGCCATCGACGGCGCGGACGACGCCCTCGTCGGCGAAGAAGTATGTGCTCAGGCCGCGGACCTGAAGGATCGGCTCAGCCATAGGGGTCGGCCGCGTCGCGCAATCCGTCGCCGAGGAAATTGAACGCCAGGATGACAACGATCACCGGCAGCGCGACAACCAACAGCCACGGTGCCAGGCCCAGGGTTTGCAGGTTCTGCGCATCCTGCAGCAGCACGCCCCAGGAAATCGCCGGCGGGCGCAGGCCAAGACCAAGGAACGACAAGGTCGTTTCGCTGATGATCATCGCCGGCAACGCGAGGCTGACCGCGGCGATGATGTGCGACAGGAACGACGGCACCATGTGTTTGAAGATGATACGCATGTGCGACGCGCCGGCGAGCACCGCGGCGGTGATGAAATCCTCCTCCCGCAACGCCAGGAAACGGCCGCGCACCACCCGTGCCAGCTCGGTCCAACCGATCAGCGAAATGATGATGGTGATCGCGAAATACACCTGTTGCGGCGACCAGGAGGCGGGCACCGCGGCGGCGAGGCCCATCCACAGCGGGATCGTCGGGATCGAGCGCAGGATTTCGATCACGCGCTGGATGATCAGGTCGGCCGCTCCACCATACAAACCGGAGATGCCGCCAAGCAGAACACCCAGCGCCAGGCTGAGACTGACGCCGACCAGCCCGATGGTCAGCGAGGTCCGCGTCGCCAGCACCAGGCGCGAGAACACGTCGCGTCCCGTTTGATCGGTACCAAGCAGGAACAAAGAATTCTCCGGTTTGCGGTCGCTGACACCGAGCAAATGAATGTCGGTCGGAATCAGCCCGAACAGCCGGTACGCATAGCCATGTCCGAACAACATGAGATCGCGCGGCTCGCCGGGATCAGGGAGATAGGACAATTTGAAGGTGCGTGGATCGCGCTTGCCGTTCAGCGCGAACACCTGAGGGTGGAAATGGCCCTCGGCATCGAACCAGTGGATCGGCTGCGGCGGCACGTAGCCTCGTGCCGCCTGAGTATCGAACGGCTCGGTGCTGGCGATCGTGTCGGCGAACAGCGCGACAAAGTAGAACAGCCCGACGACGATCGCGCTGACCACCGCCAGCTTGTGCTTGCGAAAGCGCCACCAGATGAGTTGCCGCTGAGTCGCGACCGCGACCCGGCTCTCGGCCAGCGTATCGCTCATTTCAACTGGCCGAGCCGGATGCGCGGATCGATCCACATCAGCAGCAAATCCGACAGCAGAGTGCCGATCACGGTCAGTACGCCCAACATCAGGATGATGGTGGACGCGAGCAGCATGTCCTGGGACAGCAACGATCGCAGCAGTACTGGCCCCACGGTGGGCAGGCTCAGCACGACCGAGATGATCACGCTGCCGGAGACAGTGAACGGCAGCAGGTAGCCGATGGTGGAGGCGAACGGGTTCAGCGCCGCGCGCACCGGGTAGCGAAAGATGACCTTGCGCTCCGGCAGGCCGCGGGCGCGGGCGGTCATCACGTAGGGCCGGCGCAGCTCATCCAGCAGATTGGCGCGCATGATGCGCACCAGTTGCGCGGTGCCCGCCAGCGACAGGATCAGCATCGGCACCGGCAAATGGCAGATCAGGTCATAGACTTTTTCCCACGACCAGGGCGCGAGTTGCTGATCGGCGGAAAACAGACCGCCCACGCTCAGATTGAACCAGCGCAGGCCGAAATACATCACGATCAGCGCCAGCAGAAAGTTCGGCACCGCCAGACCGATGAACCCCAGCAGCGTGAACACATAATCGCCGATCGAGTATTGCCGTACGGCGGAATAAATCCCGATCGGCAATGCCAGTCCCCAGGTCACGACGATGGAGCCCAGAGACAGCAACACCGTCAACCATAAGCGGTCGCCGATGACCTCGGTCACGGGTCTGCCGTATTCGAAGGACCGGCCGAAATTTCCGGTCGCGACCATGCCAAGCCATTTGAAGTACTGAACATACAGCGGCTGATTCAGACCGTACGCCAGTCGCAGCGCGTCGGCCTCCGCGGCGGAAATCGCGGTGCCGGACAGTGCCGCCTGCGCGGCATAGGCATCGACGAAATCTCCCGGCGGCAGTTGCAGGATGGTGAACGTCACCAGCGTGATGGCGACGACCGTGATCGCCGCCAGCCCGAGCCGCCGCAACAGATAAGCCAGCATCGATCAGCTCTTGAAATACCAGGTTTCCGGGTGCGAATTGCCGGGGGTCCGGCAATGTTGCGCGTTGCAGACTCGCGCGGCGATATTGCCAAGACGGTCGGACACGAGACGCACGCCAAGCCCAGCTGGCGACTGCCCCACCGTCCCAATCCCATACTGCCCGTCAACCAATATCTTCCAGATCTCCTGGGCATTCTTATTACGGCCCTCGGCTTTCAGGCCGGCCGCCTCGTCATACAGTTCCCAGATTTTCAGGATGTTTGGATCGTCCGGTTTGACACCCTGCGTGCCGCCCGACGCGAAGTATTTGCCGAAGACCGGGCCCATGGCGATGCTGTCGGCGGTGACCGGTATGGCCCAGGTTGGGAACAGGTACAATAGTTCGGTGCCACCGTTGTTCCAGACGAACATGTGATAGTCGTTGTTGTTCGCCTTGGTGAAACCAAGCCCACGCTCCATTTCCTTCACGTCGCCCTGAATGCCGATTTTGCGCCACTGGTCGGCGACCATTTCGGACAGTTTCGGGTACGGCAGGAAGGCCTGGATGGCGATGATCTGAATCCGTAACCGTTCGGCGTTATCGGTGCGGACCCGGAACCCGTCGGAATCCTTTTTGGCCAATCCGATGCCGTCCAGCATCTTGTTGGCCTGGGCGACATCCAATGTCGACCATTTCGTGCGCCATTCCTTACCCGGACTTTGCGGCATACTCTCCCCCGGCGAGGGCGAGCCGGGAGTGCCAACGCCCAGCCAGAAGGTTTCGTTCAATTGGTCGCGATCGATGCCAAGCGACAAGGCACGGCGGAAATCGGCGTTGGTCAGCCATTTGCGCATTTCCGGATCGGTGACGCTTTGATTGACATGAAACATGAAGTCGGAGCCAGCGAATCCCAGATCGAGATGTACTTTGTATTTGCCCTTGGTCTGGTTTTCCAGCAGCACCGGCAGCTTACCCAGATCGATATGGCGTTCCTGCTCATCATATTCGCCGGCCATCGCGCGCAGGTTCACGACTTCAAGGTTTTCCGCGAGGGTGAACTGGACCTTGTCGAAATAGGGCAGCTGATTGCCCGCGGTATCCACGGCATAATAATAAGGGTTGCGTTCCAGCAACCAAATCGGATTGTTGATCGGCCGCACCGTGCGCCAGGGCCCGAGGACCGGCACATCGGGGTTGAGTTCCCAGTCTTTCTTGAAGTGCAGCATCTGCACCCAGTTCTCGAAACCTTCCTGTTTGGCACGGGCGTTCACCGCCTCGAGCGACGAGTATTTCGGCAGGAACTGCTTCAGGTAATGCGCGGGAGAATAGCCGCCGAAACTGATCTTCGCGGCCTGCCGCACCGCCTGACCGCCGCCCATCGCGGTGTCGCCGGCCATGATGTCCTCAAACAGGAAATACGGAACTTCCCATTCCCACCGCACGGTCGTTTCATCGACCTTGACCATTTTGCCCGGCTTTCCCTTGGGCCGCATTTCGGGGGTGGGAGTCGGAACGACCTCGGGATTGCCGTAGATGTCTTCGAACCAGAAGATCCAGTCGTCGGCGGTGAACGGTGCGCCATCGGACCATTTCATGCCCTTGCGCAGAAACAACGTATAGGTCTTGCCGTCATCGCTGAGTTCGTACCCCTTGGCGGCGCACGGCACGATCTTGTTTCCGTCGGCGCTCCAGAACAGCGGCTTGTCCTGCGACTGGATGCGATTGCCGTTCTCGCCATCGCCGGGTCCGGTGAAGGCGCGCCGCCAGGTGCCGCCGTATTTGCCGATCTCGTTCAACGGCTTCCAGACCATGGGCTCGGCCGGAATGCGCTGCTCCACGGGCGGCAGTTTGCCGGCCTTCACCAGCTCGGCCAGCATCGGCGCCTCGTTGAACTGCTTCGGCCATTGCGCGGGGTCGGTGATCATGGTCGGGCCCTGAAGCTCCCCGACCAGGCCCGAGGCCGCCAGATCAGCCGCGTGCGCCAGCGTGCTGGCGATCAGCTCCATCGCGGCCGGGCTCGCGGCCAGAGCGGAAAACAGAGTGCGGCGCGTGAACTCAGGCATTGGTGTTTCCCCAAAACAGGTGGTTGAACGCAGACTATCGGCTCACCTGGGCCGCCGCCAGGGGGTCACGAGTCCGGGGTCACGAGTCCGGGGTCGCGAGTTCGGGGCCGATGGCTTCCGCCGCGCGGCCATGGCGGACTTGCGTTCGCGCGCCATTTCAGCACTGTGCGGACGAATGATCCGGCGGGCGCCGGTCGCGACAATCACGGGAGGAAACCATGCCTTACGAAACCATTCTGCTCGACCGTGAGGACGGGGTCGGGATCGTCACCCTCAACCGTCCTGAAAAGCTCAACGCGATGAACCGCGAACTCGGCGCCGAACTGAGCGATGCGATGGAGCAACTTAACGCGGACGATGCGATCGGCTGCATCATCGTGACCGGGGCTGGCGAAAAGGCGTTCTCGGCGGGTGGCGATATCCAGGAACAGGTGGACGACGACAAGCGCTACACGCGGGAAGAGCTGGACAAGATGGCGACGCCGCGGCGCAGCTATGAGATCGCCGCGTCCACCAAGCCGACGATCGGGATGATGAACGGTCTCGCGTATGGCGGTGCCGCCGTGCTGGCGTCGTCACTGGACATGCGGATCGGCTGCGAGGGGACGAAATTTCGTTTCCTCGCCGCCGCGTACGGGCGCATCAACTCCACGTGGTCGTTGGGCTGTCAGATCGGCTGGCCGATGGCGAAGGAGCTGTTGTTCTCCGCGCGTATCGTGGAGGCCGAGGAAGCGTATCGCATCGGCCTGCTGAATCACCTCGTTCTCCGCGCGCAATTACGGAGCAAGACGATGGAACTGGCGAAAACGATCGCCGGCAATCATCGCGGCGCGGTGATGGGGGTGAAGGCACTGTTGCTGAAGCAGAAAGGTGAGAGTCAGGAAGCGCAATGGGCGGCCGAGTACGAATACACCACGAAGGTGATGCGCGGGGCCAAGGCGAGGGACGCGTTTCCGGAGTTCATGAAGCGGAAGGGCATCAAAGCGGATTAGGTCCGGTCATGACCTGACCGGACCATCGCGGAAACGTCGTCACACCGTCTGCAGGATCTGCTCCGGGCGCATGGTCGGCGTCAGTTCCTGGCGCCAGTCGGCGTCACGCGGCAGCACGCCTTCACCCGCCCGCAGATGGTAGTACGTGGTGCCGAGCCCCTCGGGCGTGCCGCCGGCCTCCACGGCGCGGACCGCGTCGCGGAGTTTCTTGCGGCACTGGATGATCGCCTTGTCCGCCGGTCCCAGATGCTCGCGCGACCGGTCGACGATCGGGCCCATGCTTTCCTGGATCGCGCGATCCTGCGCGTTGATGCCCTCGATGCCGGTGAAGGTTTCGTTCCGCTGCACGTCGCGGTCAATGAGATAGTTGTTGGACTTATTGGCGTAAGATCGGAACGTTGTTTGATCGACATGCAGCGGCCCGTTGCCGAGGCTGCGTTCCAGGCGGTCTTCCTCGGTGAGGGCACCGCCATCCTTCAGGAAGATCCAATTAAACACCATCGTGTTATGGTCATCCATCGGCACCCAGATATGACCGGCGTCCAGCGCCGCGCCGGTTTCCGACTTCGATGGCCGGATCTGATGGAACGGCAAGATGAAGTGATAGGCGCGAATGTGCATCTCCGACTCGCCGAGCGCGCGCACGCCAGCATACTGATAGCCATAATCCGTCAGGTCGACGACCAGATTCGGCGCCTTGCCGGCCACGAACGGATTGGACGGTTTGAACCCGCCGCGCGTGGTGTTTTCCGTGATCGCCCGGTGCATGATCGGCGCGTGTGAGGTGTCGAGACCGCCTTCCAGACCCTGCAGCCAGTTGCTCTCCTGGATCACCTTGGTCACGTGGCGGCGTGATTCCGGGACCTGGGTCCAGGCGAATTTCGGCGCGGGCGGCATTTTCTCCGGCGGGCCCATGTAAGTCCAGATCAGGCCGCCCAGTTCGATGGTGGGATAGGTTTTGATGTGGATTTTATGTTTGAAGTCGTGCTCTTCCGGTTCGTTCATCATGTCGACGCAGGCGCCTTCGACGTCGAACTTCCAGCCGTGATAAACGCAGCGCAATCCGCATTCTTCGTTGCGTCCGAAGTACAGCGAGGCGAGGCGATGGGGACACAATTCGTCCAGCAGGCCGATGCGGCCCTGGCTGTCGCGGAAGGCGACCAGGTCCTCGCCGAGCAGGCGGACGCGAGCGGGGGCGCAGTCCGGTCCGGGGATCTCGCTGGCGAGCAGCGCCGGCATCCAATAGCGCCGCAACATGTTCCCCATCGGCGTTTCTGGGCCGACCCGGGTGACGATCTCGTTTTCTACTTTCGACAGCATGGGCCTCGCTCCTGGTTCTCGGTTGGTCCTGTTTCGGCACCTCGGGACAGACGCTAACGCCGGGCGGGGGTGGAGGTCCAGTGGCTGGGAATTCGCGGGTACGGCGAAAAGCAGGTTTCAAACCAGCACCCTTGCCTATCGCGCCCTGACCTGGGTCGTGCGATCGCGCCGGTTCCTCGGCGTTCGTCATTGGAACGCGGCCTGTTCAACCTTAGATAGAAACGAATGGCCGTTCCTCGCGCGAACGGAGATTCCTGACTATATCGCAGTGACCGTCGCAACGGATCGGATTGACATACGCCCAGGCACCAAATTAGATTGGAGTGTCGTTGTTTGGAGCACGGCAACTTGGGGGATCACGCACGCATCCTGACCCTGTCAGTGCCGCACGGGCACGTGTCATGCCTCGACCTGGTGTCAAATGGCTAAATAAGTAGTCGAACGAACAAACAAAAGGGGGACGGGGCTATGCCTATGGGTGCTCAAAATCACCATGGATCCAGCTTGTTCGATGACGGATCCGGTCTTATCGATGGCGCTTCGAACAACCTTTTGGACATGAACACGGGGACCCTCGCCGCCACGGCCGACCCCGTGATGTGGCCCGCGATGATCGCGGAGGTACCGACCCCTGGCGTGCCCGAGAACGGAGCGGTGGTAACCGCCTCCGCGTCAGGCACTTCCGCTCAATCCATCGTCACCGACGCCTTCCCCCCCAACACGCTGCCCCTGACCGCGCCGACGATCGGTCAGTCCGTTCTGGTCACATCGGGCAATCTCACCATCAATCTTGAGTTCGACGCGGCGGCCCTGGCGGCGCCCGCGAGCTTCCAGACAGGGATGGAGCAGGCCGCGACGCTGCTGGCCGAGGCGATCTCGGTTGACAAACCGATCACCATCAATCTGCAAATCCAATACAACGAATACGGCATTGGCAATGGTTCCGCCTATGCATCGGCGGAGGGTGCTCAAAGTGTATCCTATTCGACGGTCCGGTCTGACCTGATCGCCAACGCGGCGCCCGGCGACCCGAATTTCAATTCGCTGCCGGCCGGCCCGACCGATCAAGGGCAATCGCAGGTGACGGTCTATGGCGCGCAGTTGAAGGCGTTTGGTCTGTTGGCCGGCAATAGTTCCGCGGAGGATGGGTTCGCGAATTTCTCCAGTGCGATACCTTCCGATGCTTTGGTTGGTGTGGCGCTTCACGAACTGACGCACGCGATGGGTCGCGTTCCCGCGGGACCACCATATTCAAGTTTGCCGAACATATTCGACCTTTACCGCTTTACCAGTCCGGGTACGATACTGATCCAGGAGGTCTGGCCCGGCGCGACACCGGCGTATTTTTCGGTGGATGGCGGTAACATCGTCCTCGCCGACTACGGTATCAATTCCGATCCCTCCGACTTTCTCAATTCGACCGGTCTGACGCCGAATGATGCGTTTAATGAATACTATACTCCGGGCGCCACCTTCCAGACCCTGACCGCGGTCGACCTCACGCAACTCGACGTGCTCGGCTTCAATACGGTGGCTTCGGGCCAGCGCGATTTCTATTGGACCGGGGCGAGCAATAGTAACTTCGCCAATGCGCTCAATTGGAATGACGCGACCGATAAGGCCAATCCGGCGGCG
>CALFNB010000002.1 GCA_937902425.1 uncultured Acetobacteraceae bacterium | reverse complement strand
CAGCTACGAATCGTACCGATTCGAGCCGAGTCAAAGACTATCTTGGTGCCTATGGGGCAGCCCCCCTTGGTCGGGGTCCGGGGTGGAAGCCCCGGCGCTTCCCCAGCCAGTCCCGGCCGCATGGTCGTGCGCGTCAGTCCTCGCCGTGGCGCATGATTTCCAGGGCGCGCCGCAGCCGCAAAATCCCGCCGCGGGTTTGCCCATGCACGCACATACGCTCCCCCTCCTCGGACAACACGGCCGCTTCGGTGGGGGGAGGCATCGCCGTGGTGCGGGTAATTCCGCTGATCCGGTCCATCAGCACACCGCAATACTCCGCCGTATCGCTGGTCACGATCGGATCATGCGATTGCGCATACGCCAGAGTCACGACGAATTGGGTCATGCCCATGGAGACCATGCTGACGGGCATCAGACCGAACGGGACCAGTCCCATCGGCGCTACACCCAGTACAGCCAGGAGCGCCTTGCTGAGCCGCGGGGGCCGGTTTCGCATCATGGCTCCACAGCTACCAGAATCGGCCTCACGCCATGGTGGTGCGGGGATGAAAGCGGCGTTATCAATCGCCCTCCTCGGCATGTGCCAGTTCAAGTGTCGCGCGCAATCCAGGCCGCGCGTCCTCAAGTCGCAGGACACCGCCATGCAAATACGCGACCGCCTGCACCAGCGCGAGGCCAAGGCCTGAGCCCGGCGTGCCCCGCGCCGCATCGCCACGATAGAAACGTTCCGTGGCACGAGAGCGATCTTCTTCCGCTATTCCTGGCCCCTGATCCGTGACGGTGATCCGGATACGATGCGCTTCGACCGCCGCCGCCAACTTCACCACCCCTTGCTCGGGCGAGAATTTGACCGCGTTGTCGACGAGGTTCGCGACAGCCTGCTGGATCAACGCGGCATCGCCGTTGATCTCTAATCGTTGCGGATAAGAAACTGTTAGATCAACCCCTTTTTCTTCCGCCACGGGACCGTACAAATCGGCGACGCCTTCCAGCGCGGTCACCACGTCGACCCGTCGGAACGATGCCCGCCGAGAGCCCGCCTCGATCTCGGCGATACGTAGCAAGGCCTGAAATACCGTGACGATGTCATCGAGGTCGATGGTCGCGCGATCGATCGCCGCGTGCAAATCGGCGTTCGATTCGGCGTTGCGGGCGGCCTCTTCCAGGCGGCCGCGAGCGCGGGTGATCGGTGTGCGCAAGTCATGCGCTATGGCGTTCGACACCTGGCGCACGCCGTCCATCAACCGGCCGATGCGGTCGAGCATGTCGTTGATGACCTCGGCGAGTTGATCGAACTCGTCGCCGCGGCCGGAGACCTTGACCCGTTGCGCGAAGTCGCCGGCGGCGATCGCGGCGGCGGTGGCGGAGACGTTGGCGACAGTGCGGCGAAACAGGCTGCGCACGATGACGGCACCCGCGGTCGCCATGGCGAGCACAATGGCGACAGCCCAGATCAATGCGTCGGTCAGCAGATTGCCCAGTTGCACTCTGACCTGCACGTCGCGCCCGACCAGCAGATGATAGCCGTCCGGCAACTCGTAGCGGTTCACCAGCGCCAGCGAGCGCATGCCGGAACGGCGGACCTGGAACTGCTGCCACTCGCCCGGTTTATCGACGATCGAGGGCCAGGTATCGAGATTGCCGGCGACCCGGTTCATGTTCAAATCGACCAGCAGATAGATCGCGTCGTCATCGACATTGGCGGCGAGGCGATCCTCGATGGTGCCGACCAGGCCTTCAATCCCGCCCTCGTCGAATCGCTCGATCAGGCCTTGCGCGTCGGCGCGAATCGCCGAGGCGGTCTGGCGGTCGAGCAATCCGGCGGTGAACCACCACAGGAACATCGCCAACGCGGCGGCGCTGATGGTCAGCAGGATCGCATAGACGAGTCCGAAACGAAACCCGGCCGACCGGAACAGACCCGCCTCGATCATTCCGTCGCCTCAGTCATTCGGCGTGACGCGGTGCGCGGCGTCAGAACCGCTGCCTCACCCGCCCGCACTCTCCAGCACCCACCGCTCAGGGGGCGCCTTCAGCGCGCAGCATATATCCCGCGTAACGCACGGTATGGATCAGTGGGACCGGAAACGGCTTGTCGACCTTTTGCCGCAGCCGCGACACGTGCACGTCGATCACATTGGTCTGCGGATCGAAATGATAATCCCACACGCCCTCCAGCAGCATGGTCCGGGTCACCACCTGACCGGCATGGCGCATCAGATACTCCAGCAGCCGAAACTCGCGCGGCTGCAGGTCTATCTTCTGGCCGGCGCGCCGCACCTGACGCGACAGCAGATCGAGCTCAAGATCCTCGACCACCAGCTTGGTCTGCGTCACCTCGGCTTTGCCGCGGCGGCCAAGCGCCTCGACGCGCGCCAGCAGTTCGGCGAACGCGAACGGCTTCGTCAGGTAATCGTCGCCGCCGGCTTTCAGGCCTTTGACCCGTTCGTCCACGTCGGCCAGGGCGGACAGGATCATGACGGGCACGGCGTTCTTCTGCGCGCGCAACGTCTCCAGGATTTTCAGCCCGTCAATGCCTCCCGGCAACATGCGGTCCAGAATGATCGCGTCGAAGTTTTCGCTCGCCGCCATGAACAATCCGTCGCGGCCGTTGTCGGCATGGTCCACGACATGGCCGGTTTCCTTCAGGCCGCGCACCACGAAGCCCGCCACATCCTTGTCGTCTTCCACCACGAGTATTCGCATGCTTTGTCTCCGCTACTCTTCCTTCGTGCCCGGCCGCAGCCCGACCGCCACGGGGAATTCCATCGTCTGCCCTTCCCGCCGTACCGTCACGCGGGCGTTCTCGCCCGGCGTCACCGCCGCCACCACGCGGATCAGGCCACGTGATGTATTGATCGTCGCCCCGTTGATCGCCACCACCTCGTCACCAACATGCACCCCCGCGCGCGCCGCTGGGCCGGCATGATCGACCGACGAAATCAGCACGCCCTCATCGCGGTCCTCGACCGAAACGCCGAGCCAACCACGCTCGATTTTGCCGTTGGCGACCAACTGGCGGATCACCGGGTTGACGATCTCACTGGGAATCGCGAAGCCGATGCCAACCGAGGCACCGGTCGGCGAGACGATGACCGAGCTGACCCCGATCACCTGGCCGTCCATATTGAACACCGGCCCGCCGGAATTGCCTGGGTTGATCGGCGCGTCGAGCTGCAGAAAATTATCGAACGGCCCCGAGCCCAGATCGCGGCCTTCGGCGGAAACGATGCCGGCGGTGACCGAGCCACCCAAACCGAACGGATTGCCGGCGGCGAGAACCCAGTCCCCCACCTGTACTTGCCGCGAGTCGCCCCAGGTCACCGCGACCAGTGGTTCACTGGTGACGACCTTGATCACCGCGATGTCCGTCAACTGGTCCTGACCGATTAGTTTGGCCGGGTATTGATGACCATTGGTCAGCGCCACGATGATTTTTTCCGCATGGCCAACGACGTGGTTGTTGGTCACGATGATGCCGGAGGGATCGATGATAAAGCCCGAGCCGGCGCCCAACGTGTGTTGCTGACGCTCGCCAAAGCGACGCCGGAATTCGCGTCCGAGCGGGGTATCGCGCAACTCCGGTGGCAGGTCGCGCAGCAGGTCCTTGCCCGGCACCGACTCGGTCACCTGAATATTGACCACCGACGGGAGAACTTTCCTTACCAACGGCGCGAAACTGTCCGGGGCACCGCGCGCATCGGCGGTGCAGCCGCCCAGAAGCAGGGTGATGACGAGAACGGTCAGATGGCGGACGGCTTGCGGCAACGACGGAATCCCAGCGGTTTGACGGCGGCGACCTGGAAATGGCACCGGTAAGGCCGCGCAACAAGAATGCATTCGGCGAGAGTTCATGAATGCTCTGTCATGCGTTCTGGCATCTGAAAGGCCGGACGATGGGGTGTGCGGATCACGGGGTACCCCCATCCTCCGGCCAATCGTGCTTCGGATAGCGGCCCCGCATGTCGCGGCGGGCGTCGGCCCATGCACCGTTCCAGAACCCGGCGAGGTCGGCGGTGACGGCGATGGGACGCCCCGCCGGCGACAATAACGCGAGGCGCAACTTCACCCGCCCCTCCGCCAGCACCGGCGTCGTTACCATCCCATAAAACGACTGGGCGCGCGCCTCGGCGATCGGCACCGGCTCGGTATAGTCCACCGGCGCGCGGCCATGCGGCAGGGTCAGATGAGTCGGCAACGCCTGGTCCAGTCGCGCGGCGAGGTGCCACGGCAGCAGGCCGCGCAAGATCGCCAGCAGGTCCAACCGCTCCAGATCCGCCAGCCGCGCCATGCCGTGCAAATGCGGCGCGAGCCAGTCGCGCACGGTACCGATCAGCGCCGCGTCCGACAGGTCCGGCCAGCCGGCGTCCGGCTCGATCCCGCGCATCAGTGCGACCCGGGCGCGGAACTGCTGGACGGCGGCGGTGGGCTTCAGCGGCTTCAGGCTCTGATCGGCGACGGTGTCGGCAAGCAGGGTCGCGATCTCGGCGGGATCGACGGGAACGGTGCGGTCGCTGAGCACCAGCGCCCCCAGACGACGGCGGCGGCGGGCGAGCACCGAGCCGGAG
>CALFNB010000001.1 GCA_937902425.1 uncultured Acetobacteraceae bacterium | reverse complement strand
TATATCAGAAGATGCAGATCGTCACCGCTGCGATGGAACTCTTAATCAGCGGGCCGTAGGTTCGAGTCCTACTGCACCCACCAGCAGCCTATTGAAATCATTGGATGAAACTTCCCTTGGTGGTCAGGTGACCGCATCGGTCAGATGCTCCTTTGGCCGGTTTTGTGCCACATGGCGAAGCTCGGCATGGAGGTCGCTCGGGTGGTCATCTGGACGGTCGCGTGACCGAGGATGCGACTCAGGTGACAGAGATCACCACCGGCTTGGACGAACCACGAAGCAAACCTGTGGCGCAAGTCGTGCCACAGGAAACCCGTGATCTTGGCCCGCCGACATGCGGCGGCAAATCCCTTCTTCATATCGAGAAAGCGGGTGCCATCCTCCTTCACGATCAGGTAAGGCGTCTTGGGTCGCCCCTGCTGGGCCGGCAGAACCTTCATGGTGGCGATGGCAGCGTCCGAGAGCGGAACACGGCGAGGGACACCGCTCTTGGTCTGGTCGAGCCGGATTTCGCGGCGTGCGAGGTCGATCGCCAAGGTCATCAGGCTGAACAATTCCCCCTTCCGCAATCCGGTCTCCACGGCCAGCGTGATCGCTGGGCGCACATGGTCGGCGGCATTGGCGAGCAGAGCGTCACACTCAGCACGGCTCAGGAACCGAGTGCGTGGACGCGACTCCTTGAGCGTGCGCTTCCCGCCTCGTTTACTGGTATCCCATCACGGCCAAGCGCCGCGCGCTGTTCAGCAGATCGGCGTCGGCGTTGTGAGAAATGATCTCGAGCACCGGCATCTCCTTGTAGCCGACCTCGGCGAGCACCGGCGGCACCACCGCGAACGGCACGTCGCCGGCGCCGACCGGGTCGTGCTTATAGACCGCCCGGCTGGTGTCGGAGAGATGCACCAGCCCGAGCCGGTCGCGCACACGCCGCAGCCCGGAGCACGGGTCCTCGCCGATGAAATGGGCGTTGGCGACGTCGTAGATGACGCCGATACGATCGTCTCCGTAATCATCGAGCGCCCGCATGATCGAGTTGGCGTCGGGCAGGAAGCAGAACGGCATGTTCTCCACCAGCAGCCTGGTTCCGCCCGCCTCGGCGATCGGCGCCAGGCGCTCGAGGGCACGATGGAAATGGCCGAGCAGGAAGTCTCGCGGTGGTACGAACAACGGGTTGGCCTTGCCAGGACCGATGACGATGCCGGCCGCGCCGAGTTCGCCCGCGAGTTGGACGAACCGTGACAGCAGACCGAGCGAGTAGTCACGCATTTCTTGTGACGCGCCGGCGACGTTCAGATCGATGTTCGGCATGTTGAGCGTGATCAGGCGCACGCCCCGCTGTTCCAGCAGGCGGCGCAGGTCGCGCCGGCCCGCGGCGTTGAGATCCGGCCACAGGTGACCCGGATACATCATCAGTTCGACGCCGATGTAGCCTTGATCCGCCAGCCGCCGCACGCAGCCGGCGGCGGAGTCTGTCATCGTGTAGGAGTAGGTGTTGATTCCGAAGATTTCGTGGACGTTCGTCATGTCGATTCCGGAGCTGGAGGGACAAGGTGAGGCGGTCTTGCCGGGGCTCAGGCGGGCCGAATATCGCGCCAGGTCGACTTCGGGCCATAGCCGAGCTTATAGCGGGAATGCGTGATGTCGAACATGGGTTGAATCGAGCCCTCCGGGTCGCGGCAAGCAACGTTGAACCCTCGGCCGGGATTGATGTCTTCCGCATGCATCGAGGGTAGCGCGGGCCCCGGTTGGCGGGTCAATCCGTGCCAACGACCACTCGACCAGGTCCGCATTCGACTTCCAGTAGTTTATTGATAATACTGGATGTTTGCCCATTTCCCGCTGACCCGCTGACCCGCTGACCCGCTCACCCGCCGGGCCGTCGTGACGTTGGTGTGGCGCGGGTTGTCAAACCCGCGGCATACCGAGGCCACGCTCCGCGACGATGTTACGCTGGATTTCATTTGTCCCGCCGGCGATCGTGCCGGAGAACGCACTCAGGAAATCGAACATGGGGCTGCCAAAAGGCTCCTCCGCGAGCATGGCGAATTCCTGGCCCTCGACCCCCGCGATCCGGGTCATGAACGAGCAGATCCGCTGCCGCAGCACCGTGGCGGACAGCTTGACGATCGACGGCAGGACGCTCGCCGAGGCTTCGGGCAATTCACTCTCCTCAAGCACGCGTCGCAACAGCCGCCGCCCCGCCTGCATCTCCGCGAGGAAACCCATGAATTCGCGGCGGAGCTGATCATCGTGAAGCCAGGCAGCGTCACTCTCCAGCGCCTGGCGGTAGAACGCTTCGACTTCATAACGCTGCCGTTCCGCGCCTTCGAACGCGATCACGCCACGCTCTGAGGCCAAGGTCGCCTGCGCGATCCGCCAGCCGTTGTTTTCGCGCCCGATCATGTTCTCGGCGGGGATCCGGACATTCGTCAGGAAGATCTCGCCGAACTCGGAGCGGCCGTTGGCCTGTCGGATCGGTCGCACCTCGACGCCGGGCGACCGCATATCCATGATGAAATAGGTGATCCCGCGGTGCTTTTGCGCATCCGGATCGGTCCGGGTCAGCAATATGCAGTGGTCGGCGTACATCGAATACGACGACCAGATCTTCTGCCCGTTGATCACATAATGATCGCCATCCCGAACCGCCCGGCAGCGCAACGACGCGAGGTCGGACCCCGAGTTCGGCTCCGAGAACCCCTGGCACCAGACATCGCCCTTGGCCACGCCGGTCAGGTAGCGGCGCTTCTGCGCCTCCGTCCCGTGCGGGAAGAGCGTGCCGGGAAGATGGATCAGCGAAATGGTGAACATACGCGCCTGCGGTGAGTCCGCCCGCGCCATCTCATCAGCGATGACGATCAGGTGCTGTAACGTCAGCCCGGCGCCGCCGTACTCCTTCGGCCAGTGCGGAATGGCGAGGCCAACCTTGCTCCGCTCCGCCATCCACCAGCGTTGGAAGGCGATGAACTCCTCATTGGAGGCCCGTGCCATGCGAGCCTTCCAGTCGGCCGGCACGACCTCGGCCAGCCAGTCTCGCAACGCCTGCCGGAACGCCGGCAGATCGTGTTGTGCGTCGAGTATTGTCATAGGCCCAGCTCCAATGCGGAACCTCCCGCGCGTGTCACGGCGGCCAGTTCGGCGGCGGCCCGATCGCGCAGGGCGGGATTCGCCATGACCAGCACTTCGTTCAGGCGCGCGCGCTTGAGGAAGAT